>CAIYAG010000080.1 GCA_903924075.1 uncultured Bacteroidota bacterium | reverse complement strand
TTTTTAAGATCATTGTTCGTTACTACGGTTTCGGGCACATACATTCCAATACCTGCAATTTTACTGAGGGGCATAACAATCGTTTTAGTTAATCGTGACGAAGATAAGAGAATTTAAAATCGACATTCTTCTTTTATTTTATGGGATTCAGGTGCATGATATCTTGCAGAAACTGAACAGTTTGTTGCTCAACACCTGCCACATCCTTTGATAAAATGGGGGATGCGAGAACGTGATTTCCGGTATTTGGCATTGCAACAGCTCTTTTTAATTCTTTTGCTGTACCCAATTGCTCAAACATGGCTTTTGTGGCACTCACTTTTACAACAGGGTCCTGATGTTGTTCATCTTTATAATAATACAAGGTTAAAACTGGCTGTTTGATAGATTTAAAAGTGGCATCAGTCATTTTAGTTTCTAATAATTCTTCAAGGGAAGTAAGCGATTCTAATCGGTATTTCGTATTCCAATATTTTGCGTAAACAGTATCGGCTGTAATAAAATTATAATTCGATCCCTTAACCAAACGTGCAATTTGCAAACCCCATGGATTATTCAGTAGCCATGCATTGGAATCGTTCACTGCAATATTGGGAGAGTATAAAATCAAACCTGCAACATCGGGATAGGTAGCGGCCAATTGCAATGCCAGCGTGCCTCCTGTGGATGTTCCCATCAAGATCACTTTATCGCCTAACTGCTTCCCAATGGCATAAGCTTCTTTAGCAGTTTCCCATAAATTATCGGGAGTCATATTCATTAATTCCTCAGTAGTATCTATTCCATGTTGCGATAAGCGTGCTAAATATAAATTACAACCAAACATTTTTGCAATGTGCTGATGAGTGGGAGCACCCTCCATTTTACTGGCACTGAAACCGTGTAAATAAACAATCGCATAAGCTGTTTTCTTTTTAGTACTATCAGCCCAGATGATTTCAGCTTCATTATCTTTTTTAACCTTGTGCATCGATTCTCCCTTCTGAATATAATTCATCAATGCTGTTGGCTCGGCAGGAACAGTGGGTAGCTCCATTGCGTAAACCGGTTTGGTTGGATGTGGCCCAAACAAGTACACAATAAATAGTACCACCACCAAACCCAATATTATTTTAAGGAATCGCATGGAAAAAGATTTTTATTTGAAGAATTAAATTAGCTGAAATAGTTGAATAGGTGGTCAAAGGCTACTGATTGGTTTAATAATTTACTATATTGGCTCACCAAAATTGCTATATGACTGCTCCAAAACGATTTCTTGCCCTGGATGTCTTCAGGGGTATGACCATTTGCCTGATGATTATTGTGAATACACCGGGCAACGATATGAGTTTCGCCCCTTTACAACACGCCAAATGGCATGGCTTTACACCAACTGATCTGGTTTTTCCATCTTTTCTTTTTGCAGTGGGAAACGCCATGAGTTTTGTGATGCCGAAGTGGGCAAGTATGAGTAGGTCTGCGATTCTCACTAAAATTTTCAAAAGAACAGCCCTGATATTTTTATTAGGATTTCTGATGTATTGGTTCCCGTTTGTACGATACGACGATAACCATCATATTATATTAGCACCACTTAGTGATACCAGAATTTTGGGAGTATTACAAAGAATCGCACTTTGTTATGGAATAGGATCTTTAATGATCTATTTCTTGAAACCCAGACTGGCATTGATGGTTAGTATTTTCTTCTTGTTTCTTTACTGGGGACTATGTATCTGGTTTGGGGATGCTTCAGATCCACTCAGCATTACTGGCAATGCCGGTTTGAAACTGGATCTCTGGTTATTTGGGGAATCGCATTTGTATCATGGAGAAGGATTTGCGTTTGATCCGGAAGGACTTTTAAGTACCATGCCTGCCATTGCCAATGTGGTTGCAGGGTTTACTGTTGGATCCTATGTTCAGAAAAAAGGAAAGGATTATGAGGGTCTGGCCAAGTTATTATTAACGGGTGCGCTTCTCTTATTTTTGGCATATTGTTGGAATATGGTCTTCCCGATCAATAAAAAACTGTGGACTTCTTCCTTTGTTTTGATCACCGTTGGGCTTGATTGCATCATTATTTCGGCGATTATCTACCTGATCGACTTTAAAAACAAGACCCGCTTCACATATTTCTTTGAAGTGCTGGGTAAGAACCCGCTGTTTGTGTATTTGCTATCAGAGATCCTGGTGATTTGCTTGTATATGATTCCAATGGGAGA
>CAIYAG010000079.1 GCA_903924075.1 uncultured Bacteroidota bacterium | reverse complement strand
TAGAATAGTACTTCTTTAAACTGCCCCTTGGTGTACATTTCTGCTTGGTCGGTAAAATGTTTTGAAGTAGGGTCACCGCTTTCTCCGCCGGCTAGTAATGATTTTGCTTTTACTTTTTTGCCGAATTCAACTGCACAAATAAAACTGTTACCATTGTATCCATAACGGCGGTTGGTGCCATTGAAAGATTTGCTAACGAATGAAGGTAAGCAGCCCCAAGTTGAAGCTGCAAGTCCTGCGGGTAAGCTAGGTTTACTATCATCAAATACCTCTGTAATGTTTCCTGTGAGTCTTTGAAAACGATTGATCTCACCCCAAGGCTGTTTCCAATTACCAAATTTTTTATTGAGTTCTGCAATTACTGTTAGCATGGGTTGCAATAAGGTTTTTGCATCGGCCCTGTCTGCAAAATGGATGGTCTTTTCTACCTGGTCTGATTCATCGTCTTCATCCATTCCTTTTAAAATTTGAGGCCATAATTTCTGAGCCCATTCTATCGCGAGTGTAGTGGCAATCGATGTTTCTGAAACATCATGGTCCCAATCTCCTAAGATCTGCATGGGTTCTGCAAGTGTTGAATAAGCTGCATTAGTTTGATTGTCTTTATACGCTTTGAGTAATGCGGGTACAAGAAAATCAAATGCTGGTAAATGTTTATTGTATGCAGTTGCAATTACTTTGTCGATCGTGAAAGCGCCATTATCTTTTAAAATTTGTACAGCATTGATCCCTCTGAAATTATCGCCATTAGGTGCCATGTATTTTGGAAAATCATTTTTATTCGGACTACTCGTTCCAGATACAGTAAAAGGTGAACTATTACAATTCTGAATCCATCCTGTAGTTGGATTTTTTACGTGGATCAATTCTTCTAGTTTGTGTAAGCCCTGCCATTCAGTTGCAGTAATGGTTCCATCAACTGGTAATGCCCAATTATAATTTGGATCGCGCTTGGGCATAAAGTTGCCATGCCAGTAGGCAATATTCCCTTTGTCGTCTGCATACACAGTATTGTTAGACGTATTAGCCAGAAGTTCCTGTGTTTTTTTATATTCTTCGTAGGTCTTAGCTTTTGTTCTATCCCATGATTGAATCAATCCTTTCATATCACGGTTATTGGCACGCACCGAGATCCAATTCCCATTTTTCTTTGCCATCACTGGTCCGTGATGGGTATAATAAGTTTTAAATGTTCTAGACACAATGTTGCCATTATTCAGGTATTGAATGCTGATCTGTTTTTCTTTTACAGGAAGCAATTTTCCATCATAGGCATATTGTATTGAACCTTCTATTTTTTTTACTTTTTCAATATAAGTATCTGCTACATCACTATAGCTTGATGTGTGCATCCAACCCAGGTGTTCATTGAATCCCTGATAAACAAAAAACTGTCCCCAGGTAACTGCACCATAGGCATGCAAGCCTTCTTCACTCTCAACAGCAACTTCTGGTCTGAAATAATAAGTGGTATGTGGATTGATATACAAGATGGCATTTCCTGAAACAGTTTTTGATGGTGCAAATGCAAAGCCATTCGATCCACCAGGCAAAAGATCATAATCTTGTTTGTCAATCTTCGCAACAGCGGTACCAGGATCTCCAGAATAAAAGTTCTTTAAATCGGTAACTGTAATGTCAGCCACATCAATGGCACCAATACTTCCATCGGTCCATAGTAAAGGAAACCAAGGTTCGAATCGATTTAGTAATGCTGGTTTTATCTGAGGATGCGTATAGAGATAATAGTTAATGCCATCAGCGTATGCATGCATTAATTTCTTTAACCAATCAGGAGCCACTGCAAAATCTTTTTTAGCATCAGCGGTATCAATGATCATGCGAATGAGCAAGTCGTTATACAATTCCGATTCGCCTTTGATTTCGGAAGTTCTTCCTAACTTCTCAACGTAGTTCATTTCAACGCGTTTGAAATCATCTTCGCACTGTGCATATAATAAACCAAACACCGCATCCGCATCAGACTTGCCATACACATGCGGAATCCCCCATTTATCGCGGATGATCGCAACACGCTTCGCTTCTTCTTTCCACTTCGCAATTTCAGTAGCCGAGAACGACTGTGCTGTAACCTGTTGCAAAACAAAAGGTAAAATAATTGAAAAGAATAATGATTTAAATATTTTCATAACAACCAATTTAAATATATATCACTCTTAACTTAACACCTTACCAACCACTCTTCACTCTTATCTCTTCACTCTTCACTTCTT
>CAIYAG010000078.1 GCA_903924075.1 uncultured Bacteroidota bacterium | reverse complement strand
GTTTGGAATGATGAAGTAAACTCTTTTGATTGGGTCATTGAGACCCTGATAGAGGTTTGCGAGCACTCACAAGAGCAAGCTGAGCAATGTGCCATGCTGATCCATTACAAAGGGAAATATGCCGTTAAAAAGGGCGAATACGAGACCCTGAAACCTATGTGTGACGCCATTACGGATCGTGGCATTGGTGCTACGATCGAGGTTTTCGTTTAATAAAAATTTATTAGTTTTTTACGTGCATTTTGCATGATATCACCCACAATCAAGCAATACTATGCAGTTAACTATTCTCGACAATTCCCTTTGGTTCCCCCCAGTGCATGAAGCAGATAGTGAAGGATTATTGGCAATGGGTGGAGATCTAAGTGTAGATCGGCTACTGATTGCCTATAAAAATGGGATCTTCCCTTGGTTTGATGGCGATATTCCCCTCTGGTGGTGCCCAGATCCTAGATTTGTTTTATACCCAGATGCATTACAGGTTAGTAAAAGCATGCAATTATTATTAAAAAAGAAAAGCTTTCAATTCACCACAAACAAGGCATTTCGAGAGGTGATCCATCTTTGTAAAGATGTAAAGCGAAAAGACCAGGATGGAACCTGGATCACTCCTGAAGTTGAGAAAGCCTACATTGAACTTCATGAACTTGGTTTTGCCCATAGTGCAGAAGTGTGGCAGGACAAAAAACTGGTTGGCGGTTTGTATGGCATTAAAATGGGAAAGGTATTCTTTGGAGAAAGTATGTTTAGCCTTGTGAGCAATGCAAGTAAGTATGCATTCATCGCTTATGTTTCTCAGTTAAAAGAAGAAGGAATTGAAATTATCGACTGTCAGATTTATACAGCCCATTTAGAAAGTATGGGTGCTAATATGATTGATAGAACAGCGTTTATTAATACGATCAATAAACTCATTTAACTCCGATAACCATACATTTTCTCTACATCTATCACGATCTTTTCCATATCCAGATCAGTACCTTTTGGATCGTATTTCTGTTTTAGGTTGCTGCCAAATAAAACGGCTACTGTTTGCCAGAATGCAGCATTAATAAACCCTTTATAATCGTCGATGATCTCGTAACAATTATTGCCCGTTTCTCGATAAATTAATTTCATCAATACTTTACCTTGGTAGATAGATAATTGTGTGAGCTTATCGGTAAATTCTTTCTTTAGCTCCTTCTCTCGTTCATGAATGATCTTCCTTCTTTCTGCCCGATCTGTTACATGAACCAATTTGGCATTGATCTCATTCATGATCCTACTTGCAGCCTTCGCATAGGGATAAGTTACATAGACCGCGTTGCGTAAACGAGTCCAATCCTGCCAATATCTTTTCCACTTCCCAGTGAGCCTTGTATACACTTCAACATTGGGCAAATAACTCATAGGAACGGTATCTCCCTCTGGGGTGATATAAGCATATACCCGAACAGTATCATACGCTCCAATGGTTTGCGCAGACAGTTTATTATTCCAGCCTGTTACCATTAACAGGATCAGAATAGGAATGATATATTGTACAGCTTTTTTCACGCTTTAATTTATAGATATGGTCTCTTGCATTAATGCTGTCCACACAAAAAAAGTAACCCGATTTTATTTAAACCGATTTTAAATTTGATTTCATTAACAATCTTTGACGAATAGCCATCCCAAATCCGATTGTCATGATCACCACTCCCAACCAAAGCACATTGATCAATGGAAACTCGTATACTTTCAAGGTGATCAGATCATTGATAGCTCCACTCTCCTTCACGCCTAACTCCAGTTTCCCACCTGCCTGATCTATTACTTTATTGAATTGTAAAACCAGGCTTTGAGCCCTGATGGTATCATTGATAAAACGAAGT
>CAIYAG010000077.1 GCA_903924075.1 uncultured Bacteroidota bacterium | reverse complement strand
GTTAATGAGTAGAAAATATGCGCATAAAATTCCTTTCATTGTAAAGATCAATCACAACGAATTTCTGAGCTTACCCAACCGATACGATCAAACATTGTTTGGCAAAGTAAAAGATGCATGGAATATGGGAGCGGTTGCAGTGGGTGCTACCATTTATTGGGGAAGTGAAGAAAGTAATCGTCAGCTCAAAGAAATTTCAGAGGCTTTTGAACAGGCACACGAATTGGGTATGGCAACGATTCTCTGGTGCTACACCCGCAATAATGGATTTGTAGTGGATGGTGTTGACTATCATTCTTCAGCAGATCTAACAGGTCAGGCTAATCATCTGGGAGTAACCATTCAGGCCGATATCATCAAACAAAAATTGCCTACCAATAATGGCGGTTACCTGGCTACCAAGCATGGTAAAACGAGCCCGCTGGTTTATTCAAAACTCACTTCCGATCATCCCATTGATCTATGCAGGTACCAGGTGCTGAATTGCTATAGCGGCAAGATCGGACTCATCAATTCTGGTGGGGAAAGCAAGGGCGATACCGATCTGGCAGAATCAGTAAAAACGGCTGTAATTAATAAACGAGCAGGTGGTATGGGCTTGATTTTGGGCAGAAAAGCGTTTCAACGCCCTATGGCCGATGGAATTCAACTGCTTAATGCGATCCAGGATGTGTATTTAGACCAATCCATCAGTATTGCATAATATTGCGTTTTCGTATCAGGGTGGTTAAAAAATTATTATCTTTCCGCCCCAATTGTATTGAGCTATTATGAAAAAAGAACGTGAAGAAGACCTTGAATCGAATTTAACAGGCGATGAAGCACAGGGAGCAGAAGGGAGTAGGCCTAGATGGTTCAAAAGGATCCGTAAGGGTATTTTAACCTCAACAGCTGATAAGAAGGAGACGCCAGAGGGACTTTGGAATAAATGTCCTGAATGTAATTTTATATGTACCACTACCGAATTAAAAGAGAACTTATACGTATGTCCGAAGTGTAACTACCATCATCGAATTGGTAGTGAAGAATACTACGATTTTCTTTTTGATAACAAGGAGTACAAAGAATTATACAGCAATATCAGAAGTAAGGATGCACTCGGATTTACCGATCTGAAACCTTACCAGAAACGATTAGATGATATCCATTCTAAAACGGATCTGAAAGATAGTATGCGTGTGGCAGTAGGTACCATCAATGGGGAAGGTATTGTTGTAGCATGTATGGATTTTGAATTCATCGGAGGTTCTCTGGGATCTGTGATGGGTGAGAAATTTAGCAGAGCCGTTGATTATTGTATTGAACACAGACTCCCCTATTTAGTGATCAGCAAGAGTGGTGGTGCACGTATGATGGAGAGTGCTTTTAGTTTGATGCAGTTAGCAAAAACCAGTGGTAAACTCTCGCAATTAAGCGATGCTAAATTGCCTTTTATATCTTTATTAACCGATCCAACATTTGGTGGAATCTCTGCAAGCTTTGGAATGCTTGGCGATATGAATATCGCTGAACCAGGCGCCCTGATTGGGTTTGCGGGACCAAGGGTTATTAAAGAAACCATCAAACGCGATTTACCTGAAGGTTTTCAACGCAGTGAATTCTTATTAGAACATGGGTTCTTAGATTTCATCGTGGATAGAAAAGTCTTGAGGGATAAATTGAGTCAGGTGGTTAGTCTTTTAAGAAAATAATCAACCCCATTAAAGCTGCCTTGCGGCGTGGTATGACGAAGGAAATGAATAATCGGCAGGCTTATTTCAATTATGCTATTGAAGAAAAATTCGTAGCGGGTATTGTATTGATGGGCACTGAAGTAAAATCGATCCGCGAAGGCAAGGTTAGTTTCAACGATTCATTCTGCATGTTCGACAAAGGTGAATTGTGGGTACGCGCATTATTCATTGCATCCTATTCTCATGGCAGCGATAACAACCATATTGAAGTACACGATCGCAAATTGTTGTTGAATAAAAGAGAATTAAAAAAACTACAAAACAGAATGAAGGACAAGGGTTATACCATTGTTCCGCTGAAAGTTTTCTTCACTGATAAAAATTTGGTGAAAGTAGAAATTGGCATTGGCCGCGGTAAAAAGAATTACGATAAACGAGAAACCATCAAGGGCCGCGACGTTGAAAAAGAGATCAAGCGTTTGCTCAAAAGATAATTACTAATCATATCGGGGCTTATTCGGCTCCTTATAATCCAACTGTTCGAGCAAGGCTTCGGGAGTTGGATTTTTAGTGATGGAAACTGCAATCTGAAAACTCACCACAATAAAAACGATCGAAGCGATCAACTCACCCAGCCCGATCCAATAGCCCCAAAAGCTATACACAGCGCCCTTTTCAGGATGTTCGGTTTCATAGATCACTTCTATTTTCTCACCCTCGTTCCATGACCTCAAATAATAATCGGCCTTCACCCGAAAATGCTGATAGCCATTTGAAAAATCAGCTAAGTGCATTGGCTTTCCGCTCACACTATCCTTTACAATCACAATGGTTGCAGGCACACGATCCCCATCAAAATAATCGGGCTGCCTTGTAAACAAAACATAAGTGCCGAAACAAACTAAGTATAATAGGAAAATGCCTTTGTACAATGGAAAATTATTTCGGCAAACTTATCTGCTTTTCTTTAATTAAATATTGGGGAAGTAAAGAATATGGAATGATGGGAAAATCTGGCCCTTCGCAAGAAGCTGCTCCATGGTTAAAAGTTGGACCAATGTATAATCCTTTTGTAGTAAAATGCCAGACAGGATAATTCCAATAGGAAGGCTTGGAATAATTACAATATTGTGAAGGATCAGTTGGTTTTGCCATTTCCCTAGGATATAATTTGGTTAACACATTAACAATACATCTGCCTCGATCATCATCAAATAAAGAATCTGGTGAATATTTTAATTTGCCCTCTTTAAAATTAAAAAGATCATCTAATTCTTTTATTTCAGTACCCCTGATCGCATCTATCGTAAATGACATATCACCAGAATTCGGATGACCTATTCCACACAACCAAAATGCATTCGCATGAATACTGATCAATGTTTCAGATAAAAAAACATTACTGATCGTATACTCAAAATCCCCAATATTATTTTTTCTTCCGGCACAACTAAAAAAATTATTTACTTGTTCTATTTGTTTTTCTTTGATTACTGAATTGATTTTTCTAAGTATACTATCTGTGTATCCAGTAAGTATTTTAAAGGATTTGATAGTAGAACCAGTTTCATGATTCCATTGCAAGTGGAACTTGCCATCAAAAGAAGTGGAATCATTTACAAAATGAAATGAGGCATTTTTTGTTTGCAAATAATTTTCTGTTTTAAGACCAGTTAACTTAATTGGTAAGACAGATCCCTTCCGTTCTTTCCAGGTTCCCTCCCAACCTGTTTTATTTGCCAATTCATGAATTTGCAAGGATTCATAAACAGTATCCATCTCTCCCTTAAAATCGTAACTCCCTTTTTTTACATTGATCACACCATCTGCAGATTGGTCTCCTTCCAATTCAATATCATGTGGGTATTTCTTATAGTAATAAGTAACAAATGCGGAACCCTTGTCAATTTCGAGCAACATCACAATCGGCGATTTTCCTATGGTTCCTTCCAGCATAAAACGATTCTGGCCACTGCTGTTTAAAGCAATGGCCAGAATACAAACCATCAACATGTTCCATTTACGCATTGAAATGGTTCGATTTATTATTTACTAATTTGCCAAACTTCTAAAGTCGACCGGTACCAGTTTACTTACACCGGGCTCTTGCATCGTAACACCATAGATCACATCCACACAACTCATGGTTTGCTTATTGTGTGTTACAATAATGAACTGTGAGTTATCACTGAACTTCTTGATCATCTGTGTGAACTTACCTACGTTGGCATCATCCAATGGCGCATCTACCTCATCCAAAATACAGAATGGTGCTGGTTTGATTAAGTAGATCGCGAATAACAAGGCTGTTGCAGTTAATGTTTTTTCTCCTCCACTCAACTGCGTGATCGAAGAAGGTCGTTTACCCTTCGGCTTCGCAACAATATCAATGCCTGTTTCTGCGAGATTAGTTGGATCTACCAGGATCATATCGGCCGTATCTTCTTCTGTAAACAAGGCCTTGAACACTTTCTGGAAGTTCTCACGTACTTTGTTGAAAGTATCTAAGAACTGCTGGTTCGCTGTTGCTTCCACTTCTTGAATGGTTTGCAATAAGCTTTCTTTAGCAGATACTAAGTCGTTCTTCTGTTCCAAAATAAACTCATAACGCTTTTTCATTTCGGTATAAGCTTCAATGGCAGTTGGGTTCACTTCTCCAATATTCTCTAAACGCTTGCGCATTCTATCTGAACTTGCTTGCAGCTCTTCCACCGGTGTTTCAGTAATACGAGGCTGATCTAAAATATCGTCTAACTCTACTTTAAACTCCACACTCAAACGCTCTTTCATTCCTGCTAACTGCAGTTTCAATTCGTTCAATCGGTCTTTGATCTCTGTAACCAGATGATCGATCATTTCTTTGCTCTTCACTTTCATGCGAAGTGCGCTTTCTTTCTCCTGCAAAATATTGCGGAGGTTATAATAAGCCTGATCTGCTTCACCCAATACCTTCTCTTCTACTTCTTTATTTCTCAATAACTCTAGCAATTCTTGCTCTGCAGCCAGTTTTGCGTTTTCGCTTTCTTCAATATTTCCAGATGCTTCAGAAAGTTGTTTGGTATTTTCAGCGATCTGGTTATGCAAATCGTTCAACTGATTTTCTTTGAATACCAACTCTTGTTTCAGCGTACTGATCTTACTCTGCTGACGCGTTAACTGCAAATTGATATCGTTGAACTGAACGGATGC
>CAIYAG010000076.1 GCA_903924075.1 uncultured Bacteroidota bacterium | reverse complement strand
GACGCTTTAACAACCAAGATATACATACATAATATGCAATCAAGAAAACGGATAATATTTTAGGTAATTGTTTTGGCATAATTAATCATCATCATCCAATGGGTTAACTGGAGCAGCACCACTTGTGCTTATTTTCGTTAACCCATGGTTTGTTTTTTCCCAATAAAAAGGTTTATAAATCAATTGCCATAATCCTTTATATGCTGCTATTGAGTGCATGATCCAATACAATGGGTTTAATGCACCAAACAAGATCAATTCATAATATTTTCTTTTAAACACAGATAGCATATTCACATAGATCATCAATGTATTTCCAGCTACTAAATTAAATGTTGCGATATACAATACCCAATCTGGGAATAAAGTAGCAACAAAAGTTAATTTAACAATGGCATAGGTTAATAGAAAACTCAATAATATTGGATACAACAAGAACGTAATGGAAGTGCCCGCAATAAAGAAGTTAAAACCAAGAAAACCCCTCCACCCAATTCTTCGAATCAGTCGTGCTGGGTTTCGCATATGCACCAATGTTGTTTGCATATAACCCTTGATCCATCTGCTTCTCTGACGGATCCAGTTAAATGGTTCATTATTTGCTTCTTCTAAAGTAGTACTGTTCACAATCCCTACTTTAAATCCTTTTTCAAATACGCGTACACCCAAATCGGCATCTTCCGTAACATTGAACGGATCCCAACCGCCAAGCTCCATTAGTTTGTCAAATTTAAAATGGTTACTTGTGCCACCTAAAGGAATTGGGATATCAAGACTCATTAAACCAGGCAGCATATAATCGAACCAATAGGTATACTCCAATGTAAACATGCGTGTTAACATGTTCTCATTTTTATTAAAATAATTCAATGCTCCCTGCAACACCACAAATTCATCTGGTAACTTTCTAAATAATACAACACATTTTTTCAACTGATCTGAATCGGGTACATCTTCCGCATCATAGATAGCCAGATATTTTCCTCTGCAAAAATGCAACCCGTAGTTACAAGCTTTCGGTTTGGTTTTAGGCATGTGAAAGGGTACCACAATGGTTTCGAAATTTGCCGGAAAATCAAGATTTCGTACAGCGTTCAAAGTCTTATCATCGTCTTCCTCAATCAACAATTTAACGTCCAGCTTGCCTTTGGGATAATCCAAACTCCTAAGGTTCCAAATGAGTTTTCGAATTAGTTTATCTTCTTTATATACCGGAAGTAAAATGGTATAAATGGGTAAAGTATCTTCAGGCAATGCCTTTACTTCTGACTTGTTTACTAACTCTTTCATTTCAGCCTTTGAACCATTCAATGAAAGATACAGTTTAAACAAAATGGTAAAAAAGAAAGCAACGCTGAACAATACATTCAAAAACATTGCAACTTTAATAAAGCTAATAAATAACAAAATGATCAAGACTCCAATTACACCAAAAATAAAAATCAATTGTGGATCTGTAAATGTGATCAGGCCAGATTGTTCTGGATCCTTACGCATCAAACTGAATACCGCTTCCTTTACATAATACTCTCCCCTTTTGATGTGCACCAACCAAGTAATATCCAGATCAGATGCCGCCACAAAGCGGATGGGCATTTTAAAACGTAATGCTAAAAGTGTCTTTAGTTTTTCATCTTGAGGATCAGCAGCAGCTACTAATAAACTACCATCCCCCATTTTTCGAAGGGGCGCATAAAGTATGGAGTTCAACTCAATTAATTCGCATTGCAAGATGTATTGCTCATCCATTTCCTCATCCCGAACAGCCACCAGTTCAAAACCCTCCTGCTCTAAAAATGCAACATATTTTTTTCTTGTTAGAAACCCAAAGTTCAGGGCAGTCTTAATATAGGAATAGTTGAACTCATTGGCAATGATTTCAATTTCCTTTAGTTTATTTGCTTCAAATAAACCAACAGACACCATGTTATCTAGGGCACTGACCGGCATAATTATTTTTACTCCACTTAAAGCTTTGCATACAACAAAGCTTATAGAAAAATAGTTCCGGCACATAAGTACCGGAACTAAGTATTTTTATTAAACGATCTCTTGTGATTTTTTAACGCGTCTTCTAACAAAGAAGAAACTCCAAATCACCAATATCAATACAAAGAATAAAATAAATATCTTATACTTCTCCCAAAGCGTCAACAAGAAATTTGTATCTCCCTTATAAGTTACCAGTTTCTCATCTTCACGTAGTTTAAAGAAGAAATTACTCTTTCCATCACTGGTAGATATACATACATTACTTTGAATGGCAGATGACTGTCCTCCAAAACTCTTGATCACACTCTGCAAGGCCTCCTTGGTGGTACTATCACCCAATGACGAGATCAAGAGCACTGTACTATTCGATTGCCGGAAGATCTGGGCAATACCACTTCCAGAGAAATCATTGAACGAGAAACTGGTCTCCCCATCCAGGTTTTTATACAACTGGAAGTCGCGATTAAACTGAATAGGCATGCTACTAAAATTCTTAATAAATGGATCCGTGCGATGCATCAGTGCAATGACATTGAATCCCCTCATATCTGCCATAGTTGTCTTATCACTTTCTACCAATACTGGCAAGATCATATTTGCATTTAAAAGCGATGCAGCATTGATCTGGTAGATCAACTCACCCACTGCAGATGTTACATTGGTATTGATACCTGGAGAGATCAAGAACTTTAATGGACGTTTTCTAAATTCTCCTGGATAGTTAAAGAAGTTATAGAAGTCAGTATTTTGTTCTCCTGAGAAAGTAATAGAAGAAGTTCGGCTATTAATAAAACCGAAGAAACTTGCGAAACCATCTTTACAAACACTCTGACTTGGATGGAACCTCATTTCAATGACAAGAGAATTTACCTTCGTTAACAAATAAGTTGGTAGATCAACATCGTTATTGAAAGCGTTTAAATCTTGTAATGAAGTGGTGTATACCAAGTTATCATTCAAATACACGTTTAAGAAACCACGGTCGTTCTCTCTTAAATGCGAGAATAATGCTTCTAAGTGAAGCGTTAATTTTTTAGGAATTGCATTATAATCGATCAGGTTAAACGGATAGTTGGTTTGTAGCGCCAGTACCCCTTCCATCAATGCAGATGGTACACCTAATTGCTCTAACGTTAATACCTGTGGCAATAAATTATTCTCTACTGCTTTAAGCGTTGTATTATCAACGATCAATTTTTTAGAGAAAGCACTATTTAAAATATTATAATTACTTAAAACTGCAATCGCTTTTTTATAACCTTCTTCATCATAACCAGATACAACTAAAACAGAATTTCCTTCAGTTCCTAGTACCTGAATCAAACCCTGACCTTTACTAAGTGCAGGCATTTGACGTTTAATGGCTTCTGGCAAACGACTTTGCAAACCAACCACCAATGTATTATTCAAAGAATCGTTCGCATTAAATGTTTTGGTAGCAGTTACCCCTTCTTTATTCAGTTGTTTAACCAAAGAATACAGAATACCACCAGCCAAAATATCATTCAAGTCTGGTGAAGCCGGACTAGCAATGGCACTAAATTCCTGAATCGTTTCTTTCATACTACGCTCATAAGCAAGAACTGCTTGCTTATTGGAGCTGAAATAGGAACTGTTCCTAATATTGATCCATACTGCCGGGTTATCAATATCCTGACAGATCTGATCTGATACAGACATTTTTGCTACAATCTTCACTTTTACGAACCTACCATCTGGCTGTAAATATTTTTTGTTCATCGGAATGATGATGGTGATCAACGAATCCATGGTATTTGCGATGATCCGCTGTGTAAAAACAGGCGCATCCTTCAAACTAATGGTAACGGTTGAAGTGTTGGGGTTCAATACTTGTGAAGGACGAATATATAAGACCAGCTTACTTCCTTCCATATTATCATCGGGTTTCACTTTCACGAAATAAGTGATGGAACCACTAATACCGAAGATAGATTGGTCATGATAGCCCATATCTTCAAATGTTCGCTGAACATTTTGCGACCAAGCACCCGAAAGAGCAAGGAGGAAAAGAGCAGAAAGTAAGATTCTAAGTTTCATATGATTACAGTTTAAACTAAGCCAGATTGAATTTTATTTTAAAATAGTTTCCGTAAGTGTCATTGCTATTATAACTTAATTCACCTCCCATATCTTCAATCATCTTCTTAGAAACAGAAAAGCCCATACCCGATTGGCTGGTTGCTACTTCGTGTTGATTCGGAGTATTTAAGCGATTAAAGTATTCATTCAGTTTATCAATACCAATTGGTCTACCCTTATTGATAAATTCAATCACACAAAAATCATCGCTCTGCGAAGCATGAATGCTGATCACCGTTGCTTTTTGAGAGAATCTAATAATGTTGGATAATAATTTGAAGAAGATATGACGAACAAAAATTTTATCGAGATTCACGATCAACGGACTAGGCGATAAATTTAATTGAAGGCTGATCTGTTTGATACTTGATGCATCCACTAAACCCACAGCAGCTTTTTCTACTTCTGGAACAATATCGAATTGCTCCAATTTGAATTCCACTTTGCCAGTATCAGCATCTGCAGAATCCGATAATTTCTCAGATAAGTAATGCAACTTCTCATTACCCATTGTAATATAACTTAAGATCTCTTTCTGATCGGTAGTTAAATTTCCAGAACTGCGATTG
>CAIYAG010000075.1 GCA_903924075.1 uncultured Bacteroidota bacterium | reverse complement strand
TGTGTTTTTTTTAAACGAATAATTCATTTTTTTCTAGTTATCTATCATAATTATCAATGTTTATGACATTATTATAGATAATTTCTAAACAATAAAACTCTAGAACCAAAAATATTCTTACTTTACATAAGTTGCACTTGAGCAATTACTGCTTCCTGTAAATTTTTTTGTAACTGATCTCAATTTGATGCTTATGATGGGTGAGACCCTTTTTAAACAATACCCGATTGCCTCCCATATTTGGGATGAGATGATGAGTTCTGAGGGTATCAGACAACAGTACAATTCGATTTATGAGGCAGGGAAACAACTTCACTTGAACGATTTGCTTCAAAAGCACAAATTGGCTGGCGAACTTTTCATGAGTCAGGGTATCACTTTTACTGTTTATAGTGAGAATGAAGGCATTGAAAGGATCTTCCCTTTCGATATTATTCCACGCATCATCACAGGTGTTGAATGGGACCATATCGAAAAGGGGATCAAGCAGCGATTAACTGCTTTGAATTTATTCTTAAAGGATATCTACAACGAACAACAAATTGTTAAAGACGGAATTATTCCTGCTGATTTGATCGCTTCTTGTCCGCATTTTACACGCGAAGTTTTTGGCATTCAAGTACCTTTCGATATCTATGTTCATATCGCCGGCATCGATTTGATCCGTGGCGATGATGGTACTTTTTATATTCTGGAAGACAACTTAAGAACGCCATCGGGTGTTTCGTATATGCTCGAGAACAGAGAAGTTACCAAACGTATTTTCCCTAATTTATTAGGAGAGAGTAATGTTAGGATGATGAATAATTATCCCCTGCTATTACACGATAACTTAATTGCATATGCTCCTAAACAAATTGCAAATCCTACGGTAGTTTTATTAACTCCGGGCATGTATAATTCAGCTTATTTCGAACATACATTCCTGGCTCGTCAAATGGGAATTCAATTAGTAGAAGGCCGCGACCTTTTGGTAAACGATCATAAGGTTTATATGAAAACCACAGCAGGACTTCGTCAGGTGGATGTGATATACCGAAGGATTGATGATGAGTTTTTAGATCCATTAGTGTTCAGACCAGATAGTGCTTTGGGTGTACCGGGTTTGATCAGCGCCTACCGTAAAGGAAATGTGGCCATCATCAATGCATTAGGTAATGGTGTGGCAGATGATAAAGCAGTCTACGCCTATGTTCCAGCCATGATCAAATATTATTTGAACGAAGAGATCATCCTTCCCAATATTCCAACTTATCATATGAATAATGAGGAGGAAAGAACTTATGTATTTGAAAATATGACCAAGATGGTGGTAAAAGAAACCAACCAATCGGGTGGTTACGGTATGGTCATGGGAAATAGTGCTACAGAAGAAGCGATCAAAAAAGCGAAAGAAAATATATTGGCGAATCCAAGAAATTTCATTGCGCAACCGATCATCCAATTATCAACCGTTCCTTGTTTGATTGATGGGAAATTACAACCAAGACATGTGGATCTTAGACCTTATGCTTTATGCGGACCAAATGGCATCAACATTGTACCTGGTGGTTTAACACGTGTAGCATTAAGAGAAGGATCATTAGTGGTAAATTCATCGCAGGGTGGCGGTAGTAAAGACACTTGGGTAATTGATTAAACTGAAATTGTTTGAAACTAATTGAAGAACAAAGAACCATTCTTACAGCATGCTAAGTAGAATCGCAGACTCATTATATTGGTTACATCGCTACATGGAAAGAGCAGATGGAATGTTACGCTTAATGAAAACAAGCTATATCCTTTCATTTGATAAAGTACAAGCAAGTAGCATGACATGGGAGCCATCTCTCAAGATCTTTACTTCCTTACCAAAAGAGGAAATTGAAAGGTTGAAAAAAGACAATGCCGCTGCTTTGTATTATTTGTTTTTAGAAAGTAAAAACAATAATTCATTCAAAAGCATCATCACCCGTGCACGTGAAAATGCAAGAGGGGTTCAGGATCAGATCACCAAAGAGGTTTGGGAACAGATTAATCAGATGTATCATCAAATTAACCAACCCGGATTAAAAGAAAAATTGGCTGGCCCGGATGCTATTATTACTATTGATGAATTCATCAATAGTAGCGATCAATTCTGTGGGAT
>CAIYAG010000074.1 GCA_903924075.1 uncultured Bacteroidota bacterium | reverse complement strand
CGAATACTTTGTTCATTAATGAATAAGCAATTTCCCGCTCCCCCTTCATGTTATCGAATCCAATGATTTGATAGTAACTGAGATTTACCAATAAGTATAACCCAATGATGATCGCGATCCCTATAAAAATACCTCTCGGAATATTTTTGGCAGGATTATTCACTTCATTCCCAAAGTTGATGGTTTGCTGATACCCGCCATAGGTAAAGGATACAGCTATTAAACTGATTCCCAAACTCTGGATCCAACTCATATGAGGAGTTGCATCTGCAACAATTGCAACTGTTTGCGCAGACACTTGATGTATCGGAAAAAACAAGGCCATGATCAAAACAATGATCATGGTGATCTTAATGAGCATTAATAAGTTTTGGGCTTTGGAACTCATTTTGAGTCCCATTAAATTGATCACATAAAATATGAAGATCGCCACACAACTGATCAGCGCTTTGTCGATATCCGTCCATTGATACTGGGGAAATAATTTAGTGATATAGCCACTTCCAATCAGGGCTACGCCACTTAGACTTGCCGCATTACTGATTAAAATGATGCAATTAATTGCAAAAGCGATGCTAGGATGATAGGCATAAGAAAAGATCTTGTAATAGCCACCGGTAACAGGGAAGCGACTTCCGATCTCAGCATAAGTCAGTGCTCCGCAGAATGCAAAAAAGCCACCCAATAACCAGGCTGTAAAGTAAACCGAAGGGTTGATCGCGTCTTTTGCGCTGGTTGCGGCCGACCTAAAAATACCCATTCCAATTACCAGGCCTACAACGATCATGGTAAAGCTAAAAAGATTCAATTTCTGTTTTCCCTGCATAGTAATTAGCGTGAGGGATAAATGTAGGAAACTTCCCACAATTGTTACTGTATGGAGCAATAAATACCTAATCCTGACGACTAATAAGATTATTTACTTAATGTATATTTACTAAAACAAAGCTCATGGAATTTCATTTCGACCAACTACTAACAGTCACATTTACCCTGTTTGCTGTGATCGATATCGTAGGTTCTATTCCCTTGTTGATTTCATTAAAAGAAAAAATGGGGGCCATCCGTTCATTTCAAGCAACTTTTGTTTCCGGTGGGTTGATGATCTTATTTCTTTTTGCAGGTAGACCATTCTTAAAAATACTTGGCTTAGATATCCGCTCTTTTGCAGTAGGCGGATCGATTGTGATCTTTTTATTGGGCTTAGAGATGGTACTCGGGCATGAAATTTTCAAGGGTGATAAAAATGCAAAATCGAGCAGTGTAGTTCCTATTGCCTTCCCCATCATTGCAGGAAGTGGAACACTTACAACCATCATGTCATTAAAAGCGAACTACGAAGAAACCTATATCTTGGCAGGGATCATCATTAATTTAATTGTAGTGTATATCGTTCTAAAATCTTTAAAGATCATCGAACATGCATTAGGCGAAGCTGGTTTACTAGCAGTTAGAAAATTTTTTGGGGTTATTCTTTTAGCAATTGCTGTAAAGATCTTTAGTAGTAATATTGGAGCTTTTGGAAAATAGTAATCCATGATTTTAACCATTCATAAAATAAGGGTTTGGCTCTTGAAGCATTTTGAGTTGCTTTGTTGGGTGGGGGCATTGGTTGTTTTGTTTTTCTTACCAGTAAACAAATCAGAAACCTCGCTCTGTGTTTTTAGTGCACTGGGGTTGGGGAAATGCCCTGGCTGCGGAATTGGTCACGCTATGCATTACGCCATGAGAGCAGAATGGGTTATATCTTTTAAACACCATCCCTTGGGAATATTTGCAGTTATCATTATATTGAATAGAATTAGACAGTTAACCATACAAATAATAAAACCATGAACCCAAATTTTATGAACTTGATTCCCGCCCTTGAAGGCGAAGAATTAATTTTTTTGCAAAGTATTACCCGTGAGTTAAGTCCAGATAAATTGCAAAACTTTGTTGCCATTTATAATGGTAAAAGAAGAAAAACAGATCAAGTATTATTGGGTTGTATTCTTGGATTCTTTGGAGTTGCAGGCATCCAAAGATTCATGGTTGGCCAAAACGGAATGGGCATCCTTTATTTGTTTACTGGTGGCTTGTGTTTTATTGGAACCATTGTAGACATTATCAACCACAAGCAATTAGCATTCGACTATAATCAGCAAATGGCGAGAGAATCGATGGCAATGGTCTATTCTTTTAATTAGAAGCTTTTTAGTG
>CAIYAG010000073.1 GCA_903924075.1 uncultured Bacteroidota bacterium | reverse complement strand
TTTAAAGCTGTGGAGAGTAACGGGGTCGAACCGTCGACCTCTTGCATGCCATGCAAGCGCTCTAGCCAACTGAGCTAACCCCCCATAGAGCTGCAAATGTAGAGGCAGTAGGTGGAAGAGCAAAATTTTGTTTGCCAATGATTCTACGATAAAACATATTAAACTATTTGTAACTTCATAGAATAGCTTTAAGATCTGTCCTGTGGATTAATCCAAAAGCTTAAAAAGCTTTAGCATTTAAATAATATCATGTTAACATTCCATACAAATTCAGCAAATTTTTTTTTACGTTTTATTATGCTTGCATGTGTATTTTTTCTTGGCCATTATTCCTATTTAAGAATAATAAATGACCCTAACGATGAACACTTAGTTTTTAGCATAACAGCATTGCATTTTGATTTTAAAAGAATCTATATTTTATATTTTCAAATAGGGTTAATGATTTTTTTGGGATACACCATTGTATATATGCTGTTAGGTATTAATACAATAAAAGTTGACACCAATCTTAATAGAATAACTTTTGTTAGTTTGTTCAGTAAACAAACTATTGCAACAGAAGATATAAATGAGTATTACGAAACAAATTTAAAAGCGAAATTTAGAACTTGGAATGGGTTACTAATCAAAACTTATGATAATAAAACAATACAGGTTACAGCGCAAAACATATCATCACTATCTGGTTTCAAGAATTATTTGAATGAAAGAAAAATACACTGTGCTGGAAAAGGTAAAATGAGATTTCCTTTTAACTAATAACCTCTATTTATCTTTATGATTCGGTCAACAATGCATATTGCTTAATGCCATCGATTGCCATTAAGTCCAATACATTAACTATAGTCTTGTATGATGCTTTTTTCGTGGCTATAATATTTAACCGGCTTTTGGTTAATTCGGCTTTATGTTGAGAAACAAAACTGTTGATTTCGGTAAACGAAACCTTTTGTTGATTCGAATTTGTTGTTACAATGATCGAATCATCATATAACAATAGGCTATTCTTATAGTCATTGGGTGTTGCTTTTTTGATCCCAGTAGTATCAAAATGAATTGCTGATGTATTAAAATCATTTGTTGTTTCTATTGGATTGCCACATGCTATTAAACTAATGATTAAGCAATAAAATATAACTTTTTTCATAGTCCCAATAATTGTTGTCTGATGAATTTACTTCCTAATTTTTAAAAAATCAATTTATTTGCTTTTTCTTTATATTCAAGTATAGTAAAATATTTTCAGTCTTGACAGATACCATGCCTTGCTGGAAAATTCATTCAATTTTATAAAATGAACAAAACATCTATTTTCATCCTCGGACTTGTAACTGCATTCTGCCTTGGTTTTGCTTTCAAGTCGAACGTTGAAATGCAAAATAATTTAAAACCCACTGATATGAAAAAAGTAACTGGGATTGGTGGCATTTTTTTTAAATGCAAAGACCCTAAGAAAATGAATGAATGGTACAAGACACATCTTGGTTTTGATAACAATGATTATGGGGCAAATTTTGAATGGCGAGAAAATGCCGATCCTGCTAAAAAAGGATCTAC
>CAIYAG010000072.1 GCA_903924075.1 uncultured Bacteroidota bacterium | reverse complement strand
CTGATATATTGATTGGCATTGATGCAGAGGCAATAATAAAATTGATTCTGTTGTTGCACTGATAACGATTTGATAAAATCAAGATCTGCTTGTTTCGAAAAAACATCATGCACTAATAAAGTATTCTTAGCTCCATTGAAATTATTTGCGACAGATTGCAAACTGCTCTTTCCTGTGGCAGAGAAGAAATCAAGATTCACGTGTAAGAAATCATACAAGCGCATAAAATCGCCGGACTTATTCAAAAAGAATGCATCTTCAAATTCGGTCTCTTGATTATGGAGTGTTGTTGTTTTGCTTTTAAAATAAGGTTGCATCAATTGCCATAATTCTTGCGAAACCGAATAAGGTGCGTGTGCCGCCATACTCAAAGAATGATTATTCGAATTGATCTGTTCGAATTGCTGATAATATTCGAATCCCTTATCAAAACGAATTTGTGTAACCTGCGGTGTGAACCCACTGATCTCTAAAAAAGTATAATAGGCTAATCTTCGTTTTGCTTTTTGCGCAAAGCTGATATTGTTATTACTGATATCGCCAACTGCAACAATCCCATTTTGTAACATATCGTCTTCTGCATTTGAAATAGCTTGCAGGATTTCTTCTTCCGGAATATGTCGCTGAGTAATGATAGAGATCACAAAATCAACCAAGCCGGTATGCTCGGGGATCAAGCCCTTCATATGACTCAGTTCTAAATGGCAATGACTATTTACAAAACCTGGGCTTAGCCAACCATTCAGTTTTTGAATGTCTTCGCCAGCATCGGAAATAGGAACTATCTCAATTACAAGACCAGCTTCATCGGTCACCAATATATTAGAGCTATCCAATAGTGTAGTGCCTGTAAAAAGTTGATCCGCCTGAAATTTTCTGAATGCCATTCCTACATTTTTAATGAAGGTATGAAAAGAATAAGTGAAGAGTGAAGAGATTGCAGTTAGGTTAATAAACTAAAATTTATTATTTTCAATATTCATTATTTACCTCCCCCCATTCATAAATTTTTCGTCTTTATAACTATCATTGATGAATTTAAAGTATCAGCTGATTTTTCGGCCTTTGTGTTTTCTTGCGCTGGTTTTGATTGTAGGATATTCATTTTTGAATGCTGTTATTTTAATACCCTACCACTATTTTAATTTAAAAGAAGAGCTGTTCAATTTATACATCCCCATGGCATTACCCTGGGTTCCGCTTTATTTTTTAATGCTGCCCCGTTTTAATTTGTTGCAGCCTAGAAATGCTAGAGCCAATTTAAATTTTCCCTTGTCTTTGTTTTCTTGGATTGTTATCTTTATTGCAACAGTACTTGCTTTAAGCTACTTGCACAAATCAACCGGCAAAATGGAACATTTGCAAAGCATCAGTGAGTTTGAAAAAAAAGGTAGTCCGCAATACTGTACTTTGCAAAACGCATTTATCTGGAAGAAAAAAATTGGGCACTCAAATAGAATTGAAATAAGTAATAAAGGCGGTACCCTAAATTTTTATACCTATCTAACACTGCCCATCTTTGAAAAGATCGAAGACACGATAAAAGAAGATTGCACTTATTGGTTAGCAGTAGAATATCATCAAAGTACTAGCAACAGGGCTTCCCAAGAAAATAAAGCCAAAGCATTAATTACGCTTCATGAAAATGTAAATCGCGATTTATTGGAAACTAATTTTAATCAATTTGAGTATTTAGAATTACTGGGCAATAACGAATTAAGAAAACAAAGTGATAATGCTATTCGTCAAAGTATATTGGTAAGATATAAGGAGCCGATGTTTTTTAAAGCGAGTAAGGAGCCTTTTGAAAAGCGCTTTGGTAATATAGTGCTATGGTTTTTTATTACAATCATAATTGGGGGTTTACTCATTTGGACGATTATCTATTTTAATAAATTAAGGTCGGAAGATCCAGAAGTATTGAACTCTTTACAAATGGAATCCGATCCAATCAATTTTTCGGTCATAAAACCTAGAGAAGGATTTTACAGTACACCCATCTTAGTGTTACTAAATATCATTGTATTTATAATCATGGTTATTTCAGGTGAAGGTTTTATTAGTTTTCAGGTATCAAGCCTTTTGAAATGGGGCGCCAACCACAAGTTGGAAGTTTTAAATGGCGAGTGGTGGCGTTTACTTACCAGTACTTTTTTACACGCAGGCATTATGCACCTATTGTTTAATATGGCCGCACTATTATATATCGGAACAATGCTGGAACCATTATTAGGTAGGACAAAATTTTGGGTCTACTATCTATTAACTGGAGTAGTTGCTTCCTTTTGCAGCATTAGTATTCATAACCAAGCAATTAGTGTTGGTGCTTCGGGTGCCATCTTTGGGATGTATGGAATTTTTCTTGCTTTTCTGATCAATGGTATGTTTCCCAAAGCGATCAACAAGGTCTTCTTGTT
This sequence comes from uncultured Bacteroidota bacterium, assembly GCA_903924075.1. GTDB lineage: Bacteria > Bacteroidota > Bacteroidia > Chitinophagales > Chitinophagaceae > Sediminibacterium. The sequence continues at coordinate 945 of CAIYAG010000072.1, read as the reverse complement.
AAACACATTATTGTTTGTTGGAATTAACTTGATCATGGGAATGGCGGGGAATGTAGATAATGCCGCACATTTTGGAGGGCTACTCACTGGGATATTGATCGGATTTGTCATTGCTCCAGGTATTCAAGTAAATAATCCGGAGGAAGTGAGGAGTGAGGAGTGAGGAATGAGGAATGAGGAATTGAAAGCCTTACTAGGCTTAGAAAAATGTGATTTTAGCCTCAAAATCCCAACAAAACCGCCCTTTTCACCCTCCTATCAATAAAATGATGCAAATTTTTTATTGATAATCAATCACTTGTGGAAGTGCTTGTAAAAATACTTTCCAAATTTCTTGGAAAATCGAGTGTAGGAACCCTACCTTCGCCCCCCGAATTAATCGGAACATTCAAATCGATGGGATAGCATCGGTTAAATTAAAAAGAAAAATTATGAGTAAACTTCATTTCACCACCAAGTCTGCGAATGCGGCTACCGTTCAACATAACTGGTATGTTGTTGACGGCACTAATCAAACCGTGGGACGTGTGTGTTCTAAAATCGCTGCTGTTATACGTGGTAAGAACAAAGCTTATTATACTCCTCACGTTGATTGTGGAGATAATGTAATTGTGATCAACTGCGATAAGGTTGTTTTCACAGGTAACAAAGGAGCTGATAAAGTGTATCAAAACTATTCTGGACATCCAGGTGGTCAAAAACACGAAGCAGCACAAGACCTTTTAAAGCGTCGTCCAGAAGTTGTAATAGAAAGAGCTGTAAAAGGCATGCTTCCTAAAAACCGCTTAGGCCGCAAATTGGTTAAAAAATTATTTGTGTACGCTGGTGCTGAGCATCCACATGCTGCTCAACAACCTAAAGAACTAAAATTCTAATTTAAACACATTCCAAACCAAGTATAATGGAAAAACAAAAAAACGCAGTTGGTCGTCGTAAAGAAGCTGT
>CAIYAG010000071.1 GCA_903924075.1 uncultured Bacteroidota bacterium | reverse complement strand
GCTTTTGGCGGTTGAAGTATTTACAACTTGCTGTCCATTCGTTTTAGGCAGAAACATGTTTGTAATAATGAATAGTAAAAAGAATGGCAAACGCATATAATAACTTAAGTTATAAATAATAACTTCAATTTACAAGATTGCTACCAATGAAAAAGATAATTCCGCTTACCCTCATCCTGTTATTGCAATTATCCTTCACCCAAAAGGAGGTCACATGGGTTGCCATTGGTGACTCAATCACTTATTTAAATGATCATCCCGATGAAACCGGAAACCGTATTACCAAAGGATATATGACAAGAGTTGTGGAGCAACTACCCAATATTCATTTTATAAATAAGGGATTTAATGGATGGACAGCCGTAGGTATTGCAACCAATATTGAAAAATTGGGTTTACAAAAGGCAGTCCTGTATACGATATTCCTAGGCACGAATGATTGGTGGGGTTCAAAACCCTTAGGAAGTTTTTACGATTACCAAAACAATAATGGTGCTTCAACCGTATATGGTGCTTTTAGAGTGATCATAAATAAATTAAAAAGTCTCAATGAAAATGCAAAGATTGTACTCCTAACGCCGATGCAAAGAGTTGACTTTGTGTATATTAACGACTTTAAAAACAATGCTTATGGCTCATATAAATCAAAAAACGGGCAACAATTAGAAGATTTTGCAAATGCGGTTATTTCAATAGGCAATTATGAGCATTTTCAAGTTTTAGACTTGTTTCATAAAAAAGGAATGGACCATTCTCATCTCGTAAATTTTAAACGCTTAAAAGATGCTGCATCAGGTCAATATAAAGATTACAAGTACCCAGATTTTATTGACCTACCATTTAATCCTTCAACTGATGAATATCCCTACCCAGTAAAGGCAGGGAATATCACATTTGATGGTTTGCACCCTTCCGATAAGGGTTACGCATTAATTGCTGAATCGCTTGTAAAAATTTTTAAAAAATTGAATTGAAATTTTGAGTATCTTTTTCTTCCACTAAAATTAAAGCCATGAAAAAAATCACAATTCTTGTTTCTTTGCTACTATCTTTTGCAAGTTTTCAAATTGCAAATGCACAAAGTTCAACTGCAGATATTGTTAAAGAATGGGAAAGAGCAAAAACTTATACCAAAGAATATTTAGATGCAATGCCAGATGCAGGATACGCATTAAAACCAACACCAGAAATGCGTTCGTTTGCTGAACAAATGCTTCACTTAACCGACGCCAACTATTCATTTGCCGCTGCTGCAACTGGTGAGAAAAGTCCGATAGGAAATGGAGAAGCAGAAAAATCAACAGATAAATCAAAAGCAAGTGTCACTACTCAGGTTTTAGCTGGATATGATTTTGTGATCAATTCTATCAAAAAATTATCTAATGAACAGTTGAATGAAACAGTCAAACTATTTGGTCGCTTCGATATGAGTAGATCTGCTGCATTAAATAAAGGATTTGAACATCAGACTCACCACAGAGGACAAACAACTGTTTATATCAGATTGGCAGGCGCAAAACCGCCACAAGAAAAATTGTTTTAATGAATAAGAAAAGGGTTAAACGTACAAAGTTCAACCCTTTTCAATTTATTAATTATTCTGCCGTAGTTGGGTCAATTATTGTAACAACTTCCGACACTGAATTTGCAGGAAATCCTCCCTGTTGAGCGTGCTCCCGAACCATTGCTTCGTTTGGCGCAATGTAAACGCAATAAATTTTATCCCCCGTTACATAGCTTTGAAGCCACTGTATTTGAGGGCCCATATTACTTAAAACACCACATGAGGTTTGTGAAATACCTTTTAGCTGTTCAGCTGTTAGACTTCCAGCGCCTGGGATATTTCTTTCAATCACATACTTAGGCATAACTTTTTGTTTTAAAATTTTAAAAATGATTTGAAGTGGGAATCACTGACTTATATTGCCTCAGGGGTTCAGGCATCATTTAAATTAATCAATAAACCTGCTTTTCAACCATTTACCAT
>CAIYAG010000070.1 GCA_903924075.1 uncultured Bacteroidota bacterium | reverse complement strand
ATTGCTGGTTGTCTTTTTACTTTTAAAACCAAATTCTTACCTACATAAGAAAGGCTGTAACCCCAGTGCTGTGGGTGTTTCAGCTCAACAGTAACACGCACCACATCGTCTTCCACCTGGTTGTAATATACATTCTTAATTTCCTTGACGGTTTGTAATTGTGTGATCCAGTTGGTGTTCGATTGCACGCCGTACAAATCAATCATGATCTTTGAAGGTTCTATTTCCATCCAGGATTTATAGGGCAGGTGTTCATCCATATGCATGCTTACATAGTCGTACAATGAATCACCCTTCACCATAAAAGAGCTGGTTAAATAATAGGGCTTGGTTGGAAAAATACTATCGTGTCTGATATATCCTTTTTCGATATACGCATTATGCCATTTCGAAAGTTGAATTGTATAAAACTCTTTGGTAGAATCAACAATACGCAAAAGAATATTGCTATCGATATATCCCATTTTTGTACCACCTAATCGATCATCACCCAAGCCATATAATAGTGCAGGTAATTTGCCAGTTGATTTGCCCATCCAAAAGTTTGTGGAATTGTTTTGTGCGAAAACAATCGAATTGATAAACACCAATAAAAACAGTAGGGTTACTCTCATCTACTGAAGGTAAAAAAATCTGTTGTGAAATAAATAGAAATTGAATGATGAAATGTTGATAGAAATGAGAGGAATTCCTGAAAATGAAAAGACCTTAGCATGTTTAATACTAAGGCCTTCTCTGAGCAAGCAATCGTAAGATTATCGATTTGTTAAATTTAGATAAAATATTCTAAATCCACCAAAATTTTCTTTTAGAAATGATAACCCTTGTCTGCGATCATCTTGTCGGCAATTCTTCTACGGGCATCCTTACTGTTAAAAGGCTCCACTTTGGTGAATCTTTTCAAACCAATATGCATCATTCTCAGCTCATCACCCTCTGAAAAACCGTTCAATGCATCCTTTCCAGCCTTGTTGATCCTGTCTGCTGCATCATATATATAAGTTCTCATAATATCTGCATGAACGTTTGTTGCGGTTTCACCCTTGGTTTCGGCCAGCTTCATTACTCTTAATAATACGCTTTCGGCATTGAAAACCTCAATACTCATATCAGCGATATTCATCAGAATTTCCTGCTCCTTATCCAAAGTCATCATCAATTTCTGAACCGCAGCCCCAGCCACCATTAAGATCGCTTTCTTAAAGTTTGCGATGTATTTGAGTTCTTTAGCAAAAGCACCTTCATCATCACTATTAAAATCAGGAATACTCATGAGTTCTTTTTGAACGGCCATGGCTGGTCCCATTAGATCAAGCTTACCCTTCATCGCACGTTTCAACACCATATCAACGGTTAGTAAACGATTGATCTCGTTGGTTCCTTCATAGATTCTATTGATACGGCTATCGCGATAAGCCCTAGAAATTTGGTATTCGTCGCTAAATCCATTTCCGCCGTGGATCTGAACGCCTTCGTCAACTACAAAGTCCAGTGTTTCGCTACCATATACCTTCAACATCGCGCACTCGATGGCGAATTCTTCAGCGGCACCTAATAATGCTTCCGCAAAAGTTTTTCCTTCTGCCTCCAACGCATGTTCTGCATCATCGATCCATTTTGCGGTACGATACAAGGCAGATTCACAAACAAACAGTCGGATGGCCATTTCGGCCAATTTATGTTTAATTGCTCCAAAGCGGGAAATAGAAATTTTAAACTGTTCACGATCGATTGCGTATTGAGTAGAAACTCTTGCGGCATTTTTAGCTCCGCCCAAAGTTGCTGCACATAATTTTAATCTACCAATGTTCAGAATATTAAAAGCAATGATATGGCCCTTTCCAATTTCACCTAATACATTTTCAACGGGTACTTTACAATCTTGGAAATACAATTGCACAGTAGAAGATCCTTTGATTCCCATTTTATGTTCTTCTGGTCCTTGGGTAAATCCTTCCATACCTCTTTCCAAAATAAAACCAGTGAATTTATCACCATCGATTTTTGCAAAAACGGTATACACATCTGCGAAACCACCGTTGGTGATCCAGCATTTTTGTCCGTTCAGGATATAATATTTACCATCATCACTCAACTTAGCCGTACTCTTTGCACCTAATGCATCACTTCCACTATTTGGTTCTGTTAAACCATAAGCACCCTTCCATTCACCGCTTGCCAGTTTAGGAATGTATTTATCTTTCTGTGCTTCTGTACCAAAATATAAGATCGGCAAAGAACCAATTCCTGTGTGTGCAGCAATCGCCACTGAGAAAGAATAACCTCCACCCAGTCCTTCGTTTACGATGGTAGAAGTAATAAAATCTTTACCCAAGCCACCATATTTTTCAGGGAAGGAAGTTGATAAAAGCCCTTGCTCACCTGCTTTCTGCACTAGTGATGGCATTAATCCAGGTTCTAATTTTTCGATGCGATCGATCACGGGTAAAATTTCTGCCGTTACAAATTGGTCGCACATTTCCATGACCATTTTCTGTTCCTCATCAAAGTCCTCTGCAATAAAAGTTTCAAATGGATTGCTTTCTTTGATGATCCATTCACCACCTTTTAAAGCCGTTGTTTGTTTTGTAGTTTCCATGATAGAAAATTTATTGGTTTGTTATTTTGATATTAAATAGATATGGTTAGGTTGTCGTATACTTTTTGAAAAACAATTTTCACAATCTCGATATCTTCTTTTTTCACACCCACTAATGCCTCACTCATGGTTTGATTAGCCAGATCGATAGTAAGATTTTGGATCTGTTTAGCTGCATCTGTTAAACAAACAAGATTGATCCGGCGATCTGTTTTAGAAGGCATTCTTTTTACCATGTCCTGCTTTTCTAAATTATCGATGAGGCGGGTGATACTTGGTTTATCTCTGAATGTTCGGTTACAAAGTTCCTGCTGACTCAAGCAGTCTTCCTTCCACAAATGGTATAAAATACTCCACTGCTCAATGGTGATCTCTAAACCGGCGTTCCTAAAATTCTTCTGCAGTCTACGTGCCACAGCAGTAGAAGCCATCCCATTGATGACGCTATATAATTCCCCTCTTTTGAAATGGTTGTTTGGCATATAGTTAGTTATGCAACTAATTCAAAGTACGTCCGTTTCATTGAAATCACCAACTATTTTCCTGTTAATTTTTGACTGCTCTTTAAAAATCGATCACCAATGGTTTTCTTTGTAGCATGTACCAGGTATTATTGATCATTACCATCCTACTTACGATCCTATATGGTTTGTTGATACTACTTTATAGGAGGTGGTTTTTAGAATTGCCTGTTTTTGAATCCAAGCCAGATCTAGAACCAGTTACACATATTTCGATCATCATTCCGGCGCGTAATGAATCTGAAAATATGAATCGGTTTCTGCCATCAATTTTAGAACAGCATTACCCAGCTGAGCTATTTGATGTTACGGTAGTTAACGATCATTCTACCGACGATACCTCATTACAAGTCAAACTATTGCAGGAAAATTATCCCAATCTTTACCTAATTGAATTGTCTGAGCATCTTGATAAAACTACCAATGCTTACAAGAAAAAGGCCATTGAAATTGCTATTGCACAATGCAAGGGAGATTGGGTGTTAACCACTGATGCCGATTGTATGGCAACTTCAGATTGGCTGCTACAATATGATGCATTTATTCAACAAGAACAGCCAGTATTAGTTGCAGCACCAGTTATGTTTTTTAATACAGGCAGTTTTCTTTGCCTATTTCAAGTATTAGATTTTCTGAGTTTGCAGGGCATCACAGCTGCAGCGGTTGGTGCTGGAAGTCATGCCATGTGCAATGGCGCCAACCTAGCTTATCAGAAAAAAGCGTTTTACGAAGTGGGACAATTTCAAGGGATCGATCATATTGCCAGTGGAGATGATATGTTATTGATGCAAAAGATCAAGCAACGCTATCCAGGTAAACTTGGCTATTTGTATGATTCGAAAGCGATCATTCAAACAACGGCAATGCCAGATTGGAAAAGTTTCTTTAACCAGAGAATTCGCTGGGCTAGCAAGGCAAGCGGTTATCAAGACAGGAGTATTTTTTGGGTCTTATTACTGGTCTACCTGTTTAATGTATCCTTAGTAATAGTAGCGGTTTACGGTTTTTTTGAAGAAGATGCTTGGTATCAGTTCTTATGGTTATTGGGTATTAAAACAGTGGTAGAACTCAGTTTTATGATTCCGGTTGCAAGGTTCTTTGGGTTAAAGAATACGCTTGTCTGGTTTCCCGTGATGCAACCGTTTCACATCATATATACAGTAATAGCGGGTTGGTTAGGCAAATTTGGCACCTACCAATGGAAGGGAAGAAAACTGCAATAGTTTCATTGGGGGAAACTTAGGCTTCTTTTGATTCTGGCCACCAAGCATAAATCATCATGCAAATCATGGCTATCAAAGCGATTGGAAATAATAGAAAACTTTTCATGTTATTGGTTTTTCTTTATTTATGACTGATCCCAATTAATTTGGTTTAAAAGGGAAAGTAAATTGTTTGAGGCACTACAAATAAGATACGATAAGGATCCTATTTCGTTGCCTACACATTATAAAAAAAATGGGGATACTTGGGGGAGGTTAAGCGATAGCATTTCGCTCTTCCTGTAATTTACGATTAAAAATAAATACAAAACCAAGGCAGATCCAAAATAAACTGCCTATTTTATCTGTCTCGATCATGTCGCTCATAAAATTTATAGAGGCCATCATTGCTAAAACAACTGCTGCACTAAGTGCTAGGGTCCGATAAAAATTACTTTGCAAATGCTTGTACAAATACTGTAATCGAAACAACATTCCGATCCAAAGCAATGCCAATAATAATAATCCGGGAATTCCTTGTTCAGCCAAAGTAAGCAGGAAATAATTGTGGATCGTAGAGTGTTCTGGATTATCGCTCACCCAGGTTTGAAAAACATTGATGGCATAGGGGCGATAATTTTGGTAAAAATTATTCGGACCAAATCCGGTTATCGGCCTTTCCACAAACATGCGATATCCAGCTACCCACCTGTAAAATCTTTCAGCATTTGAAACATCTTTGAGCGAAACAGTAGCAGCAATATGTTCTGAAAAGTCTGTATGAAAAATGGTATGGTCATGATCTGGTGCAAATCGCATAAAATGATAATCAACCATTAGCCAGGCACTGGCAGCAACTAAGAATACTAGTGCAAATAAAATGGTTTTTTTTACCCAACCCCATTTCATCAATAAAGCAAAAACAACACCAACAACCAACGCAACCCATGCGCCTCTTGAATAGGAAAAAAATAATCCGATAAAGCCAATTAGTATAGCAATCGTTAACCATTTGCGATACCTGCTGGTGCTTGGTGTTAAGTAGCGCATAGCGATTGCTGGGACCATTAAACAAACTAACATGGAAGAATAGTTCACATGATTGCGAAAGAATGGGTTCATCGCTTTTTTAATATCAATAAAACTAAATCCATAAAAGGAGTGTCGAAGGAGCGCTTGCAACACGATCAAAAACATGGGCATTAATAAACATAATGCGAATTTTCTAATGCTTGATTGCGATTGCAATAAAATTTGTGGTAGAATCACAAATGGAATAATAAACCAAATTCTTGCTAAAAAAAATTTCAAAGAGAGTGTTGTATTCTCAGCAAAACAGGCACTAACAAAAGTCCATCCCATGATACAGCAAACCAATAGAAATAAAGGCTCTTTTGTAAGATTGGATGGAAACCATTTTGGTTGGTGTATCATTTTTAAAATAACTAACCCAGTTAAACCAATCATCAATATTTCATCAGGAAAATCTATTCCCAACGATGGCGTAATATTTAATTCAGTAGAAAGTGGTAATGCCAGAATGAGTAACCAGAATAGATCGGTTGTTCTTTTGATACAAAAATCAAAGACCAAAGGAAATAGGATCCAGATAAAAGGAACTACAAGTACATAAGGTGATTGAAAACAAATAAACAGAACAATACAAACAAAGAAAAGAATTGCAGCAGTATAATATTGATATGTTGATTTTTGAAAAACCATTAGAGCGATTCTTCTCTATTGTAGACTAGCAGCGCCATTGCACTAAAAACCAAACTGATCAAAGCCGTAAGAATTAAAACTTCTGGGATATTGGGTTTCTCAGATTTAACAGCTGGCACTGCGGTTTCCAAAACAAATAAGCTAGGTGCATTATTATCGATTGCTAATTTAATTTCACCCGCGGCTTTTTCTTGTGTTTGAATTTGCTCGAGTAAATAATTCATTTTAATGACCTCTATTTCAAGACGCTGCAGTTTTGAATCTTTGCTTTTATCGTACAAAGCCACATAAGATTTTTGAAGAGAGTCGATGGATCTATTAAAATTAAAAAGCATTTTTTCATAGCCAGATCTCCAAATTGCTTCTTCTTTATTTCTGGTGATCTCAACAAGTCGATTAACAATATTAGCTGAAAGCTCAGGGCTTTTTGTGAAGATCGAAATTTTTAATTGCGAGAGTTCTGTTTTTTGAATTTGCAGGTCTTCTTTTAACGCTTTTACTGCTTTATATCTTGATCTGTTTTTGTCTTTTCCATTTAGCTCATAGTATTCGACTAAATTAAATTCATCAACCAATTGTTTATAAACCGTATCCATCGTGGCAATCCCATTGATCCTTTCTAAGTCATCTCCATTTCCAAAAACAGAATATAAATACTGAATATTCGAATTGAGCAAATGTGATTTATCAGCAAGAAGCGGATTCGCGGAAACCAATAAAGAAGTAGAGCGATACTCTTTTGGAATGAAAAATAAACTAACTGCAGCTACCAATAATGAAGCAAATACAAACAACAGAATTTGCTTCCACTTGGTTTGTAGCATCCTAACAGTTGATTGAAGGTCAAAAGAATTGGCAGGCATGGTATCAGAGATTCTATGAATGAAACTATTGATTAAGGAGCAACAACTACATTGCGTGTTAAGCTTTCGTCGAGCGAAATGAAGGTTTCAGTACGTTCAATTCCCTTGATCTTTTGCAATTCATCATGCAAAACGTAGCGCAATTGTTTAATATCCTTACAAACAATTTCTGCAAACATACTATAGTTACCGGTGGTATAGTTGAGTCGAACAATTTGAGGGATTTTCTTCAATTCTTTAGCCACACTATCGTATAAAGAGCTTTTTTCTAGAAAAATGCCAATAAAAGCGATGACATCGTACCCTAAAATTTTGAGGTCTATCGATAATTTTTTACCTTTAACAATACCAGATTCTTCGAGCTTCTTGATACGTACGTGTATGGTACCGCCAGATACGAAAAGTTTCTTACCCAGATCGGCGTAAGAGATCTCTGCATCCTCCATCATTTCCTGAATTATTTGCAGGTCTAATTTGTCTAAATTCAATTTGGGTGTCATATTCGTGGGTTATGTTAAACAAATTCTAATAATATTAGCAATATATTGAACAATTTCTATACTTTCCAAATTTTTATTGAAATATTTGTAAAATTAGGATGAATGGTTATATATTTGTCCTCCAAACAAAGAAATAGTTCTTTATACTGTGGGGTGATGAAATTTTTGGCAGACATGCCCTCTTGTCTCGGGGGTGAAGATCAAAGGATAAACGTAGCATAGAGCCGCAAGGGTAGCAATACTTGAGCGACCAGGGTCGACCACTGAACTTTGTACTATGGCTAACTTCTTCGTGGAGGTTCGATCCCTCCCCCTACAGCAATTAATCCGCAACGATAAAACGTTGCGGATTTTTTTTTAT
>CAIYAG010000069.1 GCA_903924075.1 uncultured Bacteroidota bacterium | reverse complement strand
TTGCTTACCTAATTCAACTCCCCACTGATCAAAACTGAAAATGTTCCATAATACTCCCTGAATAAAGATCTTGTGTTCATACAATGCGATCAAAGTGCCTAAACTAAACGGTGTGATCTCTTTCACTAAAATTGAATTCGTAGGTTTATTGCCCGCAAAAACTTTAAATGGAGTGAGTTTTTTTATTTCGTCTTCCGATTTACCCGCTTTCATTAATTCTACTTTCACTTCATTTTCTGACTTGCCATTCATTAAAGCTTCAGTCTGTGCAAAAAAGTTAGACATTAGTTTTACATGGTGGTCTCCAATTGGGTTATGACTTTTAGCCGGCGCAATGAAATCGCAAGGAATTAATAAAGTGCCTTGATGTATCAATTGATAAAATGCATGCTGACCATTCGTGCCAGGTTCACCCCAAATAACAGGGCCAGTTGCATAGTTCACTGGGTTTCCATTTCTATCTACACTTTTTCCATTACTTTCCATATTTCCTTGCTGGAAATAAGCTGCAAAGCGATGCATATATTGATCATAGGGTAAGATCGCTTCACTTTGTGCACCCATAAAATTCACATACCAAACGCCGATCAAGGCCATTAAAACAGGTATATTTTTATTAAGTGGAGCTGTTTGTAAATGCTTATCTGCAGATTCAGCGCCTTTTAAAAGGGCCACAAAATTATCGTACCCAATAGTGAGTGCAATAGATAATCCAATGGCACTCCATAAAGAATATCGGCCACCAACCCAATCCCAGAACTCAAACATGTTTTCTTTGTCGATACCAAAAGCCGTCACCGCTTTTTCATTGGTACTTAATGCAGCAAAATGTTTTGCTACATCTGTTTGAGTTGCACCAGATTCCAAAAACCAATCTCTTGCAGTAATTGCATTGGTCATGGTTTCTTGAGTGGTAAATGTTTTTGAAGCGATTAAGAAAAGTGTTTCCTCTGGCTTCACTTTTTTCAAAATTTCTGCAATGTGGGTGCCATCTACATTGCTCACAAAGAAAGTTTCAATTCCTTTTACCCAATATGGCTTTAATGCTTCTGTAACCATTACTGGCCCCAGATCACTACCGCCAATACCGATATTAACGATCGAACGAATTTTCTTTCCAGTATATCCTTTCCATTTGCCACTATGGATTGATTCACAAAAAGCTTTCATTTGAGATTGTACTTTCTGAATCCCAGGCATAATGTCTTTGCCATCTACTAATACAGGGTTTCCTGAAAAACTTCTCAGGGCAGTATGTAATACAGATCGTCCTTCTGTTTCATTAATGGCATCCCCACTACACAAAGCTTTAATCGCATCCTTTAATTTACAGTCTTCCGCTAATTCTAATAAAAGCTTTAGTGTTTTCTCGTTAATTATATTCTTAGAATAATCAAATACGATTTCATCGATGGTTAATGAAAACTTCTTAAATCTATCGGCATCTGCAGTAAATAAATCGCGCATGTTTTTGCGATTCATTTCTTCTTCAAAATGTTTTTTCAATAAAAACCAGGCCTGGGTTGTTGTAGGGTTCGTTCTAGGTAACATATCTATTCTATTTCTATTTGGATAAAGGGTTATCAATTTTAAAGACTTTCAATCAAATCGATGGTCTGTTGAACCTGACTTGCTGAAACGTCTAAATGCAAAACAAATCTGATCTGAGTAGGAGAGATCGCTATCGCTAAAATTCCTTTCTCCTTCAAAATTGCTGATAGCATTGGTGCTGTATACCTGCCTTTAACTTCAAATATTAAAATGTTGGTTTCTACAGGTAAAATAGTACCAACAAAGTCTTTTTTTATTAATGATGCTTCAATTAATCGAGCATGCATATGATCTTCTGCAAGTCTTTCCACATGGTGTTTCAGTGCATAAATTCCTGCTGCTGCTAAAAAACCAGCCTGCCGCATACCACCACCAAAGAGCTTTCTTACGCGCTTGGCTTTTTTAATGAAATTGGTTTTACCAATCAATACAGATCCAACAGGTGCTCCTAGTCCTTTACTCAAACATATCGAGATGGAATCGAAAATTGCTCCATATTGTTGGGTAGTTTCTTTCTTTTCAACCAAAGCGTTAAATAATCTTGCCCCATCTAAGTGTAGACCTAATCCATTATTGTTACAAACCTCTCTAATTGATTGAATATCATTGAAATTATAACAACTTCCGCCGCCTCTGTTAGCTGTATTTTCCAATGAAACCAAACTTGTTCTGGGTTTATGAATGTCATCAGGATTGATCGCATCTTTTACCATTGGGGCAGTTATTCTTCCTCTATCGCCTTGCAATAATCGAACTGATGAACCAGCATTAGCTGCAATTCCTCCACCTTCATATAAGTAAATATGTGATAAAACATCACAGATCACTTCATCGCCTGGTTGTGTATGGCATTTAATTGCAATTTGATTAGACATGGTGCCACTTGGACAAAAAAGAGCAGATTCCATTCCAAAAAGTGATGCACAAAGCGATTCTAGCTCATTAATAGAAGGGTCTTCACCAAAAACATCATCCCCGATCTTGGCTTGCATCATAGCCTCACGCATCATTGGGGTTGGTTGGGTTACCGTATCTGACCGATAGTCAATCATAGAAAGCGAAGATAAACCGAAATCAGCCTTTTTTGTCAAACATAACCCATCTTATTTTATCCTCATTTAGCGTATTAATTGTTATTGTTTTACCCATTTTTGTAAGTTTTTCCACAAAAGCTACCAATGAAGCTTGTTTTTTTATACTTTTGCAGGCTCTGAAAAAGGCTGTCGGCATTATAAAATACAATTTTCTATTGTATAACAATTACAGACTTTTCTGCGTTTTATATTAATTAAGCTAATTACAAACTATGAGGCAGCTCAAAATTGCTACCCAGATTACCAACCGCGATTCTCAGGCAGTTGAAAAGTATCTACAGGAAATTTCAAAAATTCCGATGATCACTCCCGA
>CAIYAG010000068.1 GCA_903924075.1 uncultured Bacteroidota bacterium | reverse complement strand
GGAGCTATTTTAAATAATTTTTTTATTAATATTTGTTACCTACTGTGTATTTCGTGACCAAATTCCATTTATTTTTTTCTTTAAAAGGAATTATTTTAATTTGATTTATAGGTGACTGCAAGTCATCAATTTTATCTGGATCAACAATATCGAGCAATTCCCATTCTTCTAGAAGTGTAGCAATCCTATTACGTCTGGCAATATCACCTTCCGCTAAGGTGGAGTCTTTGCCATCTAACAAAAACAATTCCTTGAAGTGAACTATGTAATATTTGCCCTGCTTATGAAGAATGTGGCAAGATTGATAGAGAGTATTTTCTTTTTTTGATGCTAGACCAATACGAGAAAGTGTTTCTTTGATTTTTAAGAAATCTTCTGGATTTTTTAATCTAACTTCCACCAATTGATTGAGATTGAACATTATTACCACCTTTTATTAATTTTATTTTTATAAGGGTCAATTGCTCATCAGTCAGTAGATTACCAATCTCACGAGCCCTTGCATAGTTTACGTTATAATATTCCATAATGGCGTCAATCTTGTCATCTTCTTCTTTTTTATGCCACTTAGAATACCTTTTAGATTTACGTATACTATTTAGGTAATAATCATTTTGAAGTTTGTGTGGAGTGTTAGGATACATGTTAATTTCATTGGCATACATAATAGTATCTTTAAAATAAGAAAAAGCCTTATTAATCACATAAGGCTTGTAGAAGGTTTCGGCAAGATCAGGGTTTTCGGAACCCCTGATCAAATCTTGTTTGGTATTGTTGATTGAATTAACAAATTCAAATGGACTCATCATTCAAACTCGATGTCGATCATGATACGGGTAAATGCTGCAACTAAGTTGATTTCAGCATCAGCGACAAACGCAGCCTTGTACTGATACTCAGCCAAGATCAATACCAATTCTGGAATCGAGTTAGCCTTAACAACATCACTCGACATATCATAAAGCTTACGAAATGTTGTAGTAGTATCAGTATCAGAATTTTCTGCCACCCACTTACGCATTTCTACAAAGTTTTTAGTCTTTAGATAACTGACCAAAGTTTTAATACTAGAGTCACTGAGGTTGACAAAAATACCAGTGTCGATAGACCCATTAACTGAATACCTTTGAAGTTCGTTGATGACTCGTCGCCAATCAGGTACATGCTTAGAGATAAGTTCAGCAATAACAGACTTGTCAAAAGAAATTCGTTCAGAGTTGAGAACATTAATAATCCTCTTCATAAATTGAGAAGCAAGTTTTGGAAGATCATCCTTTGTGATCTTAAACTCTATGAGAGAGCACCTAGAATGTAACGGTTCAATAATTCTGTTTTTAAAGTTGCAGGTGAGAATGAAACCACAATTTCTGGAAAATTCTTCCATAAAATTTCTGAGGGCTGGTTGGGTGGAATTTGCATTGAGGTAATCCGCCTCGTCAAGAATGACGTATTTACGTCTACCCGTGAAAGAGACTGATGATGCAAAATTGAGAATTTCAGTTCGGAGAGTGTCGATGTTTCCATTCATAGATCCATTAATTACAATATAATCTGCATCAATCTGATCTAGCATAGCACGAGCAACTGTTGTTTTGCCAACACCCGCAGAGCCAGACAAGATTAGGTTAGGGATATCATTTTGTGCAACGAAAGCCCTGAAAGTCTCTTTGAGACCATCAGGGAGAATGCATTCGTCAATAGTCTTGGGTCGATAACGCTCTACCCAGAGAAATTCTTCACGCATTTGTTTTTCCTATCAAGAGTTAAACTTAGATTCCGCTTCAGTCATAATAAAATATTCAATATTATTGTCAGAAAATGAAGAGATACCTTTTGAGTTAATCTTGATATTATAGCTCAACGGAAACAACTTAACAAGATATTCAACACGAAACACCATATTAAAAATCTTATCTGTTGTGCCAACCTCAATACTAAAAGTATCAGAAGTTGGGTTCTTTGAATTGATAGCAGAAACCTTTATAACATTTCCATCACCAAAAACTGCAATGTTAGGAACCTGAAGAATAGAAGCAGCCTTCAAAACCTTATGAAAATCATATTGGTTTATCATAAATTCAATTTCAGCTGGATCGACGATAATTTTTTTATCTTCTGGTGGAGCAATAATTGCAGAAATATCTGCGTATGTATAATTTACAACTTGATTGCCAGATGTAATTGATAATTGGTGCTCACCAAAATTGATATCATGATCTTGGAAAAGAGACAAGACACCAAGAAACTTAGATAATTCATAGATTGCAAACTGTTGAGGAAAATCCTCCTCAACAATAGCAGTTGCATATATCGACCTTTGAGTGCCAACAGTTTTTAGAACATTTCCCGGTCGTACCAAAATAGAACCATTGATATTGGAAAAATTCTTCAGGATATTAATAGTTTTCTCACTAATTTTCATAACAAAGTATCCTTTTTCACGGGGTTAGATAGGCTTAAACTTCTTCAAAAGTTCTGGACTAACAGTACTCACTGGAATAGGCGTAGGAGCAGATGGTTCTATAGTCTTAGGTTTTCTTTGACTCCTCAAAAGTTCTGCATCAGCAGTAGCAGATGCACCAATAGAAGCAAGTGCAGCAAGTTTACCAGCAAAAACGTATGTGCCAGCATGTTGTAGATGCATCCATGGGCATAACCAAACCTTAGAACCCATATTGCGAACATTCTGACAGAACATATAATCTTCTGAAAGATAACGCTTTGATTCAGGATCAATAATACAATCAAAGTATGCATGGATTTCACGAGATCCGTCAAATTCTGCAGTACGAACATGATCAGGCTTATATGAGTATTGAGGATAGTTTTCCTTATACTTTTCAAAAGTGGGACGACGAACCATCATAAATCCAGTACCAGTCTCCAACACTTCAGCTGGTTCGTCAAGTCTAATTGTCTTACTTGATTCACCTTTATCCATTGCAGGGTTAAAAACAAAGTCACCAACAAAATCTTCAAGATTTGATGGATTTCCATCTGCAGCACCCTTATTAACTGCTTGCAAAATCTTTTCCCATGTAATGCACTTCTTAGGGTAAGGACCAGCAATAACATCATAAGGAGAATCTTCATCCTGTAATGCCATCAATGCAATGATATCCTTTGGATCAAACCCAATATCAGCATCAATGAACATAAGAT
>CAIYAG010000067.1 GCA_903924075.1 uncultured Bacteroidota bacterium | reverse complement strand
TTTTAATAATAATGTTTTCAAAGTCCTTTATTGATAGAATCTGAAAAAAAATGTTATTTAGAAACAATTCAGATATTTTTGCGGCATGTTAGTACTAGATGGCAAATTGGTGTCTGCTGCAGTCAAAGAAGACTTAAAAGCTGAGACAGAAAAATTAATATTAGCGGGCAATCGCCCCCCGCATTTGGCAGCTATTTTGGTTGGTTCCAATGGTGCCAGCGAGACCTATGTGGCCTCAAAAGTGAAAAATTGCGAGGAGATCGGATTTGTTTCCACTTTGGTAAGGTTTGAAGAAGACATAGATGAAGCAACTTTACTTGCTGCAATTGCAAAATTGAATCAAGATCCTCTAGTAGACGGCATCCTTGTTCAGTTACCCCTTCCTAAGCAGATCAAAGAACAAAAAGTGATCGAAGCAATCGATCCTTCAAAAGATGTGGATGGGTTTCATCCTTCTAGTGCTGGTAAATTGATGCAAGGCCTGCCTAGTTTTATTCCTGCAACGCCTTATGGCATCATGATGATGCTAGAATTTTTTAAACTGGAAACAAAGGGTAAGCACGCAGTGGTAATTGGTAGAAGCAATATCGTAGGCCGACCTATGAGTATCCTCCTCAGTAGTAATATCCCGAATGGCAACTGTACGGTAACTATATGTCATTCTCATACCCATAATTTAAAAGAAATTTGTTTGCAAGCAGATATTCTAGTGGCCGCCCTTGGCAAACCAGAATTTGTGAAAGCAGATATGATCAAACCAGGCGCGGTTGTGATTGATGTGGGTATTACCCGTGTTAATGATGCTACCGCCAAAAAAGGGTTCAGAATCAAGGGCGATGTGGCCTACAATGAAGTTGCACCATTAACTAGTGCAATTACCCCAGTACCAGGAGGTGTTGGCTTAATGACGATCGCAGGTCTTTTGAAAAACACACTTCAGGCCTACAAAACCAATAACGGAATTTAAAAGCACATGACAACAACTGCAAACGCAAACGAATTGTTGCCTGTTATGGAAGCTTTTTATAGCATCCAAGGGGAAGGATATCATCAAGGAAGAGCTGCCTATTTTATACGTTTGGGCGGTTGCGATGTTGGCTGCGTTTGGTGCGATGTAAAAGACAGTTGGGATGCGAGCAAGCATCCATTACAAAGTATTGATACGATCGTTGAAAATGCCAAAGCATTTCCTGGAAGGCTTGCTATTATAACAGGCGGTGAACCATTATTGCATCCACTTGATAAACTAACTGCCGCTTTACATGCTGCAGGTTTCGAAACAAATATCGAAACTTCCGGCTCCTCCCCTTTAACAGGGTTTTGGAATTGGATCTGTTTGTCGCCTAAAAAATTCAAAGCACCGCTTTCTGCGATCGTTCCAAAAGCGCATGAACTGAAAGTAGTCATATTTAATAAGTATGATTTTGCCTGGGCTGAATCTTATGCTGCAGAAGCCAACCCTCATTGCAAATTATATTTACAACCAGAATGGGATCGGGCTGATGTAATAACGCCTTTAATCATTGATTATATCAAAGAAAATCCGAAATGGGAATTGAGTTTGCAAATACATAAATATGTAAACGTTCCATAGTTTTCCCTTTTAATTTTAACAAAGCCATTGCTTGTTTTAGACGAACTTCCCTTCATCAATTAATGTATGAAGTCAATCTATTTTTTACCCATTCTACTACTCTCAGTTTTCGGTTTTTCACAGAGTTATAATCCTGATCATATTAGCGCAAAAGCGCTAGACAAATATGATGAGGCAATAGTGCTTTTAAAAGATGGAATGATCAAAGAAGCCATTCCAGTTTTACAGAACTGCATTTCGCTTGATAGCAATTTTGTGGATGCGATTTTATCTTTGGGTGCCGCATACGGTCACTTAAAAAGGTATGAGGAATCGGTTGCGTTTTATGAAAAAGCAAGAATTAAAGACAGTGTTTATTTTCAGGTATACAAACTTCCCTATGCCATTAATATAGCGGGGTTGGGGCAGTTTGAAAAAGCATTGAACATGGTGGATGAATTTTTAAGCATCCCAAAAATCAGCGACAGAAGCATCAGTGCTGCCAAATATCGTAAGAGGTGTTTTGAATTTGCAATTGACTATCAAAAGAATCATCCGAATCAAGACTTATATCATTTCAATCCCATCAACCTGGGTGATAGTGTGAATAGTATTTATGCAGAATATTATCCATCAGTTACTGTCTCTGATAATATTCTCGTTTTTACTCGTGCAGGTATTCATATGCGCGAAGATTTCATGGAAAGCTCGATGTCTAAAAAGGGATTTTCTTTGGCTAAACCAATTGAAGGAGATATTAATATTGAACCTAAGAAAGGCGCTATCACTTCTTCGCAGGATGGTGATTGGATCTTATTTGCTGGTCAGTTCTCCGGGCAAGGCTTTGGCAATTATGATATTTACAAATCGGTTTACACGCCTAAAGGTTGGAGTGAGCCTGAGAACCTTGGTGCCAATATCAACACAGAATTTTGGGAGAGCTCTCCTAGTTTGAGTCCGGATAATCGAGTACTTTTTTTTAGCAGTAATCGACCTGGTGGATATGGGGGAAAGGATCTTTATGTGAGCTATAGAAATGCCAATGGGTCTTGGGGACCTTCAAGAAATATGGGACCTGAAATCAATACAAAGGGTGATGAGTTAGCACCATTTATTCATCCCGATAATCAGACGCTGTATTTTACTTCAGATGGTTTACCAGGTTATGGTGGATCTGATATTTATGTACTCAGAAAAAATGCTGAAGGAGATTGGGGCAAACCTGAAAATATTGGCTATCCGATCAATACCATTGAAAACGAAGGAAGTCTTGCAGTTTCGGCCGACGGCTTAACAGCCTACTACGCAAGCGATAGAGCTGATAGCAGAGGTGATTTAGATTTGTATCAGTTTGAAATGCGGCCAGATATACGCCCATTTAGAACACTCTATGTAAAAGGATTTGTGACAGACAAATTAAGTGGCAAAGGCATACCATCTTCAGTTGAGCTGTTCGATAATATCAATAACAAAGCATTGATGAAAGTACAAACTGATGAAAAGGGTGAATACTTTATTACACTGCCAACTGGAAGAGATTATACATTTACTGTAAACAGAAAGGGTTATTTATTTTATAGTGAACAGTATACCCTCAGTAAAAAAGAAGCAGATAGTACTTACCAAAAAAATATTGCGTTACATCCTGTGGCATTGCACGCAAATTTTGTATTTAATAATATCCTGTTCAAAAACAATTCCTTTGAATTACCCACTGCTGCATTTATTGAGTTAGACAAATTGGTGCAGGTCTTAAATGAAAATCCTACCATCAAATTAGAGATCAGTGGACACACTGATAATATTGGGAAACAGGAAGACAATTTAGTACTGTCATCTAATCGTGCAAAGGCAATAGTTAACTATCTGAATTCTAAAAACATTGATGCAAAAAGACTTTCATTTAAAGGATATGGTTCATCGAAACCTATTGCCGACAATAACACAGAGGAAGGAAGGGCAAAGAACAGAAGAACAGAATTTACAGTTACCGATTTATAGTGCTTGTGCACTCAAATTTTTTTGTTTATACCTAAAATAATTTGAGCATTGTTTCCAATATTTCAATTATTAAAAGTTGACATTGGGAAATGAAAGATGAACAATTATTTCAGATCGCATTAACCATGATTCCTGAAATTGGGTCTGTCAATACCAGAAGTTTATTAGCATCTTTTGGAGAAGCATCATCCATTTTTCAGGCCAAGAAAAAAGAGCTTGCTTTAGTGGAAGGTATTGGAGAACGCAAAGCAAAACTGATTAAAGATTTTTCAGATTTTAGTGCGGCAGAAAAAGAACTGAATTATGTTTTTAAAAATAACTTTCACTTATTTTTTCAAACCGATGATCAATATCCAAAGAGATTATTAAACTGCTATGATGCGCCAGTGCTTTTATATTTTAATGGCAATAGCAATTTGAATGCCTCTAAAATAATTAGTATCGTAGGCACAAGAAATAATAGCGATTATGGAAGGCAAGTAACGGAAGAATTTATAGCTTCATTAGCATCAGAAAATATTTTGATATTGAGTGGCTTGGCATTTGGCATTGATGCAATAGCGCATAAATCTGCGATAAAAAACAATCTCCCAACGATCGGAGTATTGGCACACGGGTTAGACCGAATATATCCTTCCTTGCATCGTAATTTATCAAAAGAAATGTTGATGAATGGTGGCTTATTAACCGAATTCAGAAAAGGTGTTTTGCCGGATAAACACAATTTTCCAAAACGTAATCGAATAGTTGCAGGTATGGCAGATGCAACAATTGTGATCGAAACTGCCATTAAAGGGGGCAGCATGATTACAGCAGATCTTGCTACTACTTATAATAGAGAATTATTTGCAGTACCAGGTAAGATAACAGATGCGAAAAGCAGTGGCTGCAATCAACTCATTCAAGACAATAAAGCAAATGTATTTACAAGTACTAGTAATTTTTTAGAATGGATGGGGTGGCAAGAAAAAACGGTAAAACAAAAAAAACAACGCATCCTATTTTATGAATTCACAAAAGAGGAACTGATCATTGCAGACTTATTAAGAAGCAACGAGGCAAAACCAATTGATGAACTGTATCTTAAAAGTAACCTAAGCAGCAGCGAATTCGCATCCGCAATTCTAAGCCTGGAATTACAAGGTGCAATCATATCCTTACCCGGAAAAATGTATCGACTAATTGATTAACTTCCTTCACTCTTCACTCTTCCTCCTCACTCCTCACTCCTCTAAAACAAAATCATGCTCCTTCACTAGATTGCTATTTTGTTTACGCCATATGATCAACAAACAAAGTCCCACTGCTGCAAGCACTGAAGAAATCAAAAATGCCCATTTAAAATTTTCTGTTTTATTCTGATAGATCATGGCAGAAAAAAATGCACCAGAACCAATTCCAGCTTCTAGTGCAATATACATTGAGCCAATAGCTCGGCCTCTGTTTTCTACTTTACAAAGATCAACAGTCCAGGCGGTGATAGTTGGCCCCACATTCCCCCAACTGATCCCAAAAATGGCAGCACCTATGAATGCCATCAAAACGGTATGTGCAAAAGAGAACATGAGCAATGCAATGATCGATACAATGCTTGTATAGATCAGAATGATAATTCTTCCATACTTATCAGATGCTTTATTCGCAACCAATCGAATCAATAAAGAAGTAAGCGTATAAGTGGCAAAAAATAATCCCTTATTATGGATTCCTAACCACTCGCTCAAGTCAGGTGCCAATGTAACTGTACAACCAAATGGAAATGAAAGTAAAAACATAATGATGGCAGGCTTCAATGCGGTTTTTTCAAAGATCTCATTACGTTTGATTTTAAGATGATGCTTAGCAAATTTTTCGGGATTGGGCAGGGTTTCTTTTACGTTGTACAAAATAATCACTGAGCCCATTGCAAATGCCGAAGAAACGTAGAACATAACGTTGTAAGAAAAACTATCTACCAGATAACTTCCAATGATGGGGCCAGCAGACATGCCAATGGTATAGCCCATCGCTAATGCGCCTAATGCCTCACCCCTTCTAGATTCATGCACTACATCAGCTCCATAAGCCGATGTGGCAGTGGGTTTGAACCCCGTTGAAAATCCATGAAAGAATCTTAGTACTAAAAAACCGGCTACTGTTGTTAATACTGGGTACAATAAACTACAGATCACACAAACCAATGAACCAAAGATCATCACTGGAACACGACCTACTTTGTCTGTTAATTTACCACTAAATGGTCTTGAGATGCCAGCCATTAGTGTAAATAATGCGATGATCAATCCTTTGTATTGCGCCCCACCTAAACTGGTGATATAGGAAGGCAATTCCGGGATCATGGATGAGTAACTGCATGAAAAAAGGAAATTACTGATGCACAATAAAATAAATTGAAAATTAAAAAGTGGTGCATCAATTGCGGGCGTTTGCTTACTCATTTTGGTAAAATTAAAGAAATGCGGAGGGGCTTAACAAAAAATTGATTTGGCAGTAAAATGGTCATTTTCGTATCTTTGCACATGGCAATAAGAAACAGTTCCCCAAGCACAGGCTCTGCAAATTCAAGATTATTCGGAGAAGGTCTCACTTTCGACGACGTATTGCTAATGCCTGCATACAGTTCCATTTTACCAAGAGAAGTCGACATCCGTTCAAATCTTACCAAGAGTATTATATTGAACGTACCCATGCTGTCTGCAGCAATGGATACCGTTACAGAAGCCAATCTGGCCATTGCTTTGGCAAGAGAAGGTGGCCTGGGTATTTTGCACAAGAACATGAGTATTGAACGTCAGGCTGAACAGGTTCGTAAAGTAAAAAGAAGTGAAAGTGGTATGATCATTGATCCTATTACCTTGCTCGTTGATGCTACCATTGGCGATGCACTTCGTTTAATGAAAGAAAATAAAATTGGAGGAATTCCAATTGTTGATTCAAAACAAAAACTGGTTGGGATTTTAACCAATCGTGATCTTCGTTTTGAACATGATAAGAAAAGAAAAGTGGCTGAAGTAATGACAAAAGAAAAACTCATTACTGCACCTGAAGGAACTGATTTGAAAAAAGCAGAGACCATTCTTCGAAACTATAAGATCGAAAAATTACCCGTTGTAAATAAGCAAGGAAAATTGATTGGTTTAATTACTTATCGCGATATTTTACAGATCCGTAATTATCCTAACGCTGGTAAAGATGGCCTCGGAAGATTATTAGTGGGTGCTGCACTTGGTATTACTAAAGACTTACTAGACCGAGCGTATGCATTGCAACAAGTTGGTGTTGATATTGTTACTTTAGATAGTGCACACGGGCATAGCAAGGGAGTAATTGATGCATTAAAAGGACTGCGTAAGAATTTTAAAAACTTACAGATCATTGCAGGTAATGTTGGCACTGCTGAAGGTGCATTGGCACTTGCAGCTGCAGGCGCTGATTGCGTGAAAGTAGGTATCGGCCCTGGGTCGATTTGTACCACCAGAATCGTTGCTGGTGCTGGTGTTCCACAATTAACCGCCATCATGGAAGCAAGCAAGGCATTGAAAGCAAAAGGAATTCCTGTGATTGCTGATGGAGGTATCCGCTATACTGGTGATATGGTAAAAGCATTAGCAGCAGGTGCAAATTTAGTAATGATGGGAAGTGTATTTGCAGGAGTGGAAGAAAGCCCAGGTGAAACCATCATTTATGAAGGAAGAAAATTCAAAGAATATCGTGGAATGGGAAGCTTAGGTGCAATGAGTCAGGGCAGCGGTGATAGATATTTCCAGGATGTGGAAGACGATATTAAAAAATATGTACCAGAAGGCATTGAAGGAAGGGTTGCATTCAAAGGCAATTTGAGTGAAATTGTTTACCAATATGTAGGCGGACTTCGAGCTGGTATGGGCTATTGTGGTGCAGCGAATATCAAAGAATTGCAAAAAGCAAAATTTGTAAAAATCAGTAATGCGGGCATGAAAGAAAGCCATGCACATGATGTGGATGTTACTAAAGAAGCTCCTAATTACAGTAGAAAATAATCGCCAATTCATAAAGGCAAAAGTCAAAATTCAAAATTCAAAAAGGCCGTCCAAACTCAGGGCGGCTTTTTCGTTTTTTCTTCCGAACTTCCGATCCTTAAAATTTGGCATTGAAAAAAATCATTCCTATTAGCTTAAGTATTTTTTCTGGAATACTACTTTTTGCAGCCTGGCCTGTATCGCCCTTAACATTTCTCATATTTTTTGGGTTTGTGCCCCTTTTATTTATTTCTGACATTATTGAGAAAAAAACGAGATTTTTCTGGTATTGTTTTCTTGCCATACTCATTTGGAATGCCAGCACCACTTGGTGGATCTGGAATTCAACGGATATAGGAAGTGTTGCAGCGATCATTGCAAACAGCTTATTAATGTGCTTACCCTGGGTTGGTTTTTTTGCAGTGAAAAAGAGATCAGGAAATCTGGTTGGCTATTTTGCACTGATTAGCTTTTGGATGTTGTTTGAATATATTCACCTAAACTGGCAATTAAGTTGGCCCTGGTTAACAATGGGAAATGTTTTTGCATCACACCCAGAATGGATCCAATGGTATGAGTTTACTGGTGTTAGTGGTGGAACACTTTGGGTTTTGATCAGCAATGTCTTGGTTTTTGAAACCATTCAATCAATTCGAATCAAAGCTCCATTGAGCAGGGTACTGATCAAATTCATTTCACTGCTGATCCTACCACTTTTGTTTTCATTTTTTAACTTATTCTACCTACTCAAACACACATTTAATAGTGTTGCTCAAAATAATGTAGTGATCGTGCAACCGAATATCGATCCTTTCCAAAAATTTGACGCTAACAATACTTCAAAACAGATTGCAACCCTCATCAGTCTTTCAGAAAAACAAATTGATTCTTCCACCAAACTGGTTATCTGGCCTGAAACTGCGATGAGTGCGGTAGAATGGCAAAATAATATTGCGAATAATGTTTTTTATCAGCCTGTTTTTGATTTCGTAAAACGTCATCCAAATATTAGTCTTGTTTCTGGAATTGAAACGCTCAAATCTTATTCGAGATTAGAAGCTACGGCAACTGCCACTAAACGTGAAGATGGGGTGTATGTGGATGCATTTAATGCAGCGGTATTGATCAAAGCCAATGAACCTCTTCAGTTTTACAATAAAAGCAAATTGGTTCCAGGAGTTGAATCACTGCCCACTTTCTTAAAATTCATGGGACCCATTTTTGAAAAATTTGGAGGTAGTTCTGGAGGATATGGCAAATCAGATTCATCGGAAGTATTTCATTCCGACAATAGCCCCTATTTCATTGCACCCATCATTTGTTACGAAAGTATTTATGGAGAATATGTATCAACTTATGTTGCAAAAGGTGCCAATATTCTTACCATCCTTACCAATGATGGTTGGTGGGGCAATACACCTGGCCATAAACAACATTTAGATTATGCAAGGTTGCGTGCGATAGAAAATAGAAGATGGGTAGCAAGATCTGCTAACACGGGCATCTCAGCAGTAATTGATGACAAAGGAAATATCCTTGAAACAAAACCTTGGGATCAAGCTACTAGTTTCAAATATCCGATACCCTATTTTGATGATCTAACTTTTTATACCCTTTACGGTGACTTACTGTATAAAGTATTCTCTTTATTGGCGATATTAATTTTAGTTTGGAACATATTCCTTGTATTGAAGCAAAAGAGCATACTTTAGAAGATGCAAAAGTTTTTCCAATACCAAGAAAAAAAAATCGCTTATCGATCAATTGGAGCTGGTAAGCCAGTGATGCTGATACATGGTTTTGGTGAAGACAGTCAGATCTGGAATAAACAAATTGAGTTTCTACAAAATCATTGTCATCTAATTGTTCCGGATTTACCAGGTTCTGGAAAATCGGAAATGATCACAGAAGGTCAAAAGGATCGAACAGTTGAAGAACCCATTTCAATGGCAGACTATGCAGAAGTACTATCTGCAATTTTAGAAGAAGAAAACCTAACCAACTGTATCATGCTAGGGCATAGTATGGGTGGTTATATCACTTTAGCTTTTGCAGAAAAATATGCTGATAAACTTTCAAAATTTGGGTTGGTGCATTCTTCTGCCATTGCAGACTCAACCGAGAAAATAGCAAACAGAATAAAAGGAATTGATTTGATGGAAATTTACGGTGCAGCTCCTTTTTTAAAAAATACCATCCCCAATTTATTTTCAAGCAAATTCAAGGCAGAGCACCCTGAAATGGTTGCTACTTTAATAGAATCCTCGCAACAATTTAGTACCCCTGCCTGTCAACAATACTACCGAGCCATGATGAACCGGCCCGATAGAACCAATGTATTAAAAGGCAACCCAAAGCCCATCCTTTTCGTAATTGGAACAGAAGATGTGGCTGCACCTTTGAACGACCTTCTGCCGCAGATCTCATTGCCTATTTATCCTCATGTACATATTTTGGAGGGGGTAGGTCATATGGGAATGTGGGAGGCAACAACGCAAGTGAACCAGTACCTATTTGATTTTATTAACTTATAATCAAAGATTTAGCTGACAAATACTTAAGCGATCAGGCTGCAAAATGAGGTGTTTTCAACTCTATTTATTAGCTGTTGCAAACATGTTAAACATGCTGCATTTAAGCCTTTCATTAGGAACAATTTGTACTTTCACGATAGACAAAGCATCCTAACTGTAAAAAGAATTAGAACTTAGGGCGCTTTAAAAATTATTTGATGAAAAACCTGTTGCCTTTTATTTTTCTTTTATGCTTCACACAGGTAATTGGACAGGTACAAACCTGTCCGATTAACATCGATTATTCTGATGGCACACTTACGCATTGGTTTGCTTATACGGGTTTGTATTTAAAAAATACTTCAAGGGCACATGCCGATCAAATTAATTATGATTCCAGTAAAGTTGCACCAAACGGAACTATAGGAGTGACCTCTATCACTGAATATAGTTTATCAAACAAAGGACTTGAAGTAATCACTAGCAATTCACTAGATCCTTTCGGTGGTTTTGAAACTATTCCAACAATCAATGGTTATACTTATTCTTATTCCATGAAAGTAGGATCCTCTACTTTAAATACCGATCAAACAAGAAACACAAATAATGGTGGTCTCTTCAGAGGAATTGGTTATACGATCCATGTTCCCAATGGTTTGGTAACTGATCCTTATGTAGTTACTTATGCCTATGCAATGGTTTTAGAAAGTGCGCCACATGAGAATGATCAGGTACCCATGTTTACCGCCAATTTAAATACAAGTACTGGAACCATCGATTGTGCAGATGCGATGTATTTGCTTCCCACGCAACCAAGTGGCACAAGCTATGTTTTGGATCAGGCAGCAGCGCTTCAACAGGGATTTACGCAAAGCCCGATAGCATCTCCCAATAATAATGGCAACGCAAATGAAAACCCTTATCGTGTATGGACCAAGGGCTGGCGTGAAGTAATTTTTGATTTAGCAAAATATCGTGGACAAGATGTTACGCTAACTTTTGAATCAGACAACTGTGTTCCATCTGGCCATTTCGCATATGCTTATGTAGCATTAAAAAATATTTGTCAAGGATTAGAAATTTCAGGAACCACTAAAGCTTGTACAAACGGAACACTCACTTATGAAATTCCTGAATTAACTGGAGCATCTTATCAGTGGACAATTCCAAGTGGATGGCAAAGGGTCAAAGATTCTGCAAATTTCATCACTGTAATACCAGATTCAAACCCAGGAACTATCGTTGTAAGAGCAACAAACTCCTGCGCAGATCTAAAAGCAAATATTGATGTAGTAATTTCTCCTCCTACCATTCCAGGTATTGCCAGTGGTGATTCTGTAGTGTGTTTTGGGTTAGTTCCAAATCAAACATTTCCATTGTCTTTAACTGGCAATCGGGGTAAAGTATTAAGGTGGATCTCTAGTTTGGATAATGGTATTAATTGGACAGACATCAATGATACTTCCAGAAATATTACAGTGAAAAATTTAACTGCTAGTACCATTTTTCGTGCGGTGGTACAAAACGGTAGTGCATGTAGGGTGGATAGTTCAAACATTACATCTATTACACTGAATCTTCAACCGAAAGCTGGCGTCATTGGCCCGGATAATATACAAGTTTGTCTAGACCAAACACTATCAAATGGTTTAACCCTCAATGGTTCTTTTGGAACGGTTGTAAATTGGCAAACTTCCACAGATCAGATCAACTGGACGGATATCAGTCCAACCAATAAAGACACCGTGCAAAGTATCAGCAATATCTTTGGCAAAACATATTTTAGGGCCATTGTTGCCAATACTGGATGCCCATCAGACACAAGTAATAAAGTGAATGTGGGGATCTATAATGTACATTTTCCTAAAGCAGCAATCTTTCCAAAAGACACTACCATTTGTTTTGGAACTGCTGCGCTGATTAATGCAAGCATACTTACTGGAACTTCTTATAATTGGTCGAACGCAAGCGCCATCTACAATGGAGGAACAGGAATTGTGAGCGGAACTCCTTTTTTGATCAATGCAAAAGCAGCCCCTTCTAAAAAAACAGATTATATTATACGTATCCTCAATGCAGGATGTCCCAATTTCTTGTATGATACCATTCATGTTGATGTGAGGCCGGCTTTTAGTGTGAATGTAGGTAGAGATACCACCGTACTAATTAATCAACCAGTGCAACTCAACACGATTGCCTCTGATGAGAGAAGTATTACTTATCAATGGACTCCAGCCACAGGTTTGACGAGTGCTACGATCGCAAACCCTATTGCAACCTTGGATGGAACTTTAGATCATATCAAATATACAGTTGCGGTCATTGATTCTATTGGTTGTACTGCTTCAGATAATATTTTGGTTACTATCAATAGAAATGGGCCAGACATTTTTGTACCTACAGGTTTCACTCCAAATTCTGATGGAAAAAATGATCTCTTGAAACCCACAGTTGTTGGAATTACACAACAGTTTTACTTCAGTGTGTATAATCGATGGGGGCAGCTAATTTTCTTTACCAACGAGATCGGCAAAGGCTGGGATGGCACATGGAATGGTGCGGCACAGCCATCAGGCGCCTATGTTTTTGTTGCTGAGGGTAAGGATTATTTAGGTAAAAAAATCACCAAAACCGGAACTGCAGTTTTGATTCGTTAATCGATCTCAGATTAAAAACGCTTTGTTTGTATCTTTGATTTTCACCCACCAAATTTTCTATGCAAAAGACCATCTTAGTTACCGGAGCCAGTTCAGGATTTGGCAAAGCCATCGCCGAAAAATTTGCTTCCGAGAAATGGAACTGTATCATTACAGGAAGAAGAAAAGAAAAGATCGAAGCATTAGCGGAATCACTACATAAAACTTTTGGAATTAAAGTGTTGCCCCTGGTCTTTGATGTACAAAATAAAGAAGCTGTTTTTAATAACCTAGGTAATTTGCCTGCTGAATGGCAGGCGATTGATGTTGTTGTAAATAATGCCGGACTAGCACTTGGCAGAGACAGTTTTGAAATGGCTAGTTTAACAGATTGGGAAACGATGATTGATACAAATGTGAAAGGCGTGATGTACGTTACAAAAGCAGTTCTCCCGTATTTAACTGAAAGAAAAAAAGGTCATATCATAAATATTGGTTCCACTGCAGGAGTTGAAGTATATAAGGATGGGAACGCATACTGCGCTAGCAAACATGCTGTAGCAGCTTTGAGTAAAGCAATGCGTATTGATCTGTTACCTTATAAAATCAAAGTTACAGTAGTTCATCCAGGTGCTGCTGAAACTGAATTCTCATTGGTAAGATTTAAAGGGGATGAAAGCAAAGCAGGACAAGTATATGATGGCTATCAAGCATTACAGGCAGGTGATGTAGCTGATATCGTATTTTATAATGCAAGCTTACCAGCTCATGTATGTATCAACGAATTAGTGGTAACCTGTGTAGCACAAGCAAACTCATTCTATTTACATAAATAAATTAAAAAGGATCTTTCACTGCGGCAGAAAAATCGTTCCAGATCTCTGCAACAATTTCTGCCGCAGGTTTTATTTCGTGAATGATAGCAGCTACCTGACCAATTTCCAGTTCGCCTTCTTGCATATCGCCTTCAAACATGCCTTTTTTTGCTCTTCCCTTACCGAGCATAGCGTCTAATGCTTCTGTACTTGCGCCATTTTTTTCAGCTAATTGAATGGCTTCTGCAAAAGGATTTTTCAGCAATCTAACTGGCACTAATTTTTTCAAACTTAATTGGGTATCTCCTTCCTTCGATTTTAGAATGGCTTCTTTAAATGAAAGGTGTGAAGAAGCTTCTTCGCTACAAACAAACCGACTTCCTATTTGTACCGCATCTGCTCCTAATACCATGGCCGCAAGCATTTGGCGACCAGTAGCAATTCCACCAGCAGCAATGAGTGGAATTTTGATGACCGATCTTACAGCAGGGATCAGCACCATGCTGGTAGTTTCTTCTCTCCCATTATGTCCACCTGCTTCAAAACCTTCTGCCACTACTGCATCGCAACCCGCAGCTTCTGCTTTTTGCGCAAAAAAACTGCTACTCACAACATGCACTACAACAATGCCTGCTTCTTTTAAAATGGAGGTATAGGTTTTTGGATTGCCTGCACTCGTAAATACGATCGGAACTTTTTCTTCGATGATAATTTGAATATGTTCTTGAATATTCGGATACAATAAAGGAAGATTAACAGCAAACGGTTTTGAAGTTGCTGCTTTTGTTTTTTGGATATGCTCTCTTAATACGGCAGGATACATACTTCCTGCACCAAGGATGCCTAGTCCGCCAGCATTTGAAACAGCACTCACCAAACGCCATCCACTAGCCCAAACCATTCCTGCTTGAATGATGGGAAACTCGATCTTGAATAATTTCGTGATGCGGTTATTTATTAATAATGGAAGCATATTTTTTGATGACTTCTTTGGTGCTATTATCTGTATCATACACTGAATACCAACCCTGCGTTTCATGAGGGGGATCTCCAATAAAATTGTCTCCTAATTTCCAGATTCCTTCTGGAACTCTTGGTCTGCCTTCTCCAGCCCAAGCCCAAAAATTAACCCCGGCCAATGCACTATTTGGTTGATGCGATGTTTCAGCAACTGCTGCGAAAAGAGCTGCATAATATTTATCACGTACCGTTACGGGTGTTTCTGCTGCATGATTATTGCCATCGCGAGAAATTCCAAACTCTTCTAATACTACAGGTTTATTTAATTGTGCTGCTAATTTCAAATGGCTGTTCAAATAATTCAATGCATAATCCAGTGCAGGTTGATAAGTAGTGGTAGGTTTTGCCGGATCATAAAAACCCCAATTTTGCACCCAGATATGAATTGTGGCGTAATCAATATACTTACTTAAATGATCTTTTACAATATCTGTACCACTTGATGCGCTTGAAGTATTTCCTTCACTTCCAGTTGTGACTAAATGATTTTGGTCTAAGGATTTAATGAGCCCTGCAGTTTGATCCACCCAATTCAAAAAGTCTTTTTGGTTATTAACTCCCCGAGGTTCATTTCCCAATTCCCAAGAAAAGATGGTGGGGTCTTCTTTGTATAATTTTCCAGAGATACTATTCTTTCTGTTAATGATAAAACGCAAGTGATCATTAAACAATGCAACAGCTTTCTCATTGCTATAAAACTGCGCAGCAAAAGTTTGATAGGTCCACCAATCGCCACCAGGATTAGGTGGCGGATAAGGAATGTGTTGAGCAGCACCAGCCCAAACTAAATATTGCCCCATACCTCCAGACCAATTCCAAAAATCATTCATGCACATGACGGCAACCATATCTCTTTTCGCCATTTCTGATAATAAGAAATCGAGGCCCTCCAATACATCCTGGTTATATTTTCCTGGAGCTGTTTGTAAAGATGGAAGCATTCGATAAGGTTCTGTATCTGGCCCTTCACTACCAGCAACAACGCGAAGATTTTTTACACCTAGTGAAGATAATCGATCGAGCTCTCTGATCAACCTTTGACGATTTCCTCCAACGCCCTTTGATCCAAGGTTCATCCCATACCAAAAATTAGTACCTAAAAAAGTATAGGGCTGATTGTTTTTAAAGAATTGATTCCCACGCACTACAATGAATGATGCAGGCTTATTTGGATCAGGTGTTCCGCTCATGCAAAAAAATAAAAGCACAAAATAAATCGGCAGGAATCGTTTCATAAAAACTTTTTTTTAAAGTTAAGTTATAAAACGATATTAATCTCGAGGCTAGAATACCGGAGTTAATATACTTCAAAAAAATGTTGGTAAGATAGCAAAGAGCTTCTCCATTTTTCACTCTTCACTCTTCACTCTTCACTCTTCACTCTTTTCTACCCAAAGTCAATCTCAGTATTATCACCAATATTCAGGCTTCTACTTAAGCCTTTTACGGAAGCATCACTTCCAATGAGAGAGTTATCGAGTACTACTTCATAAAGATTGGTAAAAGATCCAATGATACTTTCTCTGACTATACTATGTTTGATAGAAGTATTTGCACCAATAGCAACGTGTGGTCCAATAATGGAATTTGAAATATCGCAACCAGGAGCAATGCTTACTGGAGGAATGATAATGGTGTTTAAGTAGCCATGATTAAAATCGGTATTGCCTCCGAATTTTTTTAGTAAAGTAGCATTGCTTTCCAATAAGGTTTCTTTCTTTCCACAATCAAACCAACTCTTCACTTTAAATGATTGGAATTTAGCACCCTTTTTAACCATACAATCTAATGCATCAGTTAAATTATATTCACCACTTACTTTATCGCTTTTCAAAAACAAAGTATGCAAACACTCAAAAAGAAAATGCGTTTCTTTGATCTTATACAATCCTACCAATGCCATATTGCTTTTAGGAATTGCGGGCTTCTCCACTAATGATTCAATAAATCCATCCTCGCCAATAGATGCCACTCCAAAATTTCGAGGGTCATCTGCTTTTTTGATTCCAAGCATACTGTATGGACTATTCAAAACCTCTTTCACATCATACTCGCAAATGGTATCTCCAAGCACTACAAAAACCTCATCGTTGGCAACAATTTCTCTAGTAAGTTCAATAGCATGACCTAAGCCGTGCCGTTCATTTTGATATACAAAATGTGTCTTAAGCTGGGGATAGTTCTCAACAACATAGTCCTGTATTTTTTCACCCAAATAACCCACAATAAAAATAAACTCATCGATCCCAGCATCATGTAATTGATCTACAATAAAACTAAGAATGGTCTTTCCCGCAATTGGTATGAGGGCCTTGGGCTGTGTATACGTATGTGGACGTAATTTGGTTCCAGCACCGGCTACGGGTATAATCGCTTTCATATTGGTCTAATTATGATGAAAATAGGCTAGCAAAAGTGACAGGTTACAGGAAATCATGTATTCTGTACACATCCATCAAGGGTGCGAAAATATAAAAAACTAGCTAAAGGGCACTATTTGTGGATATTCTGCCCAAAACTCTACTAACATTTTGCGTAGAACTCTCTCCGAACAATTATTTTTGCGCCAAATTAAACTACTCATGCAAAGAGATACGCTGGTTTTCGACATTATTAAGCAGGAATTACATAGACAACGCCGTGGTATTGAGCTAATTGCATCTGAAAACTTCACAAGTTTACAGGTAATGCAGGCATCTGGATGCGTTATGACGAATAAATACGCAGAAGGCTACCCAGGACGCAGATATTATGGAGGTTGCGAAATTGTAGATCAAACCGAACAACTGGCGATTGACCGTTTAAAAGCCATATTTAACGTAGAATACGCCAACGTGCAGCCCCATAGTGGCGCTCAGGCAAATGCTGCTTTAATGCTTGCCATTTTGCAACCTGGAGACGCTATTCTCGGGTTGGACCTGAGCATGGGTGGACACTTAACACACGGTTCTGCAGTAAACTTTAGCGGAAAACTTTACAAACCCCATTTTTATGGTGTAAAGAAAGAAGACGGATTGGTTGACTATGAAATGTTGGAATCACAAGCTAGAACTGTAAAACCAAAATTGATTATCTGTGGAGCTAGTGCTTATAGTCGAGATTGGGATTTTGCACGTATCAGAAAAGTTGCTGATGAAGTGGGTGCTTTTGTAATGGCAGATATTGCGCATCCAGCAGGTTTGATTGCTAAGGGTTTATTAAGCTCTCCTTTCGATCATTGCCATTTTGTAACATCAACTACCCATAAAACTTTAAGAGGACCAAGAGGGGGTGTTATTACGATGAAAAAGGATTTCGAAAATCCATTTGGACTAAAAGATGTGAAAGGCAATTTGCGTATGATGAGCAATTTGATCGATATGGCTGTTTTTCCTGGAACTCAGGGCGGACCATTAGAACATATCATTGCTGCTAAAGCAATTGCTTTTGGTGAAATATTAACCGATGAGTTTTTGTTATATCAGCAGCAGGTTCAAAAAAATGCACAAGCAATGGCTCAGGCATTTACTTCTCGCGGATATGAAATTATTAGTGGGGGAACCGACAATCATTTGATGTTGATTGATCTCAGAAATAAGAATATCAGTGGTAAAAAAGCAGAACAGGTTTTGGGACATGCAGATATCACAGCAAATAAAAACAT
Source organism: uncultured Bacteroidota bacterium (assembly GCA_903924075.1). Lineage (GTDB taxonomy): Bacteria > Bacteroidota > Bacteroidia > Chitinophagales > Chitinophagaceae > Sediminibacterium. The sequence goes on along the minus strand of CAIYAG010000067.1, from coordinate 25,876 downwards.
GGTACCTTACGATGATAAGAGTGCCTTTGTAACATCAGGTATTCGTTTTGGTGTTGCTGCGGTTACTACACGTGGGATGATTGAAAAAGATATGGAGTTTGTAGTGAATGCTATTGATAAAACATTGATGAATGCAGATGACACACAAATTCTTGCAGGTATCAAAAATGAAGTGAATGCATTTATGGAACAATTTGTTTTGTATCCAGAATTGGGTTAATAATTTAAAAAAACGATACTATGTTACAACGTATTCAAACAATCTGGCTTTTATTGGCAGCAGTATGTGGATTTACCACGCTAAAAACTTCTTTTTATATTGGGAGTATTGGAGCGGAACCTGCAAACCATTTAACCGCCATGAGTAATATCTGGTTGATGATCTTAACCATTGTAACAGCAACAATTGCGGTGGTAAGTATTTTCATGTATAAGAATCGCCCTTTACAATTAAAACTCGTATTGTCTACCATTGTTTTGAGTGTGATTATACTACTCCTATATTTTGCGCAAACACAGAAATTTGCAGTTGGTGGTTTTGCACTTACAAGCCTGATTGCAGTAGCGGTTCCAGTGCTTCTAATTATGGCAGCAAGCGGAATTTATAAAGATGAGAAGCTGGTTAAAAGTGTTGATCGAATCAGATAAATTAGAATAATTAATAAAAAATGCGATCCCGAACAATTAGGATCGCATTTTTTATTTCCTCACTTCTCACTTCTCACTTCTCACTCCTCACTTCTCACTCCTCACTCCTCACCCCTCACCCCTTCTTTCTATCAATAGCATTACTAATATCATGGCAAATGGAAAAGGTGTTAGATAAAAGTTTCGAATAGATGCCATTGCAGATTTAATTGCAATGTGAAATTCGGAAGCTAAAAAATAAACACCCACATATATGATACAGAGCAACAGTGTAAATACATATTGCAATACCCACAATAAAATTGCCCATGGCTTGTTAGCAAATTTTAATGCAGCATACCCTAAAAAAGCAATTGATAAAAACCATATGGCTAAGATCAGTGTTTTTTCAAGCCTTCCAATTGTCTCAGTTTTATTGTTTTCAAATACATACCAATTACCCAAAAAACTGATCACAACAATACTGCAAATCAAAAAGTAGCATGTATAATTTTTAAACATGTGATTTTTTTACACTTGAATACGATACCCATGCAAAAAATAGGAAGCCATACATCAACATTTTAAACAAATAGTGGTGTGCAAAAATGGAAAGGTTTAAATGCCTACTGATATTGAGCCACCCAATGATACTACACCTTAAAATATTACAGATCGAAATGAATGGTACACCTATAACACAATACCAAAAGGTTCTTCGACTTGGTTGCTGCATGCAAAGTAGAATACCCAGATAAAGTATCTGTAATTCAAAAGCATTGCAGCCATCTGCAATGCCTATTAATTTTTGATCGTTGATAAAAACGGTGTCCTTGAAATTTTTTGGTTCTCCTTCTTCTACCAAACGAAAATCCAATCTGTCATTTCTATAAAAAAGACTGAGCAAATTTGCGGTTCCAGCTGCAGTGATTGCGCTAATCTGGCCGTCTGGGATCCGGGATGGAAACAATACAGTAGTATAAATTATTTCCCACAGAACAAACAAGATCATGATCTTGATGGCAAACAATTTTACTGCACTGGGGATTTGTAAACTAGACATAGCAATTGTATTGAGTTTTGACTCACTACAATTGATCGATCGCTTCACTAAAGATTACACTATGAAAATACATTCGAATCAATGGATCACAAATATTGACCCGTATAACTTTGCTGAATCTTTTTTAGTCCCTTTGGTACGCCAGCATAAACCAGCGTTCCTCCTCCATCACCGGCTTCTGGCCCTAGGTCAATGACCCAATCTGCTGATTTGATTACATCTGTATTATGTTCAATTACTATTAAAGAATGTCCTTGTTCAATGAGTGCATTAAAAGAAGCCAGCAATTTTTTAATATCATTAAAGTGCAAACCAGTGGTAGGCTCATCAAATATGAACAAGATCTGTCCGATGCCTTTTCCTTTACCCAAAAAGCTGGCAAGTTTTACGCGTTGTGCTTCACCGCCACTCAAAGTATCACTGCTTTGTCCGAGTTTAATATAGCCCAAACCCACATCCTGCAAGGGTTGTATGGCATTACGAATTTGTTTTTCGTCTGCAAAGAATTCGATCGACTCATCCACACTCATTTCCAATAATTCGTAAATACTCTTATCATTATATTTTACTTCTAAGACTTCTTCTTTAAATCTTTTACCACCACATGATTCACATGTTAGGTGAACATCTGCCAAAAATTGCATCTCCACTACTTGCTCGCCCTCGCCTTTGCAGGTATCACATCTTCCTCCATCTACATTGAAAGAAAAATGTTTGGGTAGAAAGCCGCGCATTTTTGATAAGGGTTGTTTTGCATATAGTTCACGGATCGCATCGTATGCTTTGATATAAGTGATTGGGTTACTTCTTGAAGATTTTCCAATGGGATTCTGATCAATCATTTCTATGTGTGCAATGGAATCATAGTCTCCACTGATTGCTTTATGAATCCCAACTTTATCAGCAAACTCTCCTTTTAATTTATTCAATGCCGGGTATAGAACTTGCTTCACTAAAGTGGTTTTGCCACTTCCACTTACGCCTGTAACAACGCACAGTGTATTTAATGGAAATTCCACAGTGATCCCTTTTAAATTATTTTGTTGGGCTCCTTCCACAGTAATACTTCTATTCCACTTACGGGTATTTTTGGGCACTTCAATTTGCAGTTCGCCTTTTAAATATTTTCCAGTAAGACTTTTAGGATTGGCAATGAGTTCATCATAATTGCCAACAGCTACCACTTCTCCACCAAGATGCGAAGCAAGTGGGCCCATATCAATAATATAGTCAGCTTCACGCATCATCATTTCATCATGCTCCACTACCACTACCGTATTTCCTAAATCGCGCAGCGCTTTTAATACACTGATCAATTTAACCGTATCTCGAGAATGCAATCCGATAGAAGGCTCATCTAAAATATATAAGCTATTCGTTAAATTACTTCCTAAGCTTCTTGTTAATTGTATCCGCTGACTTTCACCTCCACTCAAAGTATTTGCTAAACGATTCAAAGTTAAATAGCCAAGACCCACGTCCAGCAATGTTTGTATGCGTTGATGAATTTCGAGCATGATCCTTTTAGTTAGTTGGGTATCACTTGCAGAAAGTTTTAAATCATCAAACCATGTTTTCAGATCCTTTACCTGCCATTCGCATAATTCACCAATATGTTTGCCTCCTACTTTTACATACAATGCTTCTGGGCGTAATCGATAACCATGGCAATCAGGGCAGGTTGTTCTGCCTCTGTATCTGCTCAACAAAACCCGGTATTGAACTTTGTAGAGGTTCTGTTCTACTTCTTTAAAAAAGTCGTTGATCCCTGAAACGGTTTTACCGCCTTCCCATAATTGCTTGTATTGTTCTTTAGTCAAATCAATGATCGGTTTGTGAATCGGAAATCCAATCCCCGCTGCAGCTTTTATGAATTGATCTTTCCACCAACCTAGTTTTTCTCCCTTCCATGGTGCCACTGCTCCTTCAAAAAGGCTTAGGCTTTTATTAGGTATGACCAAGTCGGCATCAATCCCTAAGACCTGACTAAACCCTTCACATGTAGGGCAAGCTCCATAGGGATTATTGAAAGAAAACAAATTGGGGACAGGTTCTTCAAATTGAATACCATCGAGTTCAAACTTATTACTGTAATGCAATAATTCAGTTCCGTTGATCTCTACAAACATCGCACCCTCCCCTTCATAAAATGCCGTACCAATTGAATCCGATAAACGGTGAAGATCATCTTCATCAAAATCTTTGGTTACTAAGCGGTCGATTAAAACAAAAACTGAAGGTTGGCCCTTTCCCTGTTTCATCTCTTTTACAACGTCTTTATCGCCCAATTCCAATAAATCCTCAATGCGCATGATCTTGGACGCTTTTTCGGCTCTGAAGTAGATCCTTGCGAAACCTTTTTGCATTAGAATTTGTAACTCCTCTTTGGCTTCCCGGTTGGCATGCTGTTTAAAAGGCACTAGAATCACTACTTTAGAATCAATAGCTAGTGCTTTCACAACCTTAACCACATCTGTAACATCATCCTTGGTTACTTCTTTGCCACTGATAGGAGAAATCGTTTTTCCGGCACGAGCATATAAAAGGCGGAGATAATCGTAGATCTCTGTCATACTACCTACCGTACTACGAGGTGTACGCGTAATTACTTTTTGCTCTATGGCAATTGCCGGGCAAAGTCCCTTTATATAATCTACATCCGGTTTTACCATCCTTGCCATAAACTGGCGGGCATAGGCGCTTAAACTTTCAGCATAACGGCGTTGCCCTTCGGCAAATAGGGTATCAATGGTCAGTGAAGATTTTCCGCTACCAGAAACCCCAGTTACCACAATCAATTTATTCCTGGGAAAGGTTACTGTTACGTTTTTAAGGTTGTGCACCCTCGCCCCTTTCACAAGGATATCGTTATTCTGAACCGGGATCAGCTCTTCTTCTGTTCTAATATTTTTTGTTGACATGTGTAGCAATTTAAACAGTTTAATGATGCTTAAGTTTAGTAAGGCCTAGATAATTCCTTAAGAATCAATAAAAAAGCTCATTTTAAAATGTGAATAACCTAAAAACATTGAACAATCTTTTTCACAACCGATTTGTCGCATTAAAAAAATGATAATTTAACATTAGAATTAAAATCAGTGCTATAACACTGGTCTTAAATCTCGATCCAATATCCTGAGTTTTCCGAAATCCTGACAAAACCCCCATGCTATGAAAACATTGGAACATGTTTCAGACACCGAACTAATACGCTCCTTTCAAGAAGGAGATACGGAAGCTTTTGAAGTATTGATCTATCGTTACAAAGACAAGATTTATTCTTCAATCCTCTTTTTCGTAAAAGATAACTATCTCGCTGAAGATCTATTTCAGGATGTATTTATCAAAATTATCGATACCCTCAAAAATAAGCGATATACCGAGGAAGGCAAATTTTTACCTTGGGCTCTGCGAATAGCGCATAATCTTTGTGTGGATTACTTCAGAAAGGTAAAACGTACTCCTGCGATCAAAACTAGCGACAATAAAGATATTTTCGACGTGATCAACATTTACGAAGACGGAGCAGATCAAAAGATCATGCAAAGTCAGAGCCACGATCGTGTGCGAATGATGCTAGAATTATTACCAGAGGAGCAAAGAGAGATCATTGTGCTTCGTCATTATGCTAATCTGAGTTTCAAAGAAATCGCACAAATTACTAATTGCAGCATCAATACTGCTTTAGGAAGAATGCGTTATGGCTTGATCAATCTTAGAAAGATGATGGCTGATAAACAGATTGCATTATAAAGTCAAAAATAAAAATTCAAAAGGCAAAACTAGATCTGATCTGTTTTGCCTTTTTTTATGCCCCGGCTTGAAAGCCGAGGTTAACCTATTTCTTAAGATGTGGTTTACCCACTTACTAAATTCCTTCTTTTTGAATTTTTAATTTTGACTTTTGAATTATTTTTGGTCAAACTTCTTTTTCATATCATCTAAGTGTTTAATGAATTTGTCTACATCAGGATCATATCCATAATTGATATCACTGAGCGGTTTCTCGTTGAGGTCTAAAAATTTATACAATGGCTGCGCATTAAAACCAAAAGTTTTTACTTCGTATTCTAAATTTCTATCACCAACTGTAATAGTTTTCTCTCCTTTTGAATTGGTGACTTGCTCTTCATCAGGCAGTTCGGTCGACTCATCCACATATAAACTAATGAGTACAAAATTTTCTTTGATTCTTCTCAATACTTCTGGATTCTTCCATACCTGCTCTTCCATTTTACGGCAGTTGGCACAGGAATGACCAGTAAAATCAAGCATTACAGGCTTATTCAAAATTTTAGCTGCTGCCATACCTTCCTTTAGATCGAAGTAAGCGGTGAGGCCGAATGGCACGTGCAATTTGTCGATATACTTTACAGGCGGATTAGCAACCTGTGCTGTTTTATTTCCAACTGTTGCTGTACCTGCATGTAAATTATCGATCTTATATTCTAGGTCTTCTAAATTAAATTCCTGTGTTGTTGCAGGTGGAATAAATCCGCTTAATAATTTTAACGGGGCACCCCATAAACCTGGAACCATATAAAGAGAAAAGCAAAATGCTATGATCGCAAAAAACAAACGAGGTACACTGAGGTATGGCAAATCACTATCGTGCGAAAATTTGAGTTTTCCCAATAAGTACACACCCATTAATGTAAAGATCACGATCCAAAAAACTAAGAACACATCTCTATCCAATAAGTGCCAATGATAGGCAAGGTCTACGTTCGATAAGAACTTCATGGCCAGTGCCAGCTCAATAAAACCGAATGTTACTTTCACTGAATTCAACCAGCCACCGCTCTTTGGAAGCGAATGCATCATGGAAGGGAAAAAAGCAAACAATGAAAACGGCAATGCCAATCCAGCGCCAAATCCAAGCATTCCTATGATTGGTGCAGAGCTTACACCGTTTGTGCTGGTCTGACCAAGTAAGGTACCTACCAACGGACCAGTACAAGAGAATGATACGATCACCAATGTCATTGCCATAAAAAATATGCCCATCAATCCACCTTTACCTGCTTTTTGATCTGCTTTGTTTGCCCAACTATTTGGCAGGGCTAATTCAAATGCGCCAAAGAATGAAATAGCAAAAACAATAAAAATTATGAAGAAGAGAATATTAGAAACTGGATGCGTAGAAATGGTATATAAAACCTTATCGCCAAAAATAAGCGTTAGTAATAAAGTTGGGATCGTATAAATGGAAATGATAGAAATAGAATACCATACAGCATTTCTAATGCCCTCAACTCTTGATTTACTCCTTTTCAAAAAGAAGCTGACAGTTACTGGGATCAAAGGAAAAACACAAGGGGTGATAATGGCTAATAAACCCGTTCCAAAACAAATAAGAAAAATACTCCAAAGCGATTTACTAGCTGGAGCCTCTTTAGCAGAAGCAGTAAGGCTTGAGACAGCTGGTACTTTTACAGAAAAACTTTCTTGACCGCTAGGAAATTCTGCACCAGATTTTGCAAGCCATGCAAAACTTCCTTTGATCTTTTTAACCGAAGTATCTTGAATATGTAATAGATACTGAAATTCTACACTATCACTAAAGAGCCTGTACTTGGCATCAGAAGCATCTTCTTTAATGAATTGTATTGTTCCAATTTCATTGAGTGTATCAGTTGTGTTTTGATATTTTTGAAAAGCGCTATCAAGTTGTAAATTGCTTACAAAGGGATCATCAGCACCACGCTTTTTTACGGAAAACAATTGTACGTTTTTCGCAATGCTTGCATGTACATTTAACCGTATTATAGAATCATTAACACGTGTGGTACTAAAAACAAATTGCACAGGTTTTATTTCCTGTGCAATAATGTTATTGACTACTACAATGCCTAATATTAAAAGTAGGCTATGAATATTTTTTCTCATGCAGATTATTGAATCTTAATATCAAATGATTTTTTAGTAGGCGGCAAACACTGACTATCATCGCAAACCATATATTCCACAATACCCGTAATATTTGTTTTCACTGCACCTTTCAAAGTGATACTTTGTACAAATTGCACTTGATCGCTATAAAACAAAACTTCAACTCCTTTTGGACTGAAATTTTTGTCAAGTATTTTTTCTTGTTTCCCAATTTCTTTTGCCTTACCAGCAGCAATCGTAATTAATGGATTGGTGTTGATGTTAATTTTTGTAGGTATTGGCCCGCCCTTAGGTGTATTCTGAGAATAAATATGCCAAGGTTTTGGAACAGATGCGGTAATCACTAAATCATAATTATTACCTGATTTTTTTACGGTTTCATATTTCCAACTTACTGGGTCTTTGGGCTGCGCAAAAGAACCAATAGTAATGATCAATGCAGTGAGGACTATAAGTATTTTTTTCATGTATGTTTTTTAAAATGCCTGATTAATTTAATCCCAATAATTCAAATACTTTCTTTCCGTCAAGATTGCTCAAAGCATTGGCAGTGGCTCTTTCAGGATGTGGCATCATACCAAATACATTTCTGTTCTTATTGGTAATACCTGCAATATTTCTAATGGCTCCGTTCGGATTAAAGGCGCCTTCTTCATTGCCTTTTTCATCGCAATATTTGAAGATCACTTGTCCATTCGCTTCCAATTCATTTAGCGTTACTTCATCAGCATGATAACGTCCTTCACCATGTGCAACAGGGATCATCAACGCTTCTCCATTATCATTTTTGATAAATACATTTTTACATACAAACTGTTGGTTGGCATTCTGTAATAAAACACCAGGTAACAAACCACTTTCGCAAAGAATTTGAAATCCGTTACAAACGCCTAAAACCTTTCCGCCTTTATTCGCGAATTCGATCACACTTTTCATCATCGGACTGAAACGGGCAATGGCACCACAACGAAGATAATCGCCATAAGAAAAACCACCAGGCAGAACAATACAGTCATCTGTAGTAAACATACTCAGGTCTTGATCTTTATGCCATAACATGATTACTTCTTTTCCTAAATCATTCTGTAAAGAATCCTGCATGTCCCTATCACAGTTTGATCCTGGGAATACTACCACTCCGAACTTCATATATAAAATATTTTATCTTTAATAAAAGGCCGCTAATACTGTCAAAGATAAAGCCTGATGCGTTAAAGAATGCCTATTTTTTGATGAGCTCCCAATTATTGTGAACAATTAATACAATGGCAAGCCAGAACAGAAGGTTTGGTATCATTAAACGTTTTGGATAGCCAAAAGCATTGGCCACAAATGCTGTAAGAGGAATGAGGCAAAGGATCGCAGTATCCATGCCTGCACCAACAAAAATAAAAGGTGCAATTAATAGGATCAATAAGAGTACCATCATGACCGACCAGTTTTTCCGGATCTGGATCACCATTCGGTTATTAAATTGTTGCCAGAAAAACATTCCAACAATGAGTGTCACGAAAAGATATCCCAAACTGATCAATAACCATTTATCTGGATGTGGAACTGGAAAATGGAATTGAATGTAAGGGATATACTGTTTGATAGTTCCCAACTGATCTGTAATAAATAAATAGGATGCTAAAAAATAATAGGGCAGCATAATACCCATTAATAATAAGATCCATTCTGCAGGACGAAAGGGGCGAACTACTGCAAGTGCAAAGAGAACAACCATGATCAGAATGGCAGTAGGATGGTACGCAATGATGGTGAGGGATACCAACATTCCAATATTAAATAATAGGGTTCTGGGCGTTTGGTTATTATACAGTCTGCTCAACAAAATAAAGATCCAGAGTACCAAAGAATTACTGATCAATGCTGCTGAGATGGAGCACCACTGAATGATCATTCCAGTAAACAAAATATAGGTCATTGCAGTAACATAATTTGTTGACTGAAACATTCTAAAATCGGTCAAAATCATATTCAACCGTATCGCTTGCAAGAGTATGATCAGTTGATAGGCAATAAAAAGAAGAGTGGGTGAAATATTGGTCAAATAACGGGAAAGCAAAATGGAAATAACACCATCTGATTGATCAACTAATAAAACTGGCGTTGACATAAAAAGATGGGTATGTATAGCAATGCTTAGCAGTACTAAAAAAAAGATATTAATAATTGATTTGTCGCGAAAAAGAAATACCACAGCTTATAAATTAAAATTCAACTTTTGCAAAACAGGTTGTGCTTCGATATTGGCAAGGAACAATCAATTGTCTGGCACCTACTTGTTTGGCATGTCGGGGCATAAATTCATACCCGTTATCCAAATTTTTAAAAGTTGGGTTTCGATCAATTTGTCCATCTGGTGAAAGACTCTGGTCTGTCAAAATCATACTTCTCTTATCCTGGATATTGAAAAGAAAATGTGCTTTATCTCCTGTATTGAGTACCCCATAGCCAATAAAATTATCGGTATTATCATCAAATTGTTCTTTCCGAATCACGTTACTCCACTCCACTTTTCCAACTGCGTTAAAAGATAGCAACACTACATTATCTGCAAAATATCTTGTGGTTGTGTTATTGTTTATTGAATTGTATCTTCCCCATGGGTAATATCCCAATGGTGAATTATACGAATAGTAATCCATCGACATGCCAGAATAATAAGGAGAACCATAGAGATAATCCCATCTACTCATTGTGTTCCCCTTTGTTGTACTATAAGCTGCTTCAGCTGCAACGAAAAATCCACCATCTTTTTTAAGGACAATATTTTTTAAGAAATAATCATTGAAAGCAGCTTTTAAATTGCCATCACTTTTTGCATCCGATCTAAAATCATCCGTAAAAACAGTGGTAAGCGAATTCAATGGTTTATTCAAGACTTTATCATAGACTGCATAATAAAGTCCGTCTACATTTCCCCTTCTTTGTTTACTATAAAAAGAACAGATCACATAGTGCTTATTGATATTATCTACTTTAAGACGAATATCGTCTAGATAAATTCCTGAAATAGTGATATCGCGTTTAAGAATAGTGTCTGCGTTAGCGCTTTTAGAAAGCATCGCAATTTTATTGATATTATCGTTCTGCGAAGTTCCTGAACCTTTGATACAAACAAGATCACCATCATTATCTAAAGCAAACTCAGTAAGAAAATCATTTCGCTCCGGCATTGGAACGATGATCCGTGAGCGTTTCTGAAGTTGCAGGTCCTTTGAATAGAGCATGGTAGTAAGTACATTAGACCGATCATTCTTTGTGCCAATTTTAAACAGCATGATCTGCTGTTTATTATCGCTATTTAGTACGGTATAGATCTTGGTAGAATTATTAAAATTTACATCGTTGATGGTATCCAGGACAATGGGTTTGTCGATCAGTTTTCCCTTTGCATCCAATTTGGCAACCATGGCATAGTAAATACTTCTTTTCTGGTATTGATAAAACAGATATACAAAATCAGGGTATTGAATAATATCTACATCCTGTATTTTCTCTGAGATAAAATCAAGCTTATTTTTTTCAACAAGCTTCATGTCGGCATCCAGCACGGTGATATAATGGGTATTCTGGTAATTTTTATATATCAGAAAATTGCCATTCATTTTTCCGATCACTTCAAAATTGAGGGTACGCGCATCGTCTCTGTCGGGCTCAGAATAAACGATCCTTTGGGCGTGTAAACCAGAACAAATCCATAAAATACTTGCAAAGAGAAAAGGAAGCGATTTTTGCATTAGTAACATTTTGTGTTTCAAATGTACGGCAACTAGCATTTAACAGAATGTAAATAAAAGATAAAGATTAGATGAAAACATCCCAGGAAATCCATAAAGATTAAATAAAGACATTGATTTTACGGCTACATTTGGAGAATAAAACCATTTTTATCCTAACCCACCAATTGTGAGCAAGCAATTTAACAAGGTAACCACCGCCGGTCTGATCATCGCGTTGGGCATCATTTACGGAGACATCGGAACTTCTCCCCTCTATGTTTTAAATGAGATTATTACTGGTAGAGTAATTTCAGAAGAGCTCATATTGGGATCGCTTTCCTGTATTATTTGGACATTAACCCTTCAGACAACTGTAAAATATGTGATCCTTACCCTAAAGGCAGATAATAGAGGTGAGGGAGGTATTTTTAGTTTATATGCGTTGGTAAGGAGGAGAAAACGTTGGTTGGTACTTCCTGCAATGATTGGAGGTGCAGCGCTTCTTGCCGATGGTATCATTACCCCACCAATCACTGTAACATCTGCCATTGAAGGATTAAGGCAGCTTCCGGCATTTCACGAAATCACCCAAAATACTATTGTTGCAATTGTGATCGCCATCATTTCGGGTTTGTTTTTTGTTCAACAATTTGGAACAGCATCTATTGGAAAACTTTTCGGGCCCATCATGTTTGTTTGGTTCTCGATGCTTGCTATTCTAGGATCTGTTCACTTGATGGATGATATCTATATTTTAAAATGCTTGAGTCCACATTACGCTTTTGAATTGTTAACGAAATATCCGAAAGGCTTCTGGCTTTTAGGAGCTGTTTTTTTATGTACCACGGGTGCTGAAGCATTATATAGTGATCTTGGACATTGCGGCAGAGGCAATATTCGTTACTCATGGGTATTTGTAAAAATCTGTTTGATCTTAAATTACCTTGGTCAAGGCGCATGGCTTTTAGCAAATTATCGGGATAGTACCATACCCATGCAAGTGATGGCAGACGGATTCAATCCTTTTATAGGAGTGATGCCACAATGGTTTAAGTTGGCAGGTATTACCATTTCAACCATTGCCGCAATTATTGCGAGCCAGGCTTTGATCTCAGGTTCCTTCACTTTGATCAGTGAAGCAATGCGACTCAATCTTTGGCCAAAAATGAAGATCCAATATCCTACGGAAGAGAAAGGTCAATTATATATACCCGGTATTAGTTTATTATTATTTGTAGGATGTACAGGTGTTGTGCTGTATTTCCAGAAGTCTTCCAATATGGGTGCGGCTTACGGCTTAGCAATTACGCTTTGTATGATCAGTACCTCAATTTTGTTCGCGAATTTCATGGTTAGCAAACGGGTATTCCCGCTTTGGATCTATGTTTATTTGGGTACCTATTTTGCCATTGAAACCTCTTTCCTTATTGCGAATCTAGAGAAATTCATGCACGGCGGTTATGTTACTTTAATCGTTGGTGGTGGACTATTCTCAGTGATGTATGTTTGGTTCAGAAGTAGAAAGATCAAAAATCGCTACGTCGAATTTGTACGGATGGAACACTATATTCCAATGATCCAGGAATTGAGTAACGACAAATCAATCACCAAATATTCAACTCACCTGATCTACATGACAAGTGCCAACAATCCGAAAGAGATCGAGCACAAAATCATTTATTCGATCATGAATAAAAAGCCAAAGAGGGCTGATATTTATTGGTTTGTACACGTTGATGTATTAGACGATCCTTATACCTGCGAATATTCTGTGGAGCATATCATACCAAATGATATTATCAGGGTTGAATTCAGACTTGGATTTAGAGTAGAGCAGAAGATCAACCTTATGTTCAGAAAAGTAGTAGAAGAATTGGTGAGTAATAAGGAAGTAAATATTACTAGCCGTTACGAAAGTCTGGAGCGCAATAATGTAGTAGGAGATTTTCAATTTATTGTTTTGGAAAAGTATTTGAGTCAGGATAATGAACTGCCCATTTTTGAAAGGATTGTTATGAAACTTTATTTCTGGTTGAAGGAAATTAGTTTGGGTGAAGAACGTGGCTTTGGTTTAGATCCTAGTAATGTTTCTGTTGAGAAATTCCCATTAATAGTTGCACCGATCTCAAAACTAAATCTTAAAAGGGTTTACCACGATTCCACTGAGTACGAATAAAATCGATTTAAGGAGTTGCTTGCATTGCAATAGGAAAATTGTATCTTACTTACACAGATAAAATACAAACCCTGTTCAGCAAACTTGCCAGCAACTTTTTTCTATATTGTTTTGATATATGGAGCGATCCTCTTAATCGCCTATTTGGTGCAGGAAAAATTCATATTCAAACCAGAGAAACTTCCACAAGATTTTCAATACAAATATGATGCGCCTTTTGAAGAACTATTCTTTGATGTGGCACCTGGGGTAAGCATCAACGGCCTGCATTTTTATTGCAAAGAACCGAAAGGTTTGATCCTCTATTTTCATGGCAATTCAAGAAGCATCAAGGGTTGGGCAAAATATGCCCGTGATTTCTACCGGTTTCAATATGATGTGGTTTTAGTAGATTATCGGGGCTTTGGAAAGAGCACGGGCAAAAGAAGTGAAAAGGAAATGCTGAGCGATATGCAATTCGTATACGAGCAATTACTTAAAAAGTGCCCAGAACATCATGTGCTGGTGTATGGACGAAGTATGGGTAGCGGCTTCGCAACAAAGATTGCTGCAGATAATTCGCCTCGTTACCTGATACTTGATGCCCCCTATTATAGTTTTATAAAAGTAGCCGAACGATTTTTGCCCATCCTACCACACCGTTGGTGGCTTAGATACAAATTGAGAACAGATCAGTGGATTCGAAAAGTAAATTGTCATACTTATATTATTCATGGTACAAAAGATTGGTTGATCCCCATCTCACAAAGTGAAAAATTACAAGCTATTAGTCCTCATAAAATCACACTCATTCGCATTCATGGAGGTGGACATAATAACTTACCAACCTATAATGAGTATCATAATTTTATTAGAGACATTCTAAAATACTAACGAGCACATAAATCAAATTTAATGGTTTAGTTTCGCACTTAATACAGACCATGAAAAATTCGAACCTTTTATTTCGCTGGGCAAAAATCATTGTACTGATTTATTCAGTGTTAGGGATCATTTTTTACTGGTTCCAGGAAAAAATTATTTTTCATCCTGTGGCATTAACAGATGGGATTCCCTATCATTTTGACCAGCCTTTCAAAGAGATCAATTTAGATATTGACGATGCCACACATTTCAATATTATTTCTTTTACAGTACCTGATACACTAAGAAAAGGAATTGTTTTATACTTCCATGGCAATAAAGAAAACGTAAATCACTACGCAAAGTTTGCGAAGAATTTCACTAACAAAGGATGGGAGGTTTGGATGGTTGATTATCCAAAGTTTGGCAAATCTACTGGCAACCTTACAGAAAACAATTTGTACGAAGAAGCAATGCAAGCCTATAAATTGGCTAGGGTACAATATCCTCCCCATCAAATTATCATTTACGGAAAATCAATTGGAACTGGCATTGCGGCACAACTTGCTAGTGTACGTGATTGCAGGGAATTGATTTTAGAAACACCTTATAAAAGTATGGTGGCATTGGCGCGCCATTATACATGGATCTTGCCAGTAGAAACAATGCTTCATTTTAAATTAAGGACCGATCAATACCTAACAAAAGTTACAGCACCCATTACCATTTTTCATGGTACGAAAGATGGATTAATCCCGCTAAGTCAGGCTGAAGAATTAAAAGCGGCTTTTAAACCACAGGATCAGTTTTATATTATAGACGGTGGCACGCATCATAACCTGAACGACTTTCCTTTAATGCAAGAAAAACTAGCACTTATTTTAGCCCGCTAAATAATAGTTGGCAGGTTTTTTCTTTTATCTTTAAAGCAAAGAGACTGCATGCCCATACTCCTGCTAATTGCTGCTGTACTGATGCTGGTATTACTAATAACGGTTGTAAAACTGCATCCATTCCTATCTTTTTTACTTGTGTCAATTGCTGTAGGTATCGCCACCAAAATGGAAGTAGGGAAAATTGTGGGTGCTATTCAAAAAGGCATTGGCGATATAATGGGTTCCTTACTTGTGATCCTGATTGTTGGTGCTATGTTGGGTAAATTGGTAGCCGATAGTGGCGCAGCAAATAAGATTGCAGATAGTTTAATTCAAGTATTTGGAAATAAAAGAATTCAATGGGCCTTAGTTGCAACTGCATTCATTGTAGGCATCCCCTTGTTTTATGGTGTTGGTTTTGTTTTATTAGTTCCTTTAGTAATTACTATCGCCGAAAAATATAAAATACCTGCTGTTTATCTAGGATTACCAACCCTTGCAGCCCTTTCTGTAACACACGGTTATCTTCCACCACACCCATCCCCTGTTGCACTTGCAGAACAGTTTCATGCTGATCTTGGAAAAACCCTACTCTATGGATTTTTAATTGCGATTCCTGCGATCATCATAGCTGGGCCAGTTTTTTCTATTACTCTAAAAAAATATCAAGCTAAACCCTTAGCCATTTTTACCACTAAAAATTTTGATGAAAATAAATTGCCCAATTTATTTTTTAGTTTATTGGCCGCATTTCTACCTGTATTACTAATTGCACTTGACACAATTGTAAAGCTTCTTTACACTGAAAAGAATGGATTTACAAAAACAATTCACACCATTGGCGACCCATCCATTGCGATGCTTATCAGCTTACTGATCGCACTTTATACATTAGGGATTCGACAAGGAAAAAATATTGCAACAATTATGGCGCCAATGACTGAGGCCATCAAAGAAATTTCAAGCATCCTATTGATCATTGCAGGTGCGGGAGCATTGAAACAAATTTTAACTGATTCTGGAATCAGCAATGAATTGATCCAACCACTGAGTGGACTTGCAATTCATCCTTTATTCTTAGCCTGGGGCATTAGTGCCATTATCAGAGTGAGTGTGGGCTCTGCAACTGTAGCTGGTTTAACAACTGCAGGTATCGTTGCACCTTTGATTGCCAGCACGGGTGTTAATCCATGCTTAATGGTACTTGCAACCGGTGCAGGAAGTTTAATGTTTTCGCATGTGAACGATCCCGGATTTTGGATGTTCAAAGAATACTTTAATTTAACGGTCAAAGAAACCATCAAAACCTGGAGTGTGATGGAAACAATTGTTTCTATTGTGGGTTTGATCGGAGTATTTATCATCAATAGTTTTTTATAATTAAAAAATATTTTTATGTCGGCCGAAGAAAATTTTGCTGCGCTTGGTCTTACGCTCCCTCCTGCCCCAAAACCACTGGGTGTTTATAAACCATTATTGGTGGATGGAAATCATTGTTATGTTTCCGGACATGGAACAGTGCAAGAAGATGGATCACTGATCGTTGGGAGAGTGGGTGATCATCTAACTCAGGAAGAAGCAAAATTGGCAGCACAACAAGTGGGTCTGGCAATTCTTTCCACCCTTAAATCAAACCTGGGTTCACTCAATAGAATTAAACGCGTGATCAAAGTTTTAGGAATGGTGAATTGTGTACCTGAATTTGAAAAGCATCCATTTGTGATCAATGGTTGCAGTGAACTTTTTGCGAAAGTTTGGGGTGAAGATAATGGCATTGGTGTTAGAAGTGCCGTTGGCATGGGTTCCTTGCCAGGTAATATTCCAGTTGAAATTGAAGCCTTATTTGAATTACACGAAAGCACATCACTTTAAAAAAATGAACGAAAGATGGAATGGTACGAAATAAAAAATATCGAATCGGTTGATAGCCCTGCACTATTAGTATACCCTGATAGAGCAAAAGAAAATATTCGTTTATTGATTGAAATGGCAGGAAGCACAGAAGCTTTGCGCCCACATGTGAAGACCAATAAAATGAGTGAAGCTTGTCAGCTTTTATTAGATGCTGGCATTTATAAATTCAAATGTGCTACCATTGCAGAAGCAGAAATGTTAGGCAACTTAAAAGCACCCGATGTGATCTTAGCACATCAACCTACAGGGCCAAAAATTGAACGCCTCCTTGCATTAATCAAAAAATTTACAAGCACACATTATTGTACATTGATTGATAATATCGGTACCGCCACAAAATTATCGGAAGCTTTTTTAAATGCAGGTTTGCATTTGGATGTTTATATCGATTTGAATATTGGCATGAACCGATCTGGAATTAAACCAACTGATGCCTATACATTATATACTTCTTGTGCATCTTTAAAAGGTATTAGCATTATTGGATTGCATGGATACGACGGCCATATTCGGGATACCGATTTTGCTGAAAGAAAACGCAAATCGGATGAAGGGTTTGCAAAAGTGGAGGAGTTGCAAAATAAAATTGTATCATTCGACGGTAAAACCATGAAAGTAGTAGTGGGCGGCTCTCCTAGCTTTCCTACGCATACAGATAGGAAGGGTGTGGAATATAGTCCGGGTACGTTTATCTTCTGGGACTGGACCTACAAACATATTGTACCCGATGAACCCTTTGATTATGCTGCCTTAGTAATTACAAGGATCAATTCGATCATTGATGAAAAAACTTTTTGTTGCGACCTCGGACATAAAGCTGTTGCAGCAGAAAATCCATTACCACGTGTACATTTTTTAAATGCGCCGAATGCTGTACCAAAAGCACAGAGCGAAGAACATTTGAGTGTTACGGTTGAGGACACCAGTATTTATAAAGTGGGTGATGTGTTGTATGGTGTACCTGTGCATGTTTGTCCGACTGTAGCATTATATGCAGAGGCCAATATAGTAGAGAACCATGAGGTGCACAAACAATGGAGGGTAATTGCACGAGATAGAAAAATTACGATTTAAAAAAGACAGATGTTAATTGTTGATGCCCACCTCGATCTGAGTATGAATGCCATGGAATGGAATCGTGATCTGCGACTTCCTGTTATGGCAATTCGGGAACGCGAAAAAGACATGAACGATAAACCCGACAGAGCAAAGGGCACTGTTGCATTTCCAGAATTGCGAAAGGGAAATATTGGTTTGGTTGTTGCTACGCAGATCGCAAGATATGTTTCACCAACATCAAAATTAAAGGGATGGAATTCACCTGAACAGGCATGGGCGCAAACACAGGCACAGCTGAGCTGGTACCGGACTATGGAAGAAGCTGGTGAGTTAATTCAGATCACAGATATTAAAGGATTAGTTCAGCATCTAGAAAACTGGAACCCAAAAAAACCGATCGGATATATTTTAAGTTTAGAAGGTGCCGACTCCCTGGTGAATATCGATTATTTGCATCGTGCTTATGCTTATGGTTTGCGTGCAGTTGGACCAGGTCATTATGGCCCAGGCCGTTATGCCAATGGAACTGATTCGAGCGGATCATTGAATGAAATGGGCAGAAGTTTATTAAAAGAAATGGAATCATTGAATATGATTTTAGATGCTACGCATTTATGTGATGATGCGTTCTGGGATGCCATGGAAATCTATCATGGATCTATATGGGCGAGTCATAATAATTGCAGAGCAATTGTAGATCATAACAGACAATTCAGCGATGATATGATCAAAGCATTGATTCAAAAAGATGCTGTAATTGGGGGTGCGCTGGATGCCTGGATGATGGTTCCAAATTGGCAAAGGGGCATTTCTAATCCGAAGGAAATGAATTGCAACCTAGAAAAAATGATCGATCAAATGGATCATATTTGCCAGATCGCTGGCAACGCCAATCATGTAGGCATAGGCACAGATCTAGATGGCGCATATGGTAAGGAGCAATGCCCTTATGATGTTGAAACGATTGCAGATCTACAAATCGTTCCTACCCTATTAACCAATAGAGGTTATACTCAAATAGAGATTGAAAAAGTAATGCATGGTAACTGGCTACGCATTATGAAGAGAGCACTACCTGAAGGCTAGCGTATTTCTTTCAGGACCGCCTTAGTTTTCGAAACTGTTAATTCATGTATTACGCCCACTTTCAAAGCATAGTTAGGCGTTTCATGACTTACAGGAAAGTCATAGCAAATAGGATAATTATATTCTTTCAGGTGCTCGTGCAAGGTTTCATAAACCGTCATTCCGAATTCAACTGTAGTGTCTTTCATATCGGTAAAGCCACCGATCACTAGTCCAGCCAATCCCTCTAAAAACCCTGCTCTTTTCAATTGCAGAAACATTCTATCGATATGATAAATATATTCACCTACATCTTCAATAAAGAGAATTTTATTTTTTGTTTGATACGCCGTTTTTGTACCGATCATATGAACGATCAAAGAAAGGTTTCCGCCGATCAGTTCTCCACTAGCTTTTCCTAAATGATTAAAAGCATGGGGTGGACAACTATAATTTGCCAGCTGCCCCTTGATGGCTTTTCTCAATGATTCTATGAATTCATTTTCTGCTCCACCATCATTAAATGCTCCCGCCATGGATGCATGTATCGATGCAAATTTGACCTGCTGATACAATGCTGCGTGTAAAACGGTGATATCACTAAAACCAATCAACCATTTGGGATTTTTCTTGAAGCTCTTAAAATCTAGACGATCTATAATTCTACTCACCCCATAGCCACCTCTGCCACAAAGAATGGCGTTCACAGATCGATCATCCAGCATTGATTGCAAATCTGCTGCACGCTCCTCATCAGTACCAGAAAAATAGTGAAACTGCGAACCCAGGGTTTTGCCCAATTTCACTTGATAGCCCCATTTTTCTAGGGTTTCAATACAGGTAGCCGCTTTTTCTAAAGTCATAAATCCAGCCGGACAAACAATGCCAATGGTATCTCCTTTTTTGAGATAGGGAGGTAATTTGATCATATTGTAAAAATAGGGAAATGTGGCCCTTCCTCCATTCTTCCTGCTTAAACTAGGATTGCTTACTTTTGCAGACCTTAGAAAGTAAACATGAAGAACCCGAAGAGATATTTAATTACCGCCGCTTTGCCTTATGCAAACGGATTGAAGCATATTGGCCACTTGGCCGGAGCCTACCTTCCAGCAGATACTTATGTACGTTATCTGAAAGCTCAGAAACGCGATGTGGTATTTGTTTGCGGTAGCGACGAGCATGGCACAGCTATTCCAATTCAGGCAACCAAGGAAGGAACAACTGCACAAGCGATCATTGATAAATACCATCCCATTATTGCCCAGAATTTCAAAGACCTTGGAATTGAATTCGATATTTATCATAGAACCAGCTCTCCGCTTCACCACGAAACTGCACAGGAGTTTTTTAAGGTATTGAACGATCATGGAGATCTGGAGATCAAAGCAAGTGAGCAATATTTTGATGAAGCCGCGAATAGTTTTTTGGCTGACAGATATATAAAAGGCACTTGTCCGAATTGTGGTTATGAGAGTGCTTATGGCGATCAGTGTGAGCGTTGTGGAAAGACCTTGAGTCCGGATGAGCTCATCAATCCAGTAAGCACATTAAGCGGCAACAAGCCCATTAAAAAAGCTACCCAGCATTGGTATCTTCCATTGGATCGACACGAGAAATTTTTGAGCGACTGGATCTTGAAAGATCATGCAACAGATTGGAGAAATACCGTGGTTGGTCAGTGTAAAAGTTGGATCGATGGAGGCTTACAAGCAAGAGCCGTAACGCGCGATCTGGATTGGGGTATCAAAGTGCCTGTTGCAGGTGCAGAAGGAAAAGTATTATACGTTTGGTTTGATGCACCCATTGGATATATCAGTGCCACCAAGCAATGGGCTTTAGATAATGGAAAGGATTGGAAACCTTATTGGCAGGATAAAGAAACCAAGTTGGTACACTTTATTGGCAAAGACAATATTGTATTCCATTGTATCATCTTTCCTGTGATGTTGCAATTGCATGGCGATATTTTACCTGATAATGTTCCAGCCAATGAGTTCATGAATTTGGAAGGAGATAAAATGAGTACCAGCAGAAACTGGAAATTGGAAATGCAGGATTATATTGATGACTTTATCAATAAAGAAAATGGCGGACCACAATTAGCAGATGCCCTACGTTATTACCTAACTCAAATTGCTCCAGAAACCAAGGATAGTGAATTTACATGGAAGGGATTTCAGGATGCAAATAATAGTGAACTGGTAAATATTTTCGGAAACTTTGTGAATCGCGCCATGGTGTTGATGCACAAATTGTGTAACGGGAAAGTGCCGCCACTTTATCCTGAGTTATTTGATGAATTGGATACTGAAGCAATTAAGGCCATCACCAACAGTAAAGAAAAAGTGGAATCGTTACTGGAGCAATATAAATTCAGAGACGCTTTGTTTGAGGTAATTGATTTAGCACGAACTGGCAATCAGTATATGCAGAAAAAAGAACCTTGGATTCTTGCGAAGCAGGTTGATGAAAATGGGAAGATTAAAGTTGATGCACAAAGACTGATCGATAACTGCTTGCATATCTGTTTGCAGATGACTGCCAACCTTGCAATCCTAATTAACCCGTTCTTGCCATTCACAGCTAAGAAAATTTGTCACTTATTGAAAGTGGTAGATAAAATGTTGGAATGGGAGAATGCAGGAAAATTAAAATTGTTGAGTGTAGGATATACACTTCGCCCACCAGAATTATTGTTCCGTAAGATCGATGACACAGAAGTAACTTATCAAATTGAAAAACTACACAAAGCATTGGAAGCATCAAAAGCAAATAGCGAAGAAGAAAAAGCAGCCCCAGCATACGTTCCAGTAAAGCCAGAGATCGTATTCGATGATTTTGCAAAGATCGATCTGCGTGTTGGTAAAATTGTAAGTGCTGAGAAAGTTGAGAAGGCAGACAAACTATTAAAATTAGAAGTGTTGTTGGGCTTTGAAACAAGAACAATTGTTTCAGGGATAGCCTTGCATTTTAAACCTGAAGATATTGTTGGCAAACAAGTAACCGTAGTTGTGAATTTAGCGCCCCGTAAAATGCGTGGCATTGAAAGCAATGGGATGATTTTGATGGCAGAAGACGCAAGCGGTAAATTACATTTCATCAATCCTGAAGATGCGATTGGTGAGGGGTCCACAGTTAACTAAACCCGAAAAAAGTTAAGAGTTAAGAGATAAGAGTGAAGAGTGGTGAGAAAATGAAAAGGGTGAAAGTTAGTCAGACAGACACTTTCACCCTTTTTAATTCACTTTTATCTTTCAAACTTATTCACCACTCTTCACTCTTATCTCTTCACTCTTATCTAAAAATTTATTTAATGAGAAAAAAGTTTAAGGTTAGTGACTAATCATACTTCACACATTCCTTAAGCTCTCTTTCAGAATAAGCCATCTTGTATTGCTTCAACACATCATCAGGTACCCCGTTCCATTGATTGGGAACATTGCCCATATAGCCAATATCTTTTACACCAATTTCTGAAGTATAGAAACCTGTTGAAACAAGATCACGCATCAAGTTGAAGAAACTTACTCCCTGTGCCATTTCTGGTTTTGCTTTTTTAGGGTAAGCGATCATATCAACCATTTCAATTTGTTGCTTGGCTGTGCATCCAGTAAACGTTTTTTCAAATCGTGTGAGGCATTGCAGGTCTAACCATCGTAAACCACCACGTAAAGGTGTTTGGTGCTCAGGCATATCTTTTACAATGAATTCGATAAAGTCGGGCACTTTCGCATCAGAAGCGCTTCCACTCACTGCATCTTTAGGTATAATAATATCACCCAACACGGTGATGGTTGCCATTTCTGCAGGAGTGAAATATTTATCTTCTGCATTGAGTTTTTTCAAAGCATCTTTTTCTTCCTGCATCCTATCTGCATCGAGTGCTACAGTTGCAGATTCTGCAATTGCTTTTTTCTCGCTGGGCTTACAAGCTTCCACCAATACGCCTGTGGCAAATGTGCCAACAAAAAGTGTCTTGATCGATTTTCTTCTGTCCATAATTTTATTTTTAAACCCGAGGGTATTAGATATTTTGTTTTTTCAATTCTTCGATGATGTATTCAGAAGCACGCATAGAAAGCGCAAGAATAGTCCAAGTGATATTCTTATCGGCTTGTGAGGTAAACTGACTTCCATCCACACAGAACAATGTTTTACAATCATGCGCCTGGCTCCATTTATTCAATGCAGAAGTTTTACGATCTGCACCCATACGAACTGTTCCTGCTTCATGAATGATATTGCCAGGATTGTTCAAGCCCCATTTATTTTTCTCATTATCATCTGCACCCCAGGTAATGATTGCGCCCATATTGTGCATGATCTCCTTGAAAGTCTCTTTCATGTGTTTGGCTTGCTTGATTTCATAGTCTGAGTGATTGGTATGAAAACGCAAAACAGGAATACCATATTTATCAACCACGGTAGGATCAATTTCACAGTAGTTATCAATATTCGGAACAGCTTCCCCGCGTCCAGCCATACCCACTCCAGCCCCATAGAAAAAGCGTTGGTCTTCTTTTAATGATTCACCATAACCCCCTGCTTCTTTGGTTTTGCCATTTACAGGGAATTGGCCATTCTGACCTTGTATGCCCATACCAAATCCGTATGCAGGTTGGCCCATGCCACCCCAATATTCAATATGATAGCCACGTGGAAAGTCTAATTTTTTATTATCCAACCACCAAGGTGTATACACGTGCATACCCCCTACTCCATCTTCATTGTAACGCTTTCTGCCAAAGAGTTCTGGCAAAACACCACCCATGGCAGCACCAGTAGAATCGTGCAGGTATTTACCAACAACATTACTATCATTTGCCAATCCATTTGGATGGCGCTGTGATTTTGAGTTGAGTAATAAACGAGCCGTTTCGCAGGTACTAGCTGCAAGGATCACTACTTTACCAAAAACTTGATATTCTTGATTATCTGTTTTATCAATAAAAGAAACACCAGTTGCCAAACCTTCTGCATTAGTTAATACTTCACGAGCCATGGCATTGGTAATAACATCGATATTGCCCGTCATGATCGCTGGTTTGATCAAAACAGAAGAGGAAGAAAAATCGCCATACACTTTACAACTTCTACCGCATTGTGCACAGAAGAAGCAAGCACCTCTTTCGTCATTGATCTTTTTTGTAAGGATCGATAAACGCGAAGGGATCACTGGAATTCCAATTCCTGTTGCTGACTTTTTGATCATCAATTCATGCAAGCGTGGCTTTGGAGCTGGCAAGAAAATTCCATCAGGATCATTAGGTAATCCTTCCATCGATCCAAACACACCGATCAATTTATCGATCTTATCGTAATAAGGTTTAACATCATCATAACTGATGGGCCAATCATCACCGAGGCCATCAATACTTTTTCTTTTGAAATCTTTTGGTCCGAAGCGTAGCGAAATTCTACCCCAGTGATTGGTTCTTCCTCCAATCATACGCGCACGCCACCAATCCCATTTAGCGGAGCCTTCTTTCATAGTATAGGGTTCACCATCAATTTCCCAACCCCAGTAACAGCCATCAAAATCACCGAACGGACGAAACTTAGTGCTAGCACCTCTTCTAGGTGAATCCCAAGGATTTTTCAATTGAGAAGAATTGATCGCAGGATCATAACTCGGACCAGCTTCTATTAAACAAACTTTTAGTCCGGCTTTCGATAAAGTGTAAGCGGCCATACCGCCACCAGCACCAGAACCTACGATCACAGCGTCGTATTTTTTTGGTTGTTTTTTGATCTGAAGATCTCCCATATAGCTTTGTTGAATTTTGTTATCGTTAGAGAAATGAATGTAGGAAAATAAGTGAAGAGTGAAAAGTGAAAAGTGAAGAATGGGAAGAAAAATGTGGGGGGGGGTGAGAAGTGAGGAGTGAGGAATGCAAAAAAAACAGCTGGTTTACCGGGCAAGAGCTTATGCATATGGAAATAAAAAAACCGCCCCAAAATTGGGGCGGTTCGAAACCAGGTACGGTTTAAAAATCCTATGGCTAAGACATTGCTGTCTAAAACCCTATGTTGTGGTACTTACTTCCAATCCTCTCTTCAAAACCTTCATCGTCCATTCTTCACTCTTCACTCTTATCTCTTCACTTGAACTAGCTGCATCCCATGCTATTGCCACAGTTCAGGCATTTGTAACAAGTACCGCTGCGGATAGTGATGTGACCGCAAGTGTTACAAGATGGCGCATCGCTCTGCATACTTTTTGCAGCTGCATTTACAGCATCCATTCCTTGATCTGCTCTTACAGCTACTTTCTCAGTTTTATGAACCGAAGGAGCAGTGGTGCTTGCAGACGGAGCTGTAACACGAATACTGCTCAACTCAGGCTTTCCCAAAAAAATGGCTTCTCCCTCCTCTTCCCCAGTATTGCCTACTGTAGGTTTGTCTAACACGTGAACCAGATCTGTTCTATCTAAATATTCGTAAGCAAGTGCACGGAATACAAAGTCGACAAGGGAAGTAGTTGTTTTGATATTCGGATGATCCACCATACCAGCTGGTTCGAATTTGGTGAACACGAATTTCTCAACAAACTCATCTAATGGAACACCATATTGTAAACCAACAGAAATAGAGATCGCAAAGCAGTTCATCAAGCTACGAAGTGTTGAAC
>CAIYAG010000066.1 GCA_903924075.1 uncultured Bacteroidota bacterium | reverse complement strand
TTGAAAATATAACTTTGATCAGTATCTCTGTCGGCGCGGATAATGATTTTTTTGGTAAAGCTTTTAACCAACTCGGGTTGTTTTTTCTCTTTGAATGATCCAGAATCCCATTTGCCATTTTGGTTTGTATCAAATAAAACCCTGAATTCATATTCTCCTGGTTTAAAAAGTTTACGTACAAACTCTTTACCATTGAGCGGATAGGATGCAACAATCTTTCCATCTAACACAAACTGGATTACTGGATGCGTATTTAAATCAAGGTTTACAAATCGGATCCTACAACTTCCGTATTCAGCGTTTCTTTTAGTGAAGATCTTAGCAGTATCAGATTTTGAAAGACCATTGCCAGCAGTATCAATAAACGCATCTTTTGAAACAATCAATCTTAAATACTGCTTCTCTTTCCATGGATATTCTAAACTGATTTTAGTTTTGCCAGTATCCAGCGAAAGCTTATATCCTGTAATGGGTTTATAAAGCGAGTCATACAAAACGATCTTACTACTATCCCATGATTTCAATGGGCGAGCAAAATTGAGTTCAAGATTCTGTAATAGATCTTGTTGTCCGCCTGATTCAAGATTAGAGCTATATTTCAAACGCTTATCGTCTGCAGAAAGTTTCGATTTTGGTTGGGGGTTATTATTATTTGAAACAGTTGCTTTGAGTTCTTGCTTTTTATATTCCTGATAGGCATATAAAGTATCGCTTCTTAGGTTTCTATTAATTTGAATGGGTTCTTTTAGAAAAGCAAACACTTTTGTACTGTCGTCATATTTTTTTGTAAAATCATTTGGGATGACATACACCGAAAACTTTCCTTCAGGCAAATATTTAAAATTGAAGAAACCCTTTTTATCAATCCTGGTATAATAGCGAGGCTTTAATTTGTAGATAGCAGTATCATTGGTATTGTTGTGTAATACAACTATTAGTGTGGTATCTGTTTTGCCGGTTTCTGCCAGAAATACATAGCCGCTATAACTATTGCTATCGATCTTGTTGCCAGTTGAAAATACATATTTAAAATTCTTGGCCACATTGCCTTCGTTCACATCTTTAATCGCATTCCCAAAATCGAATGAATAGGTGGTATTTTGCTCCAAACTATCCCTCATTTTAATTGTTACGTTGTGCAGCTTAGAGTCGACCAAGGGAATATTCTGAGGACTAGGAGAAATGATCAGATTTTCATTTGTATTTTGAAGCGATACATATTCGTCGAAAGTTAACACAATCGTTTTTGTAGACACGTGTAAAGAAGAATCCTTCGGAAATGCAGCAACCAACCGAGGGGGAAGACTGTCTCTTGGTCCGCCACCTGGTGGAATAATATTGGCGCAGGAGTAAAAGCCGATGGTTATCATCAAACAAACAATGGCCAATATATAATTTGAGCATTTATTTTTCATACACCATTATCAAATTTGTTTCCGCAGCAAATATAGAACCCCTAAGTGCTTGAAAAAGCAGTAGAACTAGTTAAAAAATGAATTATTCTTCGTTTCCACCATCTGATTCATTCAGATCGTGTAATGCGATTGCCATTTTATTGTCTTTTACAAAATTGCACCAATTGCATTCTTTCTTGCCACATCCTGTATACAATTCGCGGTCCTGAATTTTTTTCCATACCGTTTTGATCTGCTGCGTTACGGTTGTAATGTCTGCATCCTGGATCACTATTTTCTCTTTGCGGTACTGTTTTTTCTTATCGGGTTCAATAAAGTCGAACTCTGTACTAACTACTTTCCAGTTTTTCTGTTCGTAATTGTCGACCAGGATCTTATAAAATACGGCCTGTCTCCAATAATCACCTCCATTTGGATCCTCTTCTTCAGGAGGGTTCAGTTTCTTTTTGGCCTTTTCAATGTCACCAGTTTTATAATCCACCACATTCACCGACTTTCCATCGAATTCAAGTTTGTCGAGTTTCCCTTTCAATGGAACTCCTGCAACTACCACATTTCGGATGGTTCTTTCAACTGCTACAATTTTGTTCCAGCTTTGAATGTATTTGTTGTAATAGTTAGTAAGTACTTCCTGTCCGTATTCCATTCTTCGATTAAATTCCTCTCTAGTAAAACTTTCGCGATGACGGTGCATATACCATTCAAAGTCGTTCACGAATTCTGCGATCTCGGGGAACTGATTTTTATCCTGCATTTTAGAAAATAGCTTTTCTAACGCAAAGTGTACTGCAGAACCAAATTCCGTTGCTTCAGATTTACCAGAAGGTACTCTCACCAGATTTTGAAAGTAAAATTGTAAGGGGCATTTCAAATAATTATTCAGCGCTGTTACATTCATTACAAATTTTTCCAGCATCCGATCGATGAATTCTGCTTCCACTTTTTCAATTTCTGGCGCTTGCTCTTCTTCAAACTGAACCAGTGCAAATTCACTTATGGTACTTTGATCCAATACGATTTGTTGTATAGGTAATGCATGAACATCTTGGATCTCAGCGATGAACATGGATGGCTCTAGTGCTTTTCCGTCGTTGCGGAATTTGCTATAGGAGATGGTCAGTTTTAATTCGGCTCTGGTAACTGCCACATAAAACAATCTGCGCAACTCCTCTTCTTCCGACTGTTTAGGTTGCGATTGAAACAGTGTATCAGGGAAGGTATATCCACCGCCAGGCTTTCGTTTTTTCTCCCAATTGGAAGCA
>CAIYAG010000065.1 GCA_903924075.1 uncultured Bacteroidota bacterium | reverse complement strand
TACTGCAGGCAACTTAAAAGTAACTACCATTAAGGGGGGGCTCAGACAATACCTTTTAATGGGCCACCTTTTTCTATTAGGTAATGTGGGAACAGCCATGAACAGTTATTCAAATAGTGGTACAACTGGCAGCAGATTTATATACGAATATGGGGCTGGTGCCCGTTTATTTGGTTTGGAATTGCAACTTACACAGGCTCATTGGGAACAACCCATTTCTGTTGCTGCTTCAAATGCTTTTAATGTGAAATTGGGATTCTCTTTTAAATTATAATTGAAAGTCAAAATTCAAAATTCAAAATTCAAAAATATTAAGCCTCCTAATTTTTTAGGGGGCTTTTACTTTTTATAGTCCGAGTACATCTTTCATATTGTAGATCCCTTTCTTATTGTGTAGGAATTCAGCTGCTAGCACGGCGCCACCCGCAAACCCAACACGGTTATGCGCTGTATGAATGATCTCAATATCATCAACACTTGAAGTGTATTTGATGGTATGTGTGCCAGGGGCGGGATCGATCCTTTTTGAAATGATGGAAAGGTCAGCGGCATTATCACTCACTTCATTCACCCACTGTTTTTTCTGTTTGATGAAGTTCAATACTTGTTCTGCCAAAGTAATAGCTGTACCACTTGGGGCATCTTTCTTTTGTGTATGATGGATCTCCTCCATAACTACATCATAATCGGGATGACCACTCATTAATTTGGCTACGTATTTATTGATCTCAAAAAACAAATTAACACCAATACTATAATTACTCGCATACAACAAACTGCCCTGCTGTTTATCGCAGTAGTTTTTTGCTTCTTCCCAATTGTCTAACCAGCCAGTAGATCCACAAACTACAGGAACACCCAACTCTAAGCATTTCATCACATTATGGAATGCGCTATGTGGACCAGTAAATTCAATTGCTACATCAGCTTTTGAAATATTTTCTTGATTGAGATCGGAAGCGTTATCAATATCGATCTTCAAAACAATTTGATGACCTTTTTCCAAAGCAATGGTTTCAATGGCTTTCCCCATTTTTCCGTATCCGATCAATGCAATTTTCATGCTAGTTAGTTTATATATTGGTTGTAAAACTAATTGAAAAAGATACTAATTATCTCACTTCAAAAAGCTTGTGTTCAGGTTTCTTTTGACTAAAAGTTAAAGTAACTCCTGGTGTTCGAGTTGTTGGATTAAAGATTGGTTTCACATTCATCGACAAATCATTACTCACATCAAAATCTTTTAAATGCCCGTATACTGTGGCATCTACAACGTTTAATCCCCATGCTAGTAGAAAGAAAAGTATGGAGTAATCTCGGTCTCGCCGAAAACTGTTTCGATAGCTTTGTAAAGAAGCCGTACTCAATCCCTTTAATTGCGGATCGATCGCGGCTAGGCCGGTTGTGTCATTATTGACTTCCGCATTATACTTTGCTTCGTAAGCGTATTTTGTTTTCTTATACCAGTTATTATTATACACGAATAATCCTGCAGGGATCGCCAATGCGCCATATACTAGCGGGATTTTCCAATATTCTCTGTTATAAGCCTGACCCCAACCTGGAATCATCGCTGATCTTCTGGTTGCTTTTCGGGGGTCGTGTTTTTTTATAAGACTATCTGTTGCAGCTTTTTTTGTAGTGTCATTTATCACTACTATACCAGGATTGGAAGAAGAAATTGTTGCATTGGATTGGGCATAGGATCTACCCAGCGATGCTGTGGTGAAAAGAATAAATATGATGAGACGAAACAATTTCATGAACAATTAACTGACCGTAACATTCATAGCTTCTAAAATCTTATTCAGTTCTTCCAATGAATAATATTCAATGCTAATGCTACCATAGCCTTTTTTATTATGAGCCATTCTAACTTTTGTGCCAAAATGAGAGGCTAAATTATCTTCTATTTTTTTATAGGTTGGTGGCAAGTCAGACTTTAGAGAAGGTTTAACAGCTCCTTGTTTGTCGGCTTTATACATTTTACGAACCAACTCTTCAGTTTGACGAACGCTTAAACCCTTACTTCGAATTTCTTTGAATACAAACAATTGTTTATCGATCGTATCAATACTTACCAATGCTCTAGCATGCCCCATACTTAGGTCGCCACTACGTACTGCTAGTTGAATATCTGGTGGTAATTTGAGCAAACGAATATAATTGGTAACGGTACTTCTTTCTTTTCCCATGCGCTCTGCAACCTGCTCCTGGGTATAGTTGAGTTCTTCCATCATGCGCTTATAGCTTAATGCTACTTCTACTGCATTTAGGTTTTCTCTTTGTAAGTTTTCGAGCAGGGCCAATTCCAGCAACTGTTGGTCGTTCGCTTGTCTGATATAAACCGGAACATCTTTAAGGCCGGCTATTTTTGAAGCCCTGAATCTTCTTTCACCTGCGATCAATTGGTATTTACCATTGGCAAGTTTTGAAACAGTCAGGGGTTGGATAATATCGTGTAACTTAATGGAAGCAGCTAACTCGTTCAATGCTGTTTCATCGAAATCTCTTCTCGGCTGTTTTGGATTTAAAGATATTTCAGTGATCGCTAAACGATTTGTTGCGGTAACTTCTTCCACAACTTTTGTTTTCAAACTTCCTTCAGTAGTTTTCAGATCAGCATCGATATTTTGCAAAAGTGAACGTAATCCTTTACCTATTAGATCTTTATTTTGTTTCGGTGTACTCATGTTTCAATGCTTGTTTGTAGCAATAGTTCGCTCAGTGTTTTGGAACTATTCGATGATTCTTTCTTCGTTACTCATTTTAGTGAGTCCGTTGTTCTGTAAAATTTCTTTTGCAAGATTGAGATAATTAACGGCACCCTTACTTTCTGCATCATATAAAATCACTGGCTTCCCAACACTAGGTGCTTCACTTAATCTAGTATTTCTATGGATGATTGTTGAGAATACCATATCATCAAAGTGTCTTCTAACTTCACTAACAACTTGATTGCAAAGTCTCAAACGGCCATCGTACATGGTCATTAAAATACCCTCAATTTTTAGTTCGGGATTTAATCTATTCTGAACAATTTTGATCGTGTTCAGTAATTTGCCCAATCCTTCCAACGCAAAAAATTCGCATTGAACAGGAACGATCACGCTATCGGAAGCAACCAATGAGTTAACAGTTATTAATCCTAATGATGGAGAGCAATCGATAATGATAAAATCATATTTATCTCTAACTGCATCCAAAATCCCCTTCATTACATTTTCACGATTGGGATAATTGATCATTTCAATTTCAGCACCAACTAAATCAATATGCGAAGGCAATAGATCAAGATTGGGAACATCACTTTTTAAGATCACATCGGTGGCAAGTGTATTATTCACCATGCAATCGTATAAGCTATTAGTGATATTGTGCAAATCAAAACCTACACCAGTGGTGCTATTCGCCTGAGGATCTGCATCAACTAAAAGCGTTTTAAATTCTAAAACCGCCAGACTGGCCGCTACATTAATAGCAGTAGTTGTTTTGCCTACTCCGCCTTTCTGATTGGCAACGCCAATGATTCTCGCCATATTTTGTTCATTTATCCGCTTGCGCAGACTATTTGATGAATTTGTATTTCTTTAAATTTCAACCGTTTCACCGATTCCCGGCAATAATAAGCTTTTGCCGGCTGATTTGAAAGCAGATTGTGCTGCTTCGGTATCAATTTTAATAAAACCAAAGGTATTATAATGTACCCCAACTATCTTTTTACAATCAATAAATTCTGCACATTTGATAGCGTCTGAAACATCCATCGTAAAGTTGTCGCCAATGGGCAAGATTGCAAAGTTGAGTTTGGCCCAGATTGGGATCAGCTGCATATCAAGGGTTAAACCTGTGTCTCCGCTATAATAAAAGTTTCCTGCCTCAGACATGAAAACAAAACCAAGGGGATTGCCGCCATAGGATCCATCGGGTAATCCGCTGCTATGTTGCGCAACTACGGCTTTAACGGTACCAAAATCAAAAGTCCATTTACCCCCTGTATTCATGGGATGTGTGTTTTGGATGCCCTGTTTATTCAACCATTCGTGGATCTCCCAATTCGCTACAACCTTGGCTCCAGTTCTGTTGGCAATGGCAATTGCGTCTGCAATATGGTCGGCATGGCCGTGAGAAAGGAAGATATAGTCTGCTTCAATACCATTGATATCGATGGCAGACGCCAGTTCATTATAGCTGATAAATGGGTCGAAAAGTATTTTTTTTCCCATGATCTCAACCGAAAAGCAAGAATGTCCGTAAAAACTAAGTTTCATGGTTTGAATTTTCAGGATGCCAAAAATACACTTTAGCATAGATTTCGAAACAATAATATCAGTTAGTTGTTAGTTTCGCAGAGATTCATTAGGAATGCAAAACGCATATTAGTTTTAATTAATTTGATTAAAATGAATAATTGTTACAATAAATGCATTTCCTAATCGTCAACCTACTAAAAGAAAAGCAATAAAATGAGAAATTCAGGCATGTGGTGGATCATAGCATTGGTGATGTTATTATTAGATTTTTATGTGTACCAGGCTTTAAAAACAGTAACCCAGAATTCAAGTGATAAGGCAAGGATGCTGATCCATATTAGCTATTGGGTGGTTTCGGGGGTAACGCTTTTATTGATGATGTCGTTCCCTTATATCCAAGCACTGCAGACTTCTAAAATTTTCAGAAATTATATTTTTGCCATATTCCTTGGGTTATTTTTTGCCAAATTGATCGCAGCCATATTCTTTTTGACGGATGATCTGCGAAGAGGATCTGTTTTTATGCTGGGCAAAGTATTACCAACAACTGGGGCTCAATTCATGAGTGAAGGAAATACCATTCCAAGGTCTATGTTCCTGAGTTGGTTGGGACTAGGTGTTGGAAGCACCTTATTTGGAACATTGCTGTATGGATTTTCTAATAAATATAATTATCAAGTAAAAAGGGTAAAGCTGGCTTATCAAAACCTTCCTGCAGCTTTTAAGGGAATGAAATTGATCCATATCAGTGATATACATAGCGGTAGTTTTCAAAACAAAGCTGCTGTGAATCATGGAGTAGATATGATCTTGAAAGAAAATGCAGACCTGATCTTATTTACGGGAGATCTGGTAAATGATCGGGCCACAGAGATGCAGGAGTATATGGATGTCTTTAACCGTCTCAAAGCACCAATGGGCGTTTTTAGTACATTGGGAAATCACGATTATGGCGATTATGTGGCTTGGCCAACGAAAGAAGAAAAAATTCAAAACTTAGAGGATCTTAAAAAAGTGCATAAGGATCTGGGATGGCGTTTATTGATGAATGAGCACGTTGTTTTGAAAAAAGGTGAATCCGAAATAGCATTATTGGGAATTGAGAACTGGGGTGCTAAAGGTCGCTTTCCTAAATACGGTAAAATGGTAGAAGCCTATCCGGGAACCGAAAAGATCCCTTTCAAAATATTAATGAGTCATGACCCTAGCCATTGGGATGCAGAGGTGAAAACCAAATACGCCGATATTGATCTGATGTTGGCAGGCCATACGCACGGAATGCAGTTTGGATTGGAAAACCCTTATTTTAAATGGAGCCCTGTGCAATGGATGTATCGTCAATGGGCAGGATTGTATGAGGATGGGAATCAGAAATTATATGTGAATCGGGGTTATGGATTTATTGGTTATCCCGGACGAGTTGGTATTATGCCAGAAATAACTGTTATCGAACTTATATAAGATTGCATATTTACCACTTTTCAGCTTCCATTTAAAATATTGGCACGGCTTTGGTAGTTATTATAGAAACTACAAACTATGAAAAAACTACTTTTAGCATCCTTTGCGATCATTGCGATCTCAATTGCTAGTAATGCCCAAGGCGGATTTAGATTGGGAATTAAGGGCGGATTCAATATGAACCAAATTGAGGGGCAATCCTTTGATAATGGATTTACCTATGGCTACCACTTGGGTGGTTTTGCAGAAATTGATTTTACCAAGAAATTTGGAATACAACCTGAGGTATTATTTAATCAAACAAATACCAAAGTAGCTTCAGGTTTTTCTTCCTTATATCCTGGTATTACCAACCCTAATATGAGCGACAACGTTACCTTAAACTACTTGTCAATTCCAATTCTTCTCCGTTATAATTTAGGTGGTATGTTTTCTTTAGTAGCGGGTCCGCAATTCGGGATTTTGATCAATAAGAATGATAACCTTTTGCAGAACGGACAAAGTGCTTTTGCAAATGGAGATTTTGGAATGGTTGGCGGATTACAAGTGAATTTAAAAGTATTAAGAATCTATGGTCGATACAATATTGGCTTGAAGAATATCAATGATATTGGTCAGCAAGACAAATGGACTAACCAGCAAATCCAGCTGGGGGTTGGAATAAAATTGTAAAAAATTGTTCCATGAAAAACCGAGGCATCCTTTTAGGGTGCCTTTATTTTTTCAGTAATGTTTCGATTTCCTTTTTACTGACTGCTTTTTGTTGGTTATCTACATTAATAACCATCAAAAAACCTTTTGTTCCTGGGGTAGATAGAAACCCGTTCAATAGTTTAAACTGTTCGCTTTCAATTAATCTTCCAGTGGTTGGATCCCAAATTTCTTTGGCACATAAACAACCTTGGGTAGGAGATATCGGGTAAAAATGTTTCCCCTTAAAAAAAGAAGGTTCAATTGTTGTACCATGCGATAAAATTTCTGATCTGCCTATTTTTCCGGCATAATAAGATTCGGTAATGGGGGCGTAATTTCTCCAGCTTGGCGGCAATAAATTATTATAATTACTCAGTGAATCTTTACTGTTGTCATATGATGTATGCCAAAATGCAGAATCGGCTTCATAGGGCATCAGCATTTGAAAATTAGGGGTTGGTCCGATGAACAAACTATGCGACACTTCAGTTCCTGTGATACTAAAAATTCCCTGTGGTGTATTGCCATTGGTAAGAAAATAGGGTAGGTTTGAACCCGCTCTGGCAAGCTGTTCGATCATTAGAATATGGCCATTACTATCACGCTGAAAACTGCCATCCGCATTCTGAATAATGGCAATCCCAGGATAGTCTCGGTTCCATCTTTGAAAACTATAAATGATCTTTGTTCCAATACTTTTTTGATGCTCAAAAAGGTCTTTAAGTTTCGGGGTTTTTTGTTGCAGGTTTACTTCACGGTTATTCAAATATTTTTTCAGTTCGATCAATAATTGATTATTACCACTATTTGAAAAATGCTGATCAAAATAGACATTGATAAAATCAAGCGTACTTTTTTGCGGATGCATTCGATACAAATAAACGGCTTGCATCGCAAAAAGTTTTGGCACTGTTTCTATGAGAAGCAAAGTGCCCATTTCTTTTTCATATTCTTTTGGATAACTCGCATAAACTGCTTCAAGAAATACGCGTTTGGTGCTGTAATTTAGTTGTTGATATTTATCGAATAATTGTGCAAACCCAATTTTAATGGATGGCGACTGTACTATAAATTGAGCGATCGCACCACATGATTCTCGAAATGATGCTTCCGTATTGCTATCTAATTGCTGCGTCATATTTTGATCAAGAACCCTTTTTTGAAGGTGCTCGTTGAAGCTCGCTCTTCTTTGATCTAAAACGAAGCTTGAGTAAATAGTATCTTTGGCAGTTTGCGCAAATAAAATATGATAGGAGAGAATAAATAGAATTACAGTTAAAACGCGTTTCATGAACTAAAGATAGGGACTAGCTATATCATTTAAATGACCTTAAATCGTTTAATTTGCAGCTATTATTTGTTCATCGAATCTTTTTAATATTCAACTGTGAATACATTCTCCTACGAACGGCTCTATCAATTTACACACGCCGTATTTCTTAAAATGGGTTGTTCTTTACATGATGCAACAACTGCTGCAACAGTTTTGATCTCAGCAGATCTGCGTGGAATTGATAGTCATGGTGTTGCAAGGTTGAGTGGATATTTACGTTTATGGGAAGCTGGTAGAGTAAACCCGAAGCCCAATATTCGAGTAGTCTATGAAACCCCAAGCACTGCAGTAGTTGATGGTGATGCGGGACTAGGGTTAGTGGTAGCGCCATTTGCCATGCAGGTTGCGATCGATAAAGCGAAATTGGTTGGAACAGGTTGGGTAAGTGTTAAAAATTCTAATCACTTTGGTATTGCTGGTGCGCACGCGATGATGGCTTTAAAAGATGATATGATCGGTATGGCGATGACCAATGCCTCTGCGTTAGTAGCCCCAACATTTTCTAATGAAAGAATGCTGGGAACAAACCCCATCGCTGTTGCCATTCCTGCAAATGAGCAACCTGCATTTGTGGCTGATTTTGCTACCACTACAGCTGCAAATGGAAAGCTTGAAATATTGCAACGTAAGAATGCGGATATGCCACTTGGATGGGCACAGGATAAAGAAGGGCACCCTTCTACTGATGCGAATATCATTCGCAAACAAGGCGCATTATTGCCTCTTGGAAGTGATCGGGAGCATGGAAGTCATAAGGGTTATGCATTAGGTAGTATCGTTGATATTTTCTCTGCAGTGTTAAGCGGCGCTTCTTATGGTCCGTGGGCGCCACCATTTCCTGCTTATGTACCAATGCCTGAAAATCAGCCCGGACAAGGGCTTGGGCATTTTTTCGGGGCAATGCGCGTAGATGCTTTTCGCCCAGCAGAGGAATTTAAAGGCCATATGGATAATTGGATCACACGCTTTAGAAATGCGCAACCTTCAGAAGGAAATGATAAAGTATTAATTCCTGGCGATCCTGAGAGAGAGATGGAAGCAATTAGAATTAAAGAAGGAATACCTTTAGTAGAACCAGTTGAAAAAGATCTGCACGAAATAGCAGAAAAGTTTGGATTGAAATTATAATGTCTATCAACGATGAAGAAAGCACCTTATATCATTTCTTTTTTTCTTGCATTGTTTTTTTTGCAGGCATGTGCTGCAGTGGAAGATGAAACAGATGATGTGATTGTTGCAAATAAAAAAAATAACCAAACCAATCTCACTAAATTTTTAGACGCTAAAAAATGGGATAGTTTATTTCCTAATCGGTACCATATTTCAAAATATCCCGACAGTAGTTTTAAAGGAGTCGCAAAAAACAACTTTTATAGTTTTGATGCATTTGTTGCTGCAGCAAAAATGTTTCCTATTTTTTTAGGTGATGGAAATGATAGTATACAAAGAAGAGAACTGGCAGCATTCCTTGCAAATATG
This sequence comes from uncultured Bacteroidota bacterium, assembly GCA_903924075.1. GTDB lineage: Bacteria > Bacteroidota > Bacteroidia > Chitinophagales > Chitinophagaceae > Sediminibacterium. The sequence continues at coordinate 4,457 of CAIYAG010000065.1, read as the reverse complement.
TCGCACGAAACAAGTGGAGGATGGGATAATGCACCAGGTGGTGTGTATCAATGGGGTTTGTATTTTGTGCAGGAAAAAGGTTTCCCAAATGTTCAGTTCCAATATGCTGATACAAGTAAGAAGAAATGGCTACCGGTTGCTGGTCAATCTTATCATGGAAGAGGCCCCATGCAGCTTAGCTGGAATTATAACTATGGTCAGTTTAGCGAAGCTTATTTTGGAAACAAACAAATTCTGTTAGATAACCCTGATCTGCTTTTAAAAGACTCCGTACTATGCTTCGCCAGTGCTATCTGGTTTTGGGTGAGGGATCAATATCCTAAACCTTCCTGTCACGATTTAATGGCCGGACAATGGGAGCCTACTGCAAAGGATATTGCAGGTGGTCGTGGACTTGGCTTTGGAACTGTTGTGAACGTGATCAATGGCGGATTAGAGTGCGGTGAAAACCATTCTGAACGAACCAAATATCGATATGGTTTTTATCAATACTTCTGCGACTTTTTACACATTGATAAAGGGCCAAATGCAGAATGCAGCACACAGAAGCCTTTTGGGCAATAAGCTTAATGTTTCAATCCCAGTTTTTTAATTTCTCTGTTTGATAATTCCTTCGTAATGATTTCTATCGGATGAATGATTGGAGCATATTGGGTATAAGCAGATGCAAGTGCAATCTCATTTGATCCGAGTACAAACCTTGGTCTTGTTGTAAAATAATTTGTTGCCCCTTTGCCAGTTTCTCTCAGGTTTAGATAATATAGATCAAAGATCATGGTATAATCAGGCCCCTGTTTTTCAAATACGGCTAAAGGTTGTCCGGGTATTACTTTGTCTCCAATTTGCACAAGCATTTTAATTTCACTCAGAATATTGTATCGTGCTAAGGTTCCATCATTATGTTCTATAGAAATTAAGTTTCTGGTTTTGGTACTAAAAACCTCGCCCTCTTTTCTTGGTTCCGCTTTATCAAATACGTCATATACCAATCCTCCTCTAGTTGCACAAATGGTATCGCCTAAATTATACAGAAATCCCATTGCATAAAATTCTCCATAGCCTTTACCGATCAGATCACCCAAAAAATACACCCCAGAAGTTTTAATAGATGTAGAAGTTGTACCTGGAAGTAAATAGGGGTAAAGAGAATCCAATTTATTAATGCTTTTGCCGACCCATGATGTGTAAGAATAAGTGAAATGAGGACTAATATTTCCAATAGGATTGAGGGTAGCAATCTGTTGAATTCCTAGACCATTTAATGTTGATATGATATTCCCAATTCCCTCTGAACAGGTTAAGCCTGTTAGTTGTTGAAAAGTAAGTGAAACGGTATAGGAACCGTGTTTTGTTAGTTCAGCCATTATACGGTAGCTGCCTTTTTTGAAATTATCTTGTTCTGAATAAACACGTACAGCTCGCTGCGAATTAGCAGTAAAGGAAATGCCACAAAGGATAAGAAGACCTATTAAATGGGTTTTCATTGAATAGTATTTGTGATGAATAATTGGATGTGGGATATCCTGCAATAAATATATAAAATTTATTGCAATTGAGTTTTATTGCCAATCCTTGACAAATTTTTAATTACATCGTGTTACATTTGCACCCAATTCAAAAGGATCATGCCAAATGGCTTATTCTTTAAGATAAAATTGTAGTATAATGAAAATAATGAAGTTTGGTGGAACCAGCGTAGGGAAACCAGAACGTATGCATCAGGTATCTCAGTTGATCACTAAGGATGCGGAATCAAAAATTGTGGTGTTAAGTGCATTGAGCGGAACTACGAATGCATTGGTGGATATCAGCAATAGTTTGGCTGAAAGCAATCGTGAAGCAGCTAAGCAGAAGATTGATAATCTTGAGGCACATTACCGCAGTTTTGTATTGGATCTGGTAAAGCAAGATCAAAATCGTGCAAAGGCAAATGCAATCGTTTCTGAACATTTTGAATTCTTAAATATTATTTTGCGCATTTCTTTTAGTGAAGCTTTGAATAAAGATATTTTGGCGCAGGGTGAATTGATGAGTACGAAATTGTTTTGCGTTTATTTAGAAGAACAAGGGATCGATCATTTGTTATTGCCGGCATTAGAATTCATGTCGATCGATGCAAATGAAGAACCTAATTTTCCAGCTATCCGAACAAAATTAACAGCTGCATTAGCAGAACATTCTGATAAGAAAATATTCATTACCCAAGGTTATATCTGCCGCAACGTTCGTGGCGAAGTGGATAATCTGAAACGTGGGGGAAGTGATTATACCGCATCATTGGTTGCAGCAGCGATCAATGCAACGGTTTGTGAAATATGGACCGACATTGATGGCATGCACAACAACGATCCCCGTATTGTTAATAAGACCGTAGCAATTGAACAACTAAGCTTTGATGAAGCAGCTGAGTTGGCTTATTTCGGAGCAAAAATTTTGCATCCAACCTGTATCTGGCCTGCACAACAGGAAAATGTTCCTGTTAAATTATTAAACACCATGCAGCCAGAAGCTGCAGGTACCGTCATTACCAAAGAAGCTGGAAGCGTTGGTGTGAAAGCTGTTGCTGCGAAAGATGGCATCATCGCTATTAAAATTAAGAGTAGCCGCATGTTATTGGCTTATGGTTTCTTGCGTAAGGTGTTTGAAGTATTTGAAAAATACCGCACATCGATTGATATGATCACTACTTCTGAAGTAGCAGTATCTGTTACCATTGATTCTGATGTAGCATTAGCAGAAATCGTAAAAGAACTTGAACCATTTGGAACAGTTGAAGTTGAAAAAGATCAATCAATTGTTTCAATCGTTGGAAATGAGATTGCAAAGACCGACGATGTATTGATGAAGCTATTTGATTCAGTCCGTGAAATTCCAGTTACGATGGTAAGCTATGGTGGTAGTCCGCATAATATTTCCTTACTTGTTCCAAAAGAGTTCAGGACAAAGACCTTGCAGCTATTGAATAGTGGGCTTTTTGGACTTTAAAAGAGTGAAGAGTGAAGAGTGAAGAGTGAAGAGTGAAGAGTGACGAACGGACGGACAATTGAATAATGACAATATTTTTTAAACCCTTGGCAGGCCAAGGGTTTTTCTTTTTCGATGATGTCTGTCTTATAACTAAACCCTGAGCGAAGCTTAGGGTAAATCTTTTACCGAAATCATTGTCCGTTCTTCACTCTTCACTCTTCGTTCTTCACTATTAATTATCTAGTCAGAAAATGGTCAAAAAAAAATCCCCACGAGAACTCGTGGGGATTTTTTTAAGCTAGATTTTATTAGATAATTAATAAGGCGTCTCCATAACTGAAGAAGCGGTATTTATCTTTGATCGCTTTTTTATAAGCTTCAATTGCTAGATCATATCCTGCAAAAGCGCAGGTCATAATTAACAAACTTGTTTTTGGTAGGTGGAAATTTGTTACCAAACTATCTGCCACGTTAAAAGTATAAGGTGGGTGAATAAAGTGGTTGGTCCACCCTTCACTTGGCTTCAACATTTTTTGTGCTGTGAAACTGCTTTCCATGGCACGCATAGTTGTTGTGCCAATTGAACAGATTCTTTTACCTGTTTCTTTTGCTTTGTTAACAATTTTACAAGCTTCTTCAGTGATTTGATAGTACTCGGCATCCATCTTGTGTTTGCTCAAATCTTCTACTTCAATCGGGCGGAAAGTTCCAAGACCTGTGTGTAAAGTAACTTCAGCAAAGCGGATCCCTTGGATTTCGCAACGTTTGATCAATTCTTTAGAAAAGTGCAAGCCTGCAGTAGGAGCTGCAACTGCACCTTCGTGCTTTGCATAAACTGTTTGGTAACGCTCTTTATCTTCTTCATCTGGCTTGCGCTTGATGTATTTTGGTAAAGGAGTTTCTCCTAAAAATTCCAACATTTTTTTGAAGCTCTCATCATCATCATCCCATAAAAAGCGGATGGTACGGCCACGGCTAGTAGTATTATCAATAACTTCTGCAACTAATTCTTCGTTATCTCCGAAGTATAATTTGTTTCCTACACGAATCTTTCTTGCGGGATCAACGATCACATCCCATAAACGGTTGGGCTTGTTTAATTCACGCAATAAAAATACTTCGATCTTAGCACCGGTCTTTTCTTTACGGCCATACATTCTTGCCGGAAATACTTTGGTATTATTTACTACAAACACATCTTTGTCATCATAATACTCTAGGATGTCGCGGAAATGTCTGTTCTCCATATGCCCGGTTTTGCGATCAACAACCATCATTCGGCTGTCTTCTCTTTTTTTGGTCGGGTTCTGGGCAATGAGGTTCAACGGAAGGTCGAACTTGAATTGTGATAATTTCATGTGTCTATTCTTTTTTGAATGATAGCCACATTCAGTCGTATTCTCGCCAGGGGCGGAGGCACTAACTTCATGTTACGGCATGAATTTTGGAAGTTGGCAAAGGTAAGGTATATTTAGTTTTAATCCCGTTTT
>CAIYAG010000064.1 GCA_903924075.1 uncultured Bacteroidota bacterium | reverse complement strand
CAATCAATTGTTTCACTCAAACCTTGTTCAAAAGTTACAGTTGGTTTCCAGCCCAGCTCACGATTAATTTTGCTTGCATCAATAGCATAGCGGCGATCGTGTCCTGGTCTGTCTTTCACGTAAGTGATCAGTTTTTCGCTATACCCTTTTACTCTTCCTAATTTTTCGTCCATCTGTGTGCAAAGCAATTTCACTAAATCAATATTGCGCCACTCATTGAAGCCACCAATATTATAAGTTTCCCCATCAACTCCATTATGGAATATCGTATCAATTGCCAATGCATGGTCTTTTACATACAACCAATCACGTGTATACAAACCATCTCCGTAAACTGGTAAAGGTTTTTCTTCAATGATATTGTTGATGAATAATGGAATTAATTTTTCCGGGAAATGATAAGGACCATAATTATTAGAACAGTTAGATACCACTGTTCTCATATGATATGTTTCGCGATAAGCACGTACAAAATGATCTGATGCCGCTTTACTGGCAGAGTATGGCGAGTTTGGATCGTATGGCGTAGTCTCTAAGAAAAATCCTTCTGCACCAAGACTTCCATATACTTCATCAGTTGAAATATGATAGAACAAATGATCTGCATAATTTGCTTTCCATTTTTTTCTTGCAGTGTTCAATAAATTCACAGTACCGATCACATTGGTGTACACAAAATCTAATGGAGAAATAATTGAACGATCCACGTGAGATTCTGCTGCCAAATGAATCACATCGGTAATATCGTGTTCATCAAAAGCTGCTTCTAGTGCCGGAGCATCCAGAATATTTATTTTTAAAAAATGATAATTAGGAAGGTGGTCGATATCCTTCAAATTCTCGAGATTCCCCGCATAGGTCAATGCGTCTAAATTAAAAATTTGACACTCGGGATACTTGGTAACAAATAATCGTACAACATGAGAACCAATAAATCCAGCTCCACCTGTTATTAAAATATTCTTTTTCATATACTGTCGAATTACTAGAACATCGAAGTTACAACTATCTAAGTTATTTATAATACAAACTGGCAGTTAGCTTATTGTAAAAATGATTGTGTTTTAAACCCCTTAAACACCTTAAAAAAATCAGCTAATTGTTCGTAACATCATGGCAATCCTTATCTTCAAGATTGAAAATTTTGCCATGAAGGAACGCTATTACTCGCTCGACGTTTTCAGAGGTGCCACAGTGGCACTCATGATTTTGGTAAATAACCCGGGTAGTTGGGCGCATATCTACGACCCTTTGGAGCATGCACCTTGGCATGGCTGCACACCAACCGACCTGGTATTCCCCTTCTTTTTGTTTGCAGTAGGAAACGCAATGGCCTTTGTGATGCCGCGTTTCGAAGAAGCAGGACCCAGTGTTTTCTGGAAAAAAGTAGTGAAAAGAACTTTCCTGATTTTCATGATAGGACTATTTCTTAACTGGAGCCCGTTTATAAAATACGATGGCGAAAACCTCATTTTCAAAGTCTGGGAAAACGTTCGGATCCTGGGCGTACTTCAAAGAATTGCCATTGCTTATTTCTTTGCTTCTGTGATCGTGTTTTACGCCAAAGCAAGGGGCGCTTTTGTAATTGGCGCGATCATTCTATTGCTCTATTGGTTTATTTGTATGGTTCTTGGCGCTCCGGGCGACCCCTACAGTTTAACTGGATGGTTTGGAACCAGTGTTGATATGAAGATCCTTGGCATTACACATATGTATAAAGGAGAAGGCGTGGCTTTTGATCCGGAAGGGCTAGCTAGTGTAGCACCTCCCATTGTACAGGTGATCTTTGGGTTCTTGGTGGGTCAGTATATTCAACAAAAAGGCAAGAATTTTGAAATGCTAGCTGGGCTGATGATGGCCGGACTTGTATTGGTATTTGCTGGTTATTGCTGGGATATGGTTTTCCCGATCAATAAAAAGATCTGGACCAGCAGTTATGTGTTGTATACTACCGGACTAGGTACACTTACCCTTTCATCATTGATCTATTTAATAGAATTCAAATCTGTCAAAGGTGCATGGAGTAAGTTCTTTGATGTGTTTGGGAAAAACCCATTATTTATATTTTTCCTAAGCGGATTTTTACCAAGGATCCTCGCACTTTTAAGATGGGTTGACCATCTAGATCCAGTCACAGGAAAGAAGGTATACACTTCTGCATTCCCTTGGTTCTATGAACATGTTTGTAAGAATATTGCAACCGATCTGAGAATTGGGTCACTATTATATGCACTGATCACGATTGCATTTTATTGGTCGATCGTTTATGTACTCGATAAAAAGAAGATCTATATCAAAGTATAATTAACGCAGTTTACGTGCAGGGTTACCAGCATAAACTCCAGGATTGGTAATATTCTTGGTAACAACAGCACCTGCACCGATCACCACATTGTCGCAGATGCTAACCGGTAATATTGTTGCATTACTGCCAAAGTAAACGTTGTTGCCAATGGTTGTTCTTCTCCAAAGGGTAGGATCACCAGCCGGACCGCCACTGGTAAATAAATCGTTCACGAACACAACACCGTGACCAACAAAACAGTTGTTTCCAAAAGAAACTAAAGAGCAGATAAAACTATGCGATTGGATCCTGCAATTATTGCCGATGACCACGTCTTTTTGAATTTCTACAAATGGGCCCACAAAACAATCGTCGCCCAGTTTGCATTCGTAAATATTAGAAGGTTGTACGATAGTGACATTTTTCCCGAAAACCACGTCACGGATACTCACTTGTTTGGGTTGATATTCCATGGTTCCAATTTTTAGCAGATCGATAGATGCGTTCGATAATTTCAACCGTCTTCATCGCTTCATAGGCCGTAGCATAATAGGGCAAACCAAGCTGCAGAGTCTGTACCAAATTCTCATACACTTGATGATGATTGCTCATCGAACCCTGATAACTACCATATTCATTAGGCGGTTGTTCCGAAACGATATCGAATAACTGAATGCCAGAACCTTGTTGATAGGCTACTGTATTGAGGTATTCGCCACCAATCTTTAACGTTAAATGCTCGGCAATTATTGTTAAGGAACCTTCTGCATTTTTGTGTTTGGTATTCACTGAATAGTTAATGGTACCAATAGCTCCATTATGTAATTCTACTATTACAACACCCGAATCTTCGCCCAGCATTTGGGTTTGATGTGCAAAGTTTTTGGTAATGGCTTTTACCGAAGTAAGATCTCCAAAAAGCCAATAGATCAAATCTATAAAATGACTAAACTGTGTATACAAAACCCCTCCATCCAAATCAGTTCCATGCCAGGAATTGAGATAATAATCTGCTGGCCTGTTCCAAAAACAACTCAGTTGAAACGAATAGAGTTGGCCCAGTTTATTTTGATCGATCACTTTCTTTAGTGCAGCAATTGGGGGGTTAAACCTGTTTTGTTTAACAGTGAAAATCTGTTTGCCTGCTTTTATAGCTGCTTGCATCATGGCTTCGCAATCATTTGTGGTGATGGCCATTGGTTTTTCAACCAATACATGGAATCCCGCATGTAAGGATTGAATAGATTGTGTTGCGTGTAACCCATTGGGAGTGCAAATCACAACTACATCAATATTTTTTTCTTGCAAGAGTAATTCCTCAATAGCATAAAATGCTTTCGCCTGATATTTCTCTGCTAGTGCATCTGCTTTTTCTTGCGCTATATCACAAACCGCTACCAGCTCGCCATAATTGTTGGCATGCAGGGCATGCCGCTGAGCAATGCTACCACAGCCAATAATTGCGAATCTGATCTTATTCATTTTCAAATATTGCTGATTACCCAAATAATGTTGCTGCTTTAAGAAGACTTTCGGGCTTACCTACATCAATGAGAACCCCGCCTGAATGATCAAAACTGTTGATCTTATTTTTTTTCATGAGATCAAGATACACATCCACCATCGAAAATTTTCCTTCTTGCTTCATTAAAGAAAAAATATCCGGACTAATGATATGAATACCACTAAATGCTTTTTCTTTCAGTAAATCATAGTCTTCCTGAGTATCTATTAGGTCGGCCGGTTTTTCTTCTTCAGTCTGCACATTTCTCCAACCACATAAAGCATCATATGTATCGAACAAGAAATATCTGGTAGACTTTCTTTGAGTAACTGCCAATGTTGCCAATGGTTTTTCTTGCTCATGCGATCTGATCATTTCCATTAGATCAAGATCCGTAAGTATATCTACATTCATTACCACGAATGCTTTATTACCTTCAAAATACCAGGCTGCTTTTTTTAATCCCCCACCGGTTTCTAAAACTTCTTCGCGCTCGTCCGAAATGGTGATCGTTGATCCCCATCCATTATGCTTTTCGATTTCATCAATAATCTGATCTGCAAAATGATGCACATTCACGATCACTTCTTTGATCCCGAATTTTTGCAGGTACAAAATATTTCTTTCTAACAAAGTCTTACCATTCACTACCGCCAATGCCTTAGGATGGCTGTCTGTAAAGGGTTTCAGTCTACTACCCAATCCCGCTGCAAAAATCATTGCCTTCATGTTGTATCATTTATCCTTTAAACCAATTGGCAGAATTAGTATGTGTTAATACCAATTTCGTCTTGTATTTGTTTCTTAAATGCCGGGCCGTTTGTTCGGCTGCATATACACTGCGGTGTTGCCCGCCGGTACAACCGAAATTAATTTGTAAATGGCTAAACCCTCTTTTCAAATAATCTTCCACAGCAATATCAATCAAGTCCCAAACGCTGTTCAAATATTCATTCATTCTGGTACGTTGCTCCAAAAAATCTTGAACTGATTTATCTTTCCCACTCAAGGTTTTGTAATCATCAAAACGCCCGGGGTTTAATATGCTGCGCATATCAAAAACAAATCCGCCCCCATTCGAACTCTCATCAACAGGGATCCCTTTTTTATAACTGAAACTATTTACTTCAATTAGTAAAGGGGTATCCTCATTTGCCTGTGGTGGTTCAAATCTTTGCATGATCTCATCAGACACTACTAAATGCAATACCCTGTCAAACTCAGGCGTAACAATGCCCACACGTTTATGATCTAAAAAGAATTTTAAATTTTTCAAACCCAATGGGATGCTAGATAAGAAGTGTGCTTTTCTTTCAAACAAACCTCTAAAGCCATAGGCACCCATCACTTGCAATAAACGAATTAATACATAGCCGTTATACTGACTCACAAATGTGATCCGATCAACTGGGCGTTCTAATAATTGATCAACTTCATTGATATAAAATTCTAACAGATCATCTTTCCACTGTTCGCTCAATTCTGCTTTCGCTTGCCATAAAAGGGATGCCACATCATATTGCAAGGCACCTTTCATGCCACCCTGAAAATCTATAAAATGCACTTCGTTGTTATTCACGATAATATTCCTACTCTGGAAATCGCGAAACATGAAATACTTATTTTCCGTTCTGGTTAAATAAGAACTCAATGCTTCAAAATCATCCATCATTGCCTGCTTATCGTAGGGCAATTGAAGGGTATCTAAGAAATAATATTTGAAATAAAGCAAGTCGCTCATGATGGCTTGCTTACCAAATTCTTTGGCAGTAAGACATAAATTATAATTCAATCCCGCATCTCCCTTTATCTGCATACTTGCCAAGGCCGTTAAACTTTTTTGGAATAAACCATAGGACCTATCTCCGTGCCCGTGTAGTTCCAATTCGTTTAACAAAGAGGCCGTGCCTAGGTCTTCTTGCAGATAAATGGTGTTGGCATCATTCACAAGTAATATTTCAGGAACCGGTAAGCCCTTGCTTCTGAAATGCCTGCTGAAAGCAATGAAGGTCTGATTTTCTTTTACGTGTAAGTTATAGGTAGCTATATAGGTTTCTGACCCAAAATAAATTCTGAAATACACGCGATCGCCCCCACTCTGTGGCAATTTTTCGATCCTTTCAGCCCCTGCTTTCTTATATTCTAGAAATATCGCTTCAATAGCGGCAATCACATCCTGCATGTACGCTTGGTTTAGCGCGAATTTAATCTTAAGTATTGAACTACCTAGAAAATGCCCAAGTATCCTGTTGTTTAATTAGTTGCACAATTTCTTCAACGCATGTTTTTTAACAAAATAATTAGACCATTTCTGCCATCTTCGGGCTGTGTTTATCTCGAACAGGGTATCTGTAAAAAGATAATTACACCTATTAAAACCCCCAGATCATGAAATTTACCGGAATTGTTTTATTGAGTTTATTGATGCTATCGTTCACTACTTGGGAAACCAATTTTGAAAAGGCGAAGGCTACTGCTACAAAAGAGCACAAATACATTTTGCTTAATTTCTCGGGCTCTGATTGGTGCGGACCCTGCATTCGAATGCACAAAGAAGTTTTCGACAACGATGCTTTCCAGCAGTTCGCTACACAGAAACTAGTGATGATGAATGCCGATTTTCCAAGACAGAAAAAAAATCAATTGGCAAAGGATCTTCAAAAACAAAACGATCAACTAGCTGATAAATACAATTCCAAAGGCAGCTTTCCGATGACTGCCCTTTTGGATGCCAATGGAAACATACTTCGCTCTTGGGAAGGATTACCCAAAGAAAGCCCTGATGAGTTTCTGAATGAACTGAAAGACCTCACACAAAGCAATCAATAAATAATTTTGCAGCCTGCTCTTAGGCAGGCTGCAATACAAATTTGTTGACATGCTTGTAGCTATCGAACGCATGATTTCTGCGTAATAACAACAACTCCTTCACTTCAAAGATCTCGTGAAAACTACGCTGCGAAAAGTCTAGCATGGCACGCAGGTAATTGTCTTCCGTTAACTTTTTGGCCACCTGCACCGTAGGCTTGGTATTGATTCGTATTGCCGGACAATCATAGGTTTTCACATAATCGTTTAACTGCTCCAACTCTGCTGTTAGCTTCTGTATGGCTTGCGGCTCAGGAATGCGCAGATAAAGTGTATCGGGCGGAAATCCACTAAAATTATTCAACGCAAAACTGAATGCCTGCTGCTGACTAATGATCCGGTGCATCCACCTGATCAGCGTGGGCTCCATTTCTTCGCGCGCCTGAAAAGCTGCCAATTCTATATGCGGTTTCATTTTAATGGCCGTACGCTCTAAATAATGCATCGAAAAATATTCTTGCTCGCCCAAGATCTTGTCGTGCAGATCTATCCCAGGCTGCGCTACCAGTAGGTATTCGCAAAAATTAACCATCCCCGAAATACCATATCCACTTTGTTGTACTGTACCCATTTGCATAAATATTATTTTATCGTGACAACTAATTTAGCATAAATTTACTAAACAATTTAGCATAATAAAATTTATTTAGCATGTTTAGCGACGAAAGGGGCAGTACCGCCGCCTATAAAGGCAGTAAAAATTTCAACCAGTGGGAAGTGCCCACTGCGAATGCCACGGGCTTTGGGGCCGCGGCCGACGATTATATGGAGCGGGGGATCGACCTCAATGAGCAGTTGATCCGCAACAAACCCGCCACCTTCTTTTTTCGCATGAATAGCGATGCCATGATTGGCGCCGGCATTTACCACGGCGATACACTGATCGTAGATCGCAGCATCAAAGCCGTGAGCGGAAAAGTGATCGTGGCCGTGATCAATGGCGAGCTCTTGGTACGCAGGCTGCAAACCCAAATAAAGGGCATCACACTGATCGCTGAAAACAAAAAATACGGCCATATCCAGATCGAAGAATTTAGTAATTATAGCGCCTGGGGCGTAGTGGTATATTCCATTCATAGTTTGTAGACATCGTATGAAAGCCATCATTGATTGCAATAGTTTTTATTGCTCCTGCGAAAAATTATTCAAGCCCGAACTCGAAGGCAAACCTGTGATCGTGCTCAGCAATAACGACGGTTGCATCATCTCCAGAACCGATGAAGCCAAGAAGATCGGCGTAGAAATGGGCGGACCCTATTTTCAGGCAAAACCCCTGATCGAAAAATATGGTGTATCCACTTTCTCATCGAACTATAATCTCTATGGCGATCTGAGCTGGCGGGTGATGGAAACCCTGCGTACCATGCTTCCGCCGGGTTCGGTAGAAGTGTATTCGGTGGATGAAGCTTTTCTTGATCTCGCTCATATTGCGCCTAAAGATTTGCTCGCGTTTACTTTCAAAATAAAAGATACGGTAGAACAGTGGACGGGCATCAAAGTCTCGATTGGTGTGGCTCCTACCAAAGTGTTGAGTAAGGTGGCAAACAGATTGTGCAAGAAAAATAAACAGGTAACCAACTGTGTATTGCTACTCGATAGCCCCAGAAAAATAGAACAGGCACTGGAAAGAACACCCGTGGAAGATATCTGGGGAGTAGGCCATCAGTACGCAAAAAAACTGCAGCTCCATCAGATCAACAACGCATTGGAGTTGAGTAAAAAAGATATTGCATGGGCTACCAAAAATTTGGGCGGCGTTGTTGGCGCAAAACTGGTTCGAGAACTACAAGGTTTACCCAGCAGAGAAATGGAAGACGAGCGCGTCACAAAAAAAATGATTGCTACCACGCGCATGTTTGGATCTGCTGTAACCGAACTCGAACATATTAAAGAAGCCGTTGCTACTTATACTTCACGTGCTGCAGAAAAATTACGCAGACAACACTGTGCTGCAAGCTGCATTAGTGTGATGATGATCGCAAAAGAAGAACAATCGCCCGATTCAAAACGTTACCATCACGGAGCCAGCATCAGCAGTTATATCAATCTGCCCATCGCCACATCGCTCACCAACGAACTCATCAAAGCGGCATTGCAGTTAACAGAACGGTTGTTTGAAAAAGGGCGGATCTACAAGAAAGCGGGCGTCATACTCAGTGGCATTGTACCCGATAATTCCATACAGGCTTCGCTGTTCAAACCACCCGCTTCAGAAAAAAGCAGGATGCTCATGAGTATGATGGACAATATCAATTTTGCCATGCGCAACGACGTACTCAAATTTGCCGCAGCCGGTGTGGAACGCGACTGGAAAATGCGGCAGGAATTACGCAGCCCGCGCTACACCACCCGATGGGAAGAACTCTGCGAAATAAAATAGCCCCGCTGAAATGCAGCAGGGCTATCAAAAAAATTTTACACAATTATTTAGATGCTGGTACAGGATATTTTTCGAATAAAGCTTTCATACCCTTTGTTGCAGCTTCAGATATATTCTTCTCTTTGCTAGGCAAAACGTCTTTCGCAGTACCCTTCCACACCATGCTATTTTTAGCAGCGTCTACCACGTGAATGGTTACAGTTCCTTCCTTATAATATCCAGTAACAATTTCTTCGCTCTTCCAAGAATAGTTACGCTGACCTACATAAGTATAACGGCCATCGGTACGCCAATCGGTTTCGCGGGTCTGGGTTTTTTCTTCTACCTGGATCCCAATATTCACCAGCAAATCTGGATTGGAACTGCTTTGTGTGTACCCACGCTTACCTAGCTCACCACTAATTGCTGACTTCAATAAAGCGATACGCTCGTCAAAGCCCTTGGAAACAGTATCACCAGAAGCAGTCAATTTATAAAAATCAAAGGTTTTATACTTGGTAAAATCGGCATTAGGTGCAGACTCTGTATTAGAGACCTTTGTAGAAGAACAAGCAGCCATTACGCCAATCAGTAAAATGGCAAGGATTCTTTTCATAGTTAGATATTTTTCTAAAAATACTATTTTTTTTAAAATATTATCTTTTACTGTTCGTCTACCTTATTATTGATGAACAATGCATTGACCATACCGGCTAACATGACAGACAAAGGCAAGAGCAATATCACAGAAGTGATCAATGCGTATACCAAACGCTTGAAGGGCTTTATCCGTAAAAGGGTGAGCAATGAGGCCGATGTGGAAGACATTCTGCAGGATGTTTTTTATCAATTTGTTGGAAACACAAAACCTATTGAGCAATTAACAGCGTGGCTATTTACTGTAACTAGAAATAAAATAACCGATAAACAACGCAAGCAAAAACCGGAATTGCTGAGCGATCTGTTTTCGGATACAGATGTAGAAACAAGCTTTGATTGGTCAGAACTTTTTTTCGATCATAGCAATCATCCTGAAACAGCATACCTGCGCAATCTGTTCTGGGAAACTTTGAACGATGCACTGGATGAACTGCCTGCTGCGCAAAAAGAAGTATTTGTATTGAACGAAATAGAAGGTGTTCCATTTAAAACAATTGCCGAACAAAGTGGAGAAACCATCAATACTTTATTAAGTCGCAAACGCTATGCTGTACTGCATTTGAGAGAAAGGCTAGCAAGCTTGCGCGATGAACTATTAAATTATTAATTAAAAAAAATATTATGAAGAAGCATTTTTGGATCAAAAAAATCATCGGCTTTACTGCACTTGCAGCAGCCTTCGGATCGCTCTTAAGTTATGTAGTGATGCGCTTATGGAATGGCATACTCACAGAAGTAGTACACGTGTCTCCGATTAGTTTTGTACAAGCCATCGGCATCCTTGTATTGAGTAAAATTTTATTCGGCGGATTTCATGGCAGATGGGGCGGCGGCTGTCCGGGCAATCACTGGAAAAACAAGATGAAAGAAAAATGGCATAACATGAGCCCGGAAGAAAGAGAAAAAATGAAAGAAGAATGGAGAAACAAATGCCGCACTTGGAGAAAGCCCAATAACGAACCTCAGGCAGGCGCAGAATAGCAGCAGTTTTCTGTTACAGTTTCTTTGTACATTGTAACATAAAACAACTGCATGCTTAAAAAAATATTTCCACTCGCTATATCCTTATTGTTGGTTGGCTTTGTATCTGCTCAGAAAACAATTGCCATCACCTGCGGTCAGGTTTTGAATACCCGCACCGGCGAAATTTTACAGAATCAGGTCATCTTTATTAAAGGCAATCTGATCGAGTCTATTTCGCCGGCAGCGGGTTTCAAATTAAAAGCAGATACCAGCATCAACCTCTCTGCATTTACCGTCATGCCCGGCCTAATTGATTGCCACACCCACGTGCTTTTGCAAGGCGATATTACCAGCGAAGATTATGATGTGCAGGTACTCAAAGAATCCATTCCCTACCGCACCATCCGCGCTGTGAAAAGTGCCCACCAAAGTTTGTTAAATGGCTTCACCACCATTCGCGACCTTGGTACTGAAGGGGCAGGCTTCGCTGATGCCGATATTAAAAAAGCCATCAATAAAGGTGAAATGGAGGGGCCTCGCATGTTCATTGCTACATTGGCCATTAATACCACCGGACACTATCCGCTCAAAGAATCTGACTACGCCTGGGAACTCGAAATGCCCAAGGGGTTACAAGAAATTACGGGTGCAGATGAGGGTAGAAGGGCAGTTCGGGAACAGATCGCACACGGTGCAGATTGGATCAAGATCTATGCCGACAGGGGTTATACCAAACAGGCCGATGGATCTTATAGGAGCCTTCCCAATTTTACAACAGATGAGATCAACGCCATTGGAGACGAAACCCTCCGATCAAATAGAAAGTTCAGCGCACACGCAGTAACACGTGATGGAATTATTGCCGCTATCAATGCCGGAGTAAATAGTATTGAACACGGATTTGGGATGGACGATGAATGCATCAAACTGATGGTTGATAAAAAAGTGTATTGGTGCCCCACTATTTACGTGAACGAATATGTGGCCGAAGGAAGGGCGAAAGCTGGAAGTCCCATCAACCTATATTTTACACAATCTGAACCGGAATTATTCAAAAAAGCACTCAAAGCAGGGGTTAAAATTGCCTACGGCACCGATATTGGTGGCTACGACTGGAAATTGCCCCAGGCGAGAGACTTTTCCTATATGGTTAGTTTCGGCATGACCAACCTCCAAGCCATCCAATCGGCCACCATCACGGCGGCAGAATTACTGGGTCAGACCAATAAAATTGGCGAAATCAAGCCCGGTGCTTTTGCAGATCTGATCGCCCTAAAAGGCGACCCCAGCAAGGATATCAAGCTCTTGGAAGACGTGAAATGGGTGATGAAAAATGGAGGGGTAAAAAAATAACCCCTAAATTTCTTTGATACCCCTATTTTTGCGCAATTTCAAGAGCAATGAATCAACCTTTAAACTCGAACGAATCGATCCCTTCAAAGAAGAAAAAAATCATCGTATTAGGTAGCGGCCCTAATAGGATTGGTCAGGGTATTGAATTCGATTATTGCTGCGTTCATGGTCTACTCGCCATCAAAGAGTGCGGTTTTGAAGCCATTATGGTGAACTGTAATCCAGAAACCGTTTCTACTGATTTCGATATGGCCGATAAATTATACTTCGAGCCTGTATTCTGGGAACACCTCAGAGAGATCATTGACCTAGAAAAACCAGATGGCATTATTGTACAGTTAGGCGGACAAACTGCCCTCAAACTGGCTAAAAAATTGCATGAAACTGGGGTTCCAATTATTGGAACATCTTTCGAGAGTATGGACATGGCAGAAGATCGCGGCCGGTTCAGCGACCTTTTAAAAGAACTAAACATCCCTTATCCTGAATATGGTACTGCAGTTGATGCTGATGAAGCTGTAGCTGTTGCCAACAAAGTTGGCTATCCTGTTTTGGTGCGTCCGAGCTATGTAATTGGCGGACAAAGAATGCGGATCGTGATCAACGACGAAGAAGTGGAGAAAGCCGTGATCAGTTTATTAAAACATATCCCAGGAAATAAAATTCTGATCGATCATTTCTTAGATCGTTGTCAGGAAGCAGAAGTAGACGCCATTTTTGATGGTGAAAACTTTCATATCATGGGTGTGATGGAACATATTGAACCAGCTGGTATTCATAGTGGAGATAGTAATGCGGTTTTACCTGCTTTTAACTTAACTCCATTGATCGTTGAAACCATGCAATTCTATAGCGAGAAAATTGCGCGTGCTTTAAAGATCAAAGGATTGATTAATATCCAGTTCGCAATTAAAGGCGATAAAGTATTCGTGATCGAAGCAAACCCTCGTGCATCTAGAACAACTCCATTCATTGCAAAAGCTTATCAGATCCCTTATTTAAACATCGCTACGAAAGTAATGTTGGGAGAAGCGAAGCTGACCGATTTTGTGATGGAAAATAAACTAGATGGTTATGCTATTAAAGAACCCGTTTTTAGTTTCGATAAATTCCCAGGTGTGAACAAAGAGCTCGGACCAGAAATGAAGAGCACTGGTGAAGCCATCCGCTTTATCAAAGACCTTCGTGATCCTTATTTCCGTACCCTGTACAAGGAAAGAAGCATGAACTTGAGTAAATAAATTTTACTATTTTATTGGAAAGCCACACTACCATTAGTGTGGCTTTTTTATTAGGTTAGTGCATGCCCATGCAACCCATTCATAGTTGGCAAAGCACTCCTTTTGTTCGCTTGCTGATCCCCTTTGCAATGGGTATTTTATCTGCTTATTATTTACCTGCTACTGCAAGCCTTCTACACCATATTGCACTGTGTTCAATCGTAGTCTTGCTGATTTTTTCGGTTAGTTCAATTACCCTGAAATTCAAGTGGATGGCCATGAGTGGTGTTGCAATACATTTACTTCTATTTGTTTTCGGCGCTTTGATTTGCGAGCAACAGGATTTGCGTAAACAACCAAGTTTTATCGGCTACCATTATTCCATAAACGATAGCATCATCGCCAACATTCAAGAGCCACTCATTCAAAAAAAGAAAACCTGGAAAGCCATCGCAAACATAGTGGCAGTAAAGCATCTGGGCAAATGGATCAACTCAAGATCAAAGCTATTGATCTACATTTAAAATAATCATCTTGCCGAGCAATTAACTACTGGAGATGTCATTGAATTTGCTGAACCACTTCAAAAGATCAGCAATAATTTTAATGCAGGAGGTT
>CAIYAG010000063.1 GCA_903924075.1 uncultured Bacteroidota bacterium | reverse complement strand
TCATCAAAAATGCGGCGCTTATCTTCCACATCCATTTTGTAGGTCTCGGCACGATCGTGCAGATCTTGCAAGCGAGCTTCTTCTTCGCCCACCTGTAATTGGGTATATTCGATAGAATCGCCAATGGTTTTTAACTGACCAGTTGCCTTATCCAAAAATTCCTTCAAGCCAGTTTCCTTCTCTTTCAGATAGTGCAATTTCTGGGTAGCTAGGTTCTTGTCGTTTTCCTTTCCACGGAGATTTTGCAACAAATCGTTGAAAGCGTGCTGCATGGTTTGCAGCGACTTTTCTTTCTCGATAAATCCCAATTTTTCTTGTTCGATAGCAGCTTCATCAGTTGCGATCTCAGCTTCGAGTTGGATCCTTTTATCGGTTTCCAGGTTTTGTTGCTCGTTCAGATCGTGATAAGTGATATTGAATCCTTCCAAAGATGCTTTAGCCAATTCAATGGAAAGCTCTTTGTAGTCTTTCTTGATCTCGAAGTACTTTTCAGCCTTTTTTGCCTGATTCTCAAGGGTTTTGAGCTGGTTATTGATCTCAAATAGCAAGTCTTCGATACGCGCCAGATCCTGTTCGGTAGCATCTAACTTAGACTTTGCTTCTTTTTTACGGGTTTTGTAAATGGTGATACCGGCAGCCTGTTCTAACATGCGGCGACGGCTATTTTCCTTATCCTTGATGATGTCATCCACCATTCCTAACTCGATGATGGCATAGCTGTCTGTGCTTACACCGGTATCAAGGAAGAGGTTATGGATGTCTTTCAAGCGGCAGGTTACATCGTTCAAACGATATTCACTCTCGCCATTTTTATAAAATCTACGGGTTACAGTAACGGTACTGAATTCGGTTGGAAGGAGGTTTTTGGTGTTTTCAAAAGTCAAACTCACTTCTGCCAATCCGCTCGCGCTTCTGGTTTTGCTACCGTTGAAAACCAAGGCTTCCAGGTTTTCGCTACGCAAAGCAGAGATCTTTTGCTCCCCAATTACCCAACGAATACTATCGATGATATTACTTTTTCCACAACCATTTGGTCCGATAATGCCGGTGATCCCCTCATCAAAACTCACTACAGTTTTGTCGGCAAAACTTTTGAACCCCTTAATTTCTAACGATTTTAATCTCACTGTTTTCCTATTTGTGTCTACGAACATACAAGAAAAGAGGAACAAAAACGATTCAAAAATATTTGCTGTGCATAATAAGTGGAGAAAAAGACTTGAAATAAAATTGTAATTAATTATCATGTCACTAATTATATGATTTACAATTAATTATAAGACTTGATGAGCAATAATTTTACCTCAAAACCTTTGCTCAAAATTTGATACAAGGAGCTATATTTGGAGGCATAAAAGCCAACCCAATTTGCCCACCCTACTATTTACTGTAACCAATGAATTAAGCTTCGACCAACGGATGCAACGCATCTGTACTTCTTTGGCTAAAGAGGGTTATGACGTTTGGCTGATCGGGAGAAAGATCAAGGGCTGCCCAGAACTTAAGCAGATGCCATTTAAGCAATTGAGAATTAATTGCTTATCTAAAAAAGGGGCCCTCTTTTACATTGAATACAATCTGCGTTTGTTCTTTTACCTCTTATTCAAAAAGTCAGATCTGATCTGCGCTATAGATCTGGATACGATTCTAGCCTGTTATTTCTCAAGTTTGATCAAGGGTACCATTCGAGTATATGATGCCCATGAATACTTTACAGAGCAAAAGGAAGTGGCTACCCGTAAGCCAATACAACGTATTTGGCTTGCTATTGAGCGCTTTACAGTGCCGAAATTCCAAAATGGGTATACGGTGAACGATTGGATCGCCCAGGCGCTTAAACAGCGCTATCAGGTAGATTATGAGGTAATCAGGAACCTTCCACTCAATCTGCCTTATACCGGCAAGCAGGCAGATCAGAGATACATCATTTACCAGGGAGCCGTGAATGAGGGACGCTGTTTTGAACAACTGATTCCAGCCATGAAGAATGTGGCAGCATCTTTAAAAATTTACGGAACAGGAAATTTCATAAATCAAACAATATCAATAATTAACGAATATTCACTTCAATATAAAATTGAAATAAATAAGCCCATTTTCCCAACTGAATTAAGGGAAAAAACGGGTATGGCTGCGATCGGGGTCACCTTATTTGATGATGCGGGATTGAGTCAGGTACATAGTTTGGCCAATCGGTTTTTCGACTATATCATGGCGGGGATCCCGCAACTCTGTATCGACTTTCCCGAGTACCGGGCAATCAATAACGAATTTGAGGTTGCTTATCTGATTCCGGATACTGCTCCCGACACAATAGCCCGAGCTTTGAACAATTTGCTACAAGACAGTGTTTTATACAACAGGCTCCAATCAAATTGCGTAGAAGCAAGAAAGAAGCTCAATTGGGATTCTGAGGAACAGCGTTTGATCAAATTTTACAATGCATTATTAAACTAGGTTGGATAAGCACTTACATATTATCTCTTTCAATGTTCCTTATCCGGCAAATTATGGCGGTGTGGTGGATGTGTTTTATAAACTGATAGCGCTATACGATTTAGGGATTAAGATTCATTTACACTGTTTCAACAATGGCCGAGAAGAGCAGCAGGTCCTAGAAAAATATTGCACATCGGTACATTATTACAACCGCGAAACGGGGCATAAAGCCATTTCCGGTAAGCTTCCCTATATTGTTGCGAGTAGAAAGAACGAAGTGCTTTTGAAACGTTTATTGGAAGACGACTATCCCATTCTGATGGAGGGGGTACATTGCAGCTATTTGATCTTTGACAAGAGATTTGAAGATCGAAAGTGTTTTGTAAGGCTGCACAACGTGGAGTATCAGTATTACCATGATCTGTTTAAAAGCAGCAAGTCGCCCGTTCGAAAACTATATTATTGGAACGAGAGTCGCTTATTGCATAAGTACGAATCGGCATTGGCCAAGAAAGCGGTGTTCTGGGGTGTCACAGAAAAAGACAACGAAGTTTATCGGAAAGAATTTGGCTGCGAAAATATCGACCTGCTCCCCCTCTATTTGCCAGATTGGGAGAATGCCTCCTTGGAAGGCATGGGTAGCTATTGTTTGTATCATGGAGATCTTAGTATCGATGCCAATGATAAAGCTGCTAAATGGTTACTGGAGGAAGTTTTCTTCAAACTAAAGCTCCCGCTGGTAATTGCAGGAAAGAATCCGTCTGAAGATCTGGTAGAGCTGAGTCACTTATATAATCATACCTGTATCGTGGAAAACCCCAGCGAAAAAGAAATGCAAGACATGATCGCAAAAGCGCATATCCATGTTTTGCCTTCTTTTACAAATACAGGAATGAAAGTAAAGTTGCTAAATGCATTAACCAATGGCAAACATTGTATCGTTAACGATGCAACAGTTGAAGGTACAGGCCTAAATGAATTGTGTCACTTAGCCAATACACCAGAAGATTTTCAAAAAATAATAGGGGATTTATTTGAAAGGCCATTCAGTGCTAAAGAAAGAGAAAAAAGGCAATCCCTGATCAACCAACTATTCAATAATCGGAGAAACGCAGAAAAGCAAATCCAATGGATCTGGGGATAAGAAATGCACAACCGTTCTTCACTCTTCACTCTTCACTCTTCACTCTTCACTCTTCACTTACAAAGCCGCACTATCAACCACCTTCCCCATCTCTGTCTTCAGCATTCTTGAAGGATATCTGTTGATCACAATAAAATCGTGTGTAGCCATAATTACTGATGTACCATAATCTTTGGCGATCTGGATCAGCAGTTGCATGATCTCGTCGCTCGTTTCAGGATCCAGGTTTCCGGTAGGCTCATCAGCGAGGATCAATTTTGGTGAATTGAGCAAGGCACGCGCTATATCCACACGTTGTTGTTCTCCACCGCTCATTTCAAAAGGCATTTTAAAGCCCTTGCTTTTTAAACCCACTTTATCTAACACGTCATTGATCTTTTCTTCGATCAATTTTTCGTCTTTCCAACCAGTAGCTTTCAAAACGAATTTCAAATTCTCATGCACATTACGGTCGGTAAGTAGATGAAAATCCTGAAAGATCACGCCCAAATTTCTGCGCAGAAAGGGAACTTTTTTCCAATCCATTCCGATCAGTTCAAAACCAACCACATTTCCAGAGCCTTCGGTAAGTGTTAGCTCACCATATAAGGTTTTGAGTAAGCTACTTTTACCAGTACCAGTTTTACCAACTAGATAAACAAACTCTCCCTTATTCACTTCAAAACTTACATTCTCCAATACAAGATTTCCACCTTGATAAATATTGGCATTTTTGATAGAAACAATTGGCTCGGACATATAAAAAATTAAAAAGTCAAAATTAAAAAGTCAAAAACTAAAACTATGTTAACCCTGGCTTTCAAGCCGGGGATTCATGAAGGTTGCATTAGTACTCATACAAGAGTTCGGCAGTAGCTGTTTTGATCAGCAATTCCTTTTTCTCTGACGCTTCTACGCTACCTATGATCTTTCCATCAATACCTAATGCAGCAGCATCTTGAATCATTTTTTGTGCAGTGTCTGCATCGGTAAATATTTCAAGGCGATGGCCCATATTAAATACCTGATACATTTCACGATCATCTGCCCCGGAGTTTTCTTGGATCAATTTGAAAATGGGTGGTGTATCAAATAGGTTGTCTTTGATGATCTTCATCGGACCAGGTAAATATTTCATGCACTTGGTTTGTCCGCCCCCACTGCAATGGATCACACCTGCCACTGCATCAAAATAATTATCTAATAAAACCTTCATTAAAGGCGCATAGGTTCTGGTGGGTGACAATAATAATTTCCCGATTGTGGTATCATGACCATCGATGCTTAGATGATCTGTCATTCCATTTTTACCCAAATAAACCACAGATTCTTTTAGTGATGGTTCAAAGGTTTCGGGGAATGTAATAGCATATCTTTTAGTAAGTACGTCGTGACGTGCACTGGTTAAACCATTGCTTCCTAATCCGCTATTGTACTCGGTTTCATAGTTTGCTTTACCAAAACTTGCGAACCCAACAATCACATTGCCTGCTGCAATTTTTGCATTGGTGATCAATTTATTTTTAGGCCAACGGGCAGTCATGGTTCCGTTAACTGCAATGGTCCTTACCACATCCCCCACATCGGCAGTTTCACCGCCTAAGTAATGAATATGCACTCCAAATTTGCCAAGCTCATTAAAAAATTCCTGGGTTCCATTAATGATCTGCTCCAAAACGGCACCTGGGATCAATAATTTATTACGGTCGATTGTAGATGAGAATAAAATATTATCGGTGATACCCACACATAAAAGATCGTCTAAATTCATGGCCACTGCATCTTGTGCAATGCCTTTCCAAACAGAAGCATCGCCTGTTTCTTTCCAGTATAAATAAGCCAGAATGCTCTTGGTACCTGCACCATCAGCGTGCATAATATTTACCCAATCTGCATCTCCGCAAAGAAAGTCGGGGTAAATTTTACAAAAAGCTTCGGGATACAAACCCTGATCCAATTTCTGGATCGCTGCATGAACTTCTTCTTTTTGAGCCGAAACACCGCGTTGAGCGTATAGAGACATGATGGAATATTGAGTTTTTAATATACTGGAACGCTGCAAATGTACGACATCGCGATTAAAAGCTAGGATGGAAGCCTTAGATTTGCACCCAATTATGCAGGTACATTATCAGGAATCGGGGACACTTCCAATATTTAAAAATGCCGTGATCACTATTGGCACTTTTGATGGTGTTCATTTAGGTCATAGGCAAATTATCAACCAAATTACAGCGGAAGCCAAATCGATTGGTGGCGAATCTGTGATTATCAGTTTTTACCCCCACCCCAGATCGGTGATCGCCAGCACAAAATCGGAAGTGAAACTATTGGGTACCCTGAAAGAAAAGATCGAGCTTTTATCAAAGACCGGAGTAGATCATCTAGTGATCATTCCTTTTAATCAAGCATTTGCCAATCAAACCGCTGAAGATTATATTTCCAATTTTTTGGTTGCGCAATTTCATCCACATACGATCGTGATTGGATACGACCACCGTTTTGGTAAAGATCGTGTGGGAGATTACCAATTATTAGTTGCTCATGGCAAGCAAATGGGTTTTGAAGTAAAAGAGATCCCTGAACATATATTAAACGAGATCGTGATCAGTTCTACCAAGATCAGACATGCATTGCTGCATACTGATATCAGTTCCGCTAATAAATTCTTAGGCTACGAATATTTTTTTGAAGGTCTGATCGTGAAAGGCAATCAATTGGGAAGAACACTGGGTTATCCTACTGCGAATCTATCAATCGAATCAAGTGATAAATTGATCCCGGGCAATGGCGTTTATGCGGTACATGCCTCGATCATGGAGGATGGCGAACCAATCGTATTAAAGGGGATGATGAATATCGGTATTCGTCCAACTATTGAAGGAGTTCAACGCGTGATAGAAGTGAATTTGTTCGATTTTGATCAGGATATTTATGACAAAAAATTAAAGGTCTTTGTGCATAGTCATTTGAGGTATGAACAAAAATTCGCCGGGTTGGAAGCGCTTAAAACACAACTAGCACTTGATAAACAAGATGCACAGAAAGCTTTGCTGGACTAAGCTTGAGCCTTATTGCATAATTTTTACAACTAATTCTTTAAGCAGACCTGCTTCAGAACTTCCACCATCGTGTACGCCTACCGTGCGTAAATTATAGTGGTGCAGTAACAATAATATTTTTTCTACGCCTCCATAATTGTATCGCTTTGCTGCAGTAAAATAATCTTTGGCAAAAAATGGATGGATCCCAATAGCAGTTGCGATGGTTTTTTCATCAGACCCGGGCATACCGTGAATCATTAATACTTTACTAAAGAAATTATAGATCGCAGGCAGGATCATTTGAATCGGCGCGGCTTTAGGATTGGCTTCAAAATAATTGATGATCCGTATCGCTTTAGCTTGATCTTTTTTTCCGATCGCATCCTGTAATTCAAACACATTGAATTCCTTGCTTACTCCAATATAGTTTTCGATATCATCTTCTGTAATTCCTTTTCTTGATCCAAGGTTTACAGCGAGTTTTTCCACTTCATTTTCAATTCGACTTAGGTCATTACCAATATGATCAACTAACAAACTAAGTCCCTTAGGACTGATCGTTAATCCATGTTGCAGGATCATTTGATTGGTCCATTCAGGCAACTG
>CAIYAG010000062.1 GCA_903924075.1 uncultured Bacteroidota bacterium | reverse complement strand
TCCTGTGGGTCTAGCACATAGCTAAAATCAATGCCCTGTTCTTCTGCTTCTGCGATTAATGAGGATTTCAATTCGACTGGTTTATAAGGTGCAAGGAAACCTTCACTAATTCCTTTGTCCATGTCAAATTGAAAATCGGGTTCACCTGTTTCGCAACCAAATAATTTGTAAGTGTCAATAATAGCTAAATCTTCTTCATCAACTTCTGTTGCATCTTTTGGTACAGCTATTCTTGGTGTTGCCGTTAAACCAACTCTGGGGCAAAGAAAATGGTCAAAGATTAATTTCCTGTTTACGTTAATACTTCTGTGGCACTCGTCCACAATAATTAAATCGTAAAAGTTTGAAGGCAAATCGCTGTGAATTAATTCTAAGGTATCAATAACAACTACATGAATGCTTGCATGTTTCCTTGCCCTGAAATTTGAAGTAGTTATCCAACTGCTTGTATGTTCTCTGCTAATTAAAGCAAAACCGTCATCAACCGATTGTTTTGCTAACATCCTTCTATCTACTACAAACAAAATGCGTTTGGCTAAACTGCTTCCTAATAATGCTTTTACCAAGGCTACGGCTGTTCTAGTTTTACCAAGGCCGGTAGCCATGTGTATCAACATTTTTTGTTTGCCAGCTTTATAGTTTTCAATTATTGTTCTAATACATTGAAGCTGGTAATATCTTTCTTTTCCAATGCTTGGGTCAAAACCACCAGCAATGGTTGTGTCAATGGTAATTTCTTTATTGGAAGCAATTTTTTTCTGTTGCTCAATTTTGAGTTTCATTTCTTCCAAACTCATAAACGAAGATACCTGCTTAAATTCTCCTGCATCTAACCCTTTCCAGGCATTGTCATAAAACAAAATGCGTTCGGCACTGCAAGCATACAGAAAACGGGGTTTGAGCAAATGCGTAACTACGGTACGCAATTTTAAAAGATCTTTATTTTCTTTGTCAAGATTATTTTCTATAACGGCTAATACTTCGCCGTTTAAATCTTGCAATACAATGTCAGGCCGTATATTTTTTAAATTTGCATAGTCTTGCTTTAAATTTTCCGAAATATCGTAAATCTGCTGATACAATAAAGTGTCACCAACTTTCCAGCCGTAGTCATTTACTAATCTTTGTATGATTGGCAAATCGGTAGAAGTTGCTTCGTTAATTTTCTTGCCCATCTTCTACTAATATATTTTCAGGTTCAAAAGATACTATCCCCCAAACATCTGCCAATATCTGGTTAATTTTCTTTTGGGTTTCGGTTTTCATTTTTCGTAAGCCATTTAATACATCCATTTTAGCATCTAATTCAATAACAATTTCTTTTAGTGCAATTGGGTCAGGCAATGGAATAGATATTTTATTCAAATTAGCTTGGTTTAACTTCGGCATAGTTGCACCTGTTAGATAAGGCTCTAATGAAATTGAGTTTAAGTAATATTCAACAAACTTTTGCTTATAGTAATCATCAAATTTCAATATGTGTGCGTGGTTATTTATCCACGATTTACCTGATACTGAAAATGCAATAGGATAAACTCTTGCTTTTAAATTTGCACCGTCTTCTGATACAAGCAAAATATCGTCATCAATAATGTAGTCTTGAATGTAATCGATTATACCGCTTGCTCCATAGTATGGAATATCACCTTTTATTCTTTCGTTTTCTGAAACTGGTCTTCTCTTTCCATCCCAATTTTCGCATATTGCTGTGAGTGGTTGAAATGGATAATTGAGTTCTGAAAGATTAAATTCATTGTTATTCAAAACCAAATTTGCTCCGATAATAATCGCTTTTTGTTTTTCAATTTGGGCAACAATGACGTTTTGTTCGTCAAGAGAAGGCAAGGGAATTTCCCAAGCCTCCATATCTTCAAACTTAAAGTTCATTCTCACTCCGCCATTAGCTTTGTCGTTTACATAGTTCAAAAAGCCTTTGCTTTTAAAAAGCGTATCTAAATATTTTGGATTTAGTTCATCTTCTTTGCAAGCAAACACAATATATGCACCACTTATAATTTGGTTGTCAAAATCATTGGTGTTTAAGCCAATGCTTCCAACATTTATTCTGTATGGGTTGTAACAAAATTCATTTTTAGCTACTACAAAATAGCTTTGGTTGGTTTCTTCGGCTTGTAATTTTTCGTTTAGGAATATGCCAACTTCATTGCTTACGCCAAGTACTTTGTAATTAACATCAGGGTTTTTGTTTGGCTTAATTTTTTCCTCATTCAATATCAAATAGTCTTTCAATTTAACCATTGGATATTTTGCACCGCTTTTTAAAATCTCCTTAATCACATTCAATTCCTTATGTTTCAAAATAAGGTCGTTGTCCAAATTGCTTACATATTCTCGGGCAATATCGGCTTCGAGTGCATTGATTGGATTTAATTTCAACAGATATGGTAAAATGTTTTCCGGCTTGCTATTGTTTAGCTTTTTATAAACATCTTCTAATGTTGTTGCTCCATTGGGTTGTATATGTCTGAGTGCTTCTGTCCATTCTATAAGTTGGCTGTCGCTGATACTGCTTTTATAATTGGATAAGTTGAAAGAATAATTGTGTGCTTTGTCAATGCGTTTAGCAATTTCATTTTGTATGCGATTTTCCAGCATTTGGTCAAAGGTTTTCAATTCGATTGACTTGTCGGCTGCTGTGGCTTTTTCTGCTTTAATTTTTTTATCAAGATCTGCTTCTTTTTTTTCTCTTTCAATTTTGCCTTTGGCTTCCATATCAGCACGGGTTTCTGTGCGGATTTTTTCTTTTACTCTTGGGTCAAGAGTTTTAATCCATTCAGCAGGAATACAAAATTGGTTTTTGGTTTCAAGCGGTTGCTTACCATGTTTTACATATTCGTGATACAGCGTTAAACATTCAATCAGTTGATTTCCTTTTTGCTCTTTTCGGTTGGTTCCAATTGTGTAGCCATCGTTTGTTATTTTATAAAACCAAGTCCAGTCAGTATGCCCACCTTTTTCGAAAATTAAAATAGAAGTTTTGGGGCCAACGCCACTTTTGCTGACAAACAAACCTTGAGGTAAAGAAATTACAGCTTTTAATTGCGCCTCATCCAGCAACATTTTACGCAAAGCCTTTGCACTAAACTGGTCCCAGGTATGAAATCCTTCTGAAACCACAACGGCACATCTGCCGTTTTGTTTGAGTTGCTCAAACATCAGTTTCACAAACAAAATAGTTGTTTCCGATTCTTTTGAATATTCGCTCCACACATCAGGATAACTTTCTTGGTCTCGTTGTGCGCCAAAGGGTGGATTAGCTAAAATAACAGATTTGCTTTCATGGTCTGTTACCGGTCTGTATTTCGCCAGTGAATCGCCTTGTTCAATATTGGCTGGGTTTAAGCCACGAACATAAAAGTTGATAGCCGCCATTTTCCGTATCATTCCTAAGTATTCAATTCCTGTAACTCCACTGCGGTAGAACTGTGTTGTTTGCTCAATGCTTGGAAAGTCCAATTGATTGAACTTAAAATATTCATCAAACCAAACAGATAATTCTGAATTGGCTTTTTCACCCGGCCATTCACGGCTGGGGTCAACTCTACGCATTACAAATTCAAAAGCGTCAAAGAGAAAACCACCAGTACCACAAGCAGGGTCAAAAATTATATCGTCAAAGTTCGGCTCAATTAAAGCCGTCATAAATTGTCGGATGTGGTCAGGTGTACGGAATAGTCCAACATCTTTTGTTCCACCAGTTTCACTCAAAGCAGATTCAATAGCATCACCCAATAAATCGGTTTTCAATAATCTTGCTTCTTCAATGTCGTTGGCAACAATGCTTATTACTTCACCAAGGTTTCCGCTGTTAACGTTGTTGGTGAAATTTGAGTTACTAAAAACTTCTTCAATTAACACTAATTGGTCTTGAACTTTTTGTGGAAGGTTTCCTTCAAACACTTGTCTTGCACTGTGCAAAATGCTAGAATAAAAAGGAAAGAAGTTGTCGTTAAGTTCTGATAAAATTTGCTCGTTAGAAACTGTGGGCAAATAAGAGAACAAACGGTTTTCGTTTGTTTCCTCAACACCTGTCTTTGGATTTTTCCAAACATAGTCAGCCGAAAAGAGTTTGCGTAAAGGCTTAAATTCCTCGTCCTGTTTTATTTTGGTTTCAAATATTCTTAATAAAAGCAATTCAATGATATACTCCACTCGTTGAACAGGCGTACCAGCAGGTCGTAACTTGTTATGTAGCTTTTTTAAAGCGTTGTTTGTCTTATTGTCTGCGTAATGTACTGTCGAACGTCCCATAATAGTTTTAAAGTGTCGAAGATAATACTTATATGCTGGTTTGCCTCTCAATCAGTTACCCATTTGTCATGTGTCCACTGTGGGGTGGTGGGTGGGCTTTGGTGTTCAGTAATGGTATGTTGCTGAAGTGTCGAACAATTGATGATAGATATTCGTCATCCGGGGTGGGTGGGCTGTGCGTTGGCATTTTTAGCTCTTTGCAAGGTTGGCTTTGTGTCGGGGTTTTGTGTGCCTTGCAATGTGCTAAAAATAGCGTGGGGTCGGGTCGGCAAAGTCATGGATGTTTAAATGTTTGCAGGATGTCGTTTAGGGTGACGTACAACGCCACACGCATTGAAGCAGTTGGGTAATGTCTTTACTGCTGCTGGAATGGGTGCAGAATGAAGTTACAAAAGATTAGAATATTATTAGTAGCTGGGTTTTATCGTGACAAGCTGAGAACTGGTGTTCGGATTTGT
>CAIYAG010000061.1 GCA_903924075.1 uncultured Bacteroidota bacterium | reverse complement strand
GCTCAAATCCAAATATAAACCTCCAGCAAAATGCCAATAATCTTGGTGTAAGCGAAACTGTTAATCCGGTTTGTCAGGGTAATTTGCTCGATTTTGAAACTGCCTTTGGACAATTAAAAACCAATTCAACCTCAAATTCCAACTGCCCCAATAATGCCGTATTAACTGATCCTAATGGAAATAGTATTCCCAATACGAATCTGCCTTCACAAGTTAAAATTGTAATAAAAGACGGTACGAATGTTTTGAATATTACCGGTGATGATTTAAACAAAGTTTCCAATTTCACATTTACGGGCAATCAATTAGACGATTCACATGTATTACTGGTTAATGTGAATGCCAGCGGCAAGTTTACTTGGAATGTCTGGAATCAAGCAGGAATTGGGGATCAAAATGCACAATACATACTATATAACTTCTATAATACAACCGACTTAACCATTGCAGGTAATAGTTCTGTTTGGGGATCAATTCTAGCACCCTTTGCAACCGTTACTAAAACAAGTGGAAACAATATCTATGGTCAAATTGCGGCACAGGCATATTTTCAATCTCAGGGTTCTGTAAATTACCAATTGTTCAAAGGAAATTTAAAAGGCTGTACTGGTTGTACATTACCAACAGTTGCTGATATTGTTGGAGCAAACGCGGTTTGTAAATCAGAGGTAACGCAATTACTCAATACTACTCCTGGTGGTGTTTGGAGTAGCGACGATTCTACCATTGCTAAAGTAGATGTTAATGGTTTAGTTAAGGGTGTTCTTGGAGGAGTAACAACCATTAGATATACCGTAAAGAATTCCTGTGGAAGCACTGCGGCTTCCATTACTATGACAGTGAATATTGCGCCAGTTAAGCCGATCATTACTGCTGGTTCAGCAACAGATTTTTGCCCGGGCGGTTCAGTAGTATTTACAAGTTCTGCCCTAAGTGGTAACCAATGGTATTTAGAAGGCAAAAAAATAGCTGGGGCAAATGATATAAACTATACTGCAACACTTGCTGGTAGGTATTCATTAGTAGCAACCAATAATTTTGGATGTGGAAGTGTTCCTGCAAATAGTGTTTACATTAATTATTTGCCGGTACCAACAAAACCAATCATTACTGCAAGTACTGCAACCAGTTTCTGTGCAGGAGGTTCTGTTGATCTAACAAGTAGTGCTGCTTCCAATAACCAATGGTATAAAAACGGTGTAATCATACCCGGCGCAACAAATAATAAGTTTACTGTAGTTAGCTCAGGAAGCTATACTGTTAATGCATTGAATCCAGGGGGATGTGCATCGGTTCCTTCTGATCCGCAAATTGTGACAGTAAATAGTTTGCCTGTTGTTAGTTCTATTGTTGGCCCGAATAGTGCTTGTTTGAATGCAACTAGTCAGTTTACGAATGCAACCAATGCTGGTGTATGGTCAACAAGTAATGATAACATTGCAACAATCAATGCAACTGGTTTAGCAACAGGCGTAGCACCTGGATATGTTGACATCATTTATACCATTACCAATGCAAGTGGTTGTGTAAACGCTGCTACCAAAAGCATTTTGGTAAATGCATCACCTGTTGTATCGGATATTGTTGGTCCTACTAATATTTGTACTTCTAATAATTACAGCTATAACAATAGTACTTCTAATGGTGTATGGTCTGTTGATAATAATAGTATTGCAACAATAACTTCTTCTGGGGTTTTAACAGCTATCGCTGCAGGTAATGTAAATGTTCAATATATCGTTACAAGTGCTGATGGATGTAGTAGTGCACCGAATGCAATCAAGCTGGTTTCTGTTAGCAATAGTCCAATTGTGCCAATCATCAGCGCATCTGGTAATACCTCAATTTGTACAGGTTCTTCTGTATTATTAAGCGCAACCAATTCAAATAATTCAATCACTGCTTATCAATGGGTTAAGTCTAGCAGTCTCAATGGTACGTATCGCGATATTTCAAATGCAACGCAGAGTACTTATAATGCTAACAGCACCGGTTATTATAAATTGGTTTTTTATAATGCAGGTGGCTGTAATCAGATTTCTGATGCCATCAATGTACAGGTAAATGCTGCGCCATCTAAACCGATTATTAGTGCTGGTGGTTCAACTTCTTTTTGCCAAGGTGGTAGTGTAATTCTGACAAGCTCAGCAACAACTGGAAATCAATGGTATATTAATTCTGTTGCAATTTCGGGTGCTACTGGTCAAACTTATACTGCTACTGTTGCAGGTTCATATACTGTTAAATCAAACAATACAAGCGGTTGTATAAGTAGTGCAAGTGAAGTAACGCTTGTAAGTATTTCTCCAATTCCTTCTACTCCTATTGTCAACATCAATGGGTTATCTAATTTTTGTACAGGCGGCAGTGTTGATTTAAGCAGTAATCTGGTTAATGGTAACCAATGGCTAAAAGATGGAACTACTATACCTGGCGCAACTAATCAAACCTATACAGTTACCAGTTCTGGATCCTATACAGTGGTGAACGTCAATGCAGATGGATGTGCAAGTGCTTTGAGTAATCCAGCTGTAATTAATGTGAGCCCGCTTCCGAATACTCCAAATATTAGTGCAAATGGCCCGCTAAGTTTTTGTGATGGTGGATCTGTCGTATTAACCTCAATCATTAACGATCCAAATCCAATTGCAGGATATCAATGGTATAAAAGCAGCAGCTCAAATTCTGGATATACTGCAATTGCAGGAGCAACCAATAGTAGTTATACTGCTACAACATCAGGGTATTATAAAGTGGAAGTAAGTAGTGCTGCTGGTTGTAAAAAAACTTCTACTACTATTAAGCAGGTAACAGTAAATCCTTTACCTGCAATTCCAGTAATTACAGCAGGCGGACCAACTAGTTTTTGCCAGGGTGGTACTGTAGTTTTAACTAGCAGCGCAGGTTCAAAAAGCAAGTGGTATAAGAATGCTGTATTCTTAACTACTTCAACAAGTATAACTGTAAATACAGCTGGCACTTATACAGTAACTATATCTTCAACTCAAGGCTGTTCTTCAAGTTCAACTGGCGTAACGGTAACCATAAATGCATTGCCAACAACACCCGTAATTTCTACACCAGATCCAACAACATATTGTGTGGGCGTTGGTAATCCTCCATTGTTAACCAGTTCAGCAAATACAGGCAATCAATGGTACATAAATGGAACTATCATCGCGGGTGCAACTAACAAAACTTATACTGCTGCTGCAACAGGCATCTATACTGTAACAACTACGAATGCTGGATCATGTACTAGTAATCCTAGTGATGGCATCGAAGTGGTAGCAAATACTGGAGCACAGGTTCCTGTAATAGCTGCACTTGGTTCTACAACATTCTGCGAAGGCGGCTCTGTTGTTTTGGTTACATCTACCAATGTAAACGTTCAGTGGTACAAAGATGGAACTTTAATTACTGGAGCAACCAATAAAACTTTGCTGGTAACAGCATCTGGAACATATACAGTTGCAGCAAATGATCCAACAGAGTGTGTTTCAGGAACAAGCTTAGGAAAAGTAGTAACTGTAAATGCATTGCCAATTGTTGCTTCTATTACAGGCAATACAAAAGCTTGTGTAAATGCTACAAGTCAATTGAGTTCTACTACGGCATCTGGAGTTTGGAGTAGCAGTGATGAAAGCGTTGCTTCCGTAAATGCAAGCGGACTTGTTAATGCAGTATCTGCTGGCACAGCAACAATTACCTATACTGTTACAAATGCCAGTTGTAGCACTTCTGTTACAAAATTATTTACCGTAAATGCATTGCCAGTCATTGAAAATATTGATGGCCCTTCTGAACTATGTGTAAACACAACAATCACTTTAACTTCTGCAACAACAGGTGGCGTTTGGTCTAGCGATAACACTAGCAATGCAACTGTAAATAGCAGCACTGGTGTTGTAACCGGTGTTGCTCAGGGCGGCGCAAATATTAGCTACACAGTTACAAACGTGAATGGTTGTTCAAGCACTTCCATTTGGCAATTGAGTGTAAATCCATTGCCTACTGTGGCGCCTATTCTAGGCACAACGGCAGCATGTACTTCTGAAAAAGTGTTATTAAGTAATGCAACAGCTGGAGGTGTATGGTCAAGTAGCAATACTGCTATAGCTTTGGTAAACAATTCTGGAGAGGTTACAGCTGTGTCTGCAGGTACAACACAAATAAATTATATCGTCACAGATAGTAAGGGTTGCAGTAGTGCACCTAACGCATTCGTTAATTTTACTGTTAATAGTCAGCCTAATACTCCTTCAATTTCTGCAAACGGACCAACTAATTTTTGTAATGGAGGTTCTGTTACATTTACGGCATCAGTGACTGCTGGTGCAGCTGTTACAGCTTACCAATGGTTGGTTGCAACTGGACCATTCGCTACTTATTCAACCATTCCTGGTGCAACAAATAATACCTACACGGCTACTTCAGAAGGATATTATAAAGTGATGGTATATGCCGCAGGTGGATGTGGTAAATTGTCTAGCAGTTCTTATCATGTTGTAGTATACGGTGTTCCAGACAAACCAACTATTTTCAGCAATGGATCTACAACCTTCTGTGAAGGTGGTTCTGTAGCACTTGCAACAAACACTGCCGATCAATATCAGTGGTATAAAAATGCTGTTGCTATAACTGGAGAAACCAATCAGATCTTAAGTGTAATTACGGGTGGATCATATACTTTAATAACCAGCAATTCAAATGCTTGTTCAAGTGTAGTTTCAGACCCAATAGTAATAACTGTAAATCCTTTACCAGCTAATCCTAGCATAACTGCAGGATCTTCGACAACATTCTGCAAAGGTGGTAAAGTAGTTTTAACAAGCAGCTCATTAACTGGTAACCAATGGTATAAAAATAATGTCTTATTAGCGGGTGCAACTGCACAAAAAATTACTGCACAGAGTGCCGGAATTTATAATGTTGTAGTAACGGATGCTAATGCATGTTCCTCTGTTATCAGTAACCTCATTACAGTTATTGTAAATCCAATTCCTGCAAGTCCAATTATTTCTGCAAACGGTCCAACTTCGTTTTGCGATGGAAATAGTGTTACGTTAAGTAGTACAGCCACAACAGGTAATCAATGGTATCGCAATGGTACACTAATACCTGGAGCTGTGAATGCTAATTATACTGCTACAGTTGCAGGAAATTATACAGATTATACAACTAGTTCAAGTGGTTGTACTAGCTCTGTGAGTAATACAAAAACCGTTAAAGTATATGCACTTCCAATAGTTGATACCATCATTTCTGCAAATGCAGTTTGTGTAAAGAGTACGCTAACTATGCAGTGTAATACTCCTGGAGGTACTTGGGAAAGTAGCAATACTGCAATTGCAACAATTGATGCAACTTCAGGATTATTAAATGCTTTAACAACTGGTACAACTACAATTAGCTATACGGTAAGAAGTATTGCTGGTTGTGTCACAGCAGTTTCTAAAAATATTCTTGTAAACCCACTACCAACTGTTGCAGCAATAACAGGACCAACTTCTGTATGTATTGGAGGTTTTGTAAAATTAGCAAACGCAAACGCAGGTGGAGTTTGGTTGAGCGATAATGATGCTATTGCAACAGTAAATGGAGCAGGTGTTGTAGATGCTGTGAACTCTGGACAAACAACCATCAGGTATTTTATCACAGATGCAAACGGCTGTAGCAGTGCACCAAATGCTTCTACTGTTGTAACAGTGAATGATCTGCCATCTGCACCAGGTATCATTGAGGAAGGAAATACTTCTTTTTGTGCAGGAGGTTCTGTTACGCTAAAAGCAAGTGTAAATATCTTATCGCTGTTATCATATCAATGGTTGTATGCGAGCACAGCTGTTGCACCATTTACGGCTATTCCGGGCGCAACTTCAAATTCTTATACAGCAACAGTTGCAGGATTTTATAAACTGTCTGTAACTAATTTAAGCGGATGTTCTAATACCTCATCAAATAGTGTAGAAGTAGTGGTGAATGATTTGCCTGCAGTTCCAACAATTGCAGCTGGGGGGGCAACAACTTTCTGCGCTGGATCAAATGTATTATTAACCAGCAGCTCTGCAACTGGAAATACCTGGTATAGAGATGGCGTTTATATTTTCATTGGAAATGGTACGCAGACTTATACTGCAACTAGCACAGGATTGTATTCTGTGGTTGTAAAGAATGCAGGTGGATGTAGCAGCAGTTCTTCAAATATTCAAGTTACAGCAAATGACTTGCCGGTTAAGCCAATCATTGCAACAACCGATTCAACAACATTTTGTGCACCTGGTTCAGTAACTATCAATAGTAGCTATGCTTCAGGCAATCAATGGTATAAAGATGCTGTTGCAATTACAGGTGCTACTGCACAAACATATGTGGCAACAGCTTCTGGTATATATACCGTAATTGTAAAAAATGCATCTGGATGTTCTAGTATTGTAAGCGATGGTATCAGTGTTACCGCCAATACAAGCGCCCAAGTACCGATCATATTTGCACAGAGCCCGACTACTTTCTGCGATGGTGGATCTGTGAATTTAATAAGTAGTTCATCAAGCTCCAATCAATGGTTTAAAGATGGTATTGCAATCGCAGGGGCAACTGGTAAAAATTATATTGCATTGGTTTCAGGTTCATATACCGTTAGTGCTACAAATGCAACGGGTTGTGTGAGTGGAATAAGTCTTGGAAAACCAGTGACAGTAAATCCTATTCCACCTGTCTCTGTCATTTCCGGACCATCTTTGGTTTGCGTGAATAACAATATTACACTTTCTAATACCAGTGCTGGTGGTGTATGGAGCAGTAGTGATCTTAGTATTGCTACTGTAAATGCAGCTACAGGATTAGTAACAGGTGTAAAAGATGGTGCAGCTCAAATTACTTATTCAATAACAAGTGCTGCGGGTTGTATTGGAAGATCAAATTATGTGGTTACAGTAGTGGCATTACCAAATGTTGATCCAATCAGCGGCCCAGCTGCTATATGCGTTAATAATACTGCATTATTAACTTCAACAACAAGTGGAGGTGTTTGGGCAAGTAGTAATACTGCCATCGCCACTGTTGACAGTAAAACTGGTTTGCTAAAAGGAATTAGTTCAGGAACTGCACTCATTAGTTATACTGTTCAAAATGCAAGTGGTTGTGTTTCTTCGGATAGTTGGCAAATTCAGGTTAATGCACCTGCTGCATTGCCTGCTATCACAGGGCCGTCTGCTGTTTGTGTGAATAGCCAGATTCAAATGGCTAATACCGTTGCAGGTGGAGACTGGAATAGTGTTAATCCTTCTATTGCCGATATCAATGGCACAGGTTTAATAACTGGTATGAGGCAAGGAACAGCACTTATAACCTACACTGTTACTGATTTAAATGCTTGTGTTGCCAGTGTTTCAAAAACGATCAATGTAAATAGTTTGCCTGTTGCAGGGGTTATTACTGGAACTGATCTAGTTTGTGTAGGAAGTAGTACCCAATTGAGCAGTTCTGTAACTGGTGGCGTATGGCAAAGCAGCAATACGAATATAGCAACTGTTAATGCAAGCACTGGATTAGTAAACGGAATTAGTGCGGGAACTATCACCATTAAATATACTGTTACCAATGCAAGTGGATGTCAGTCTTATACAGCCATGTTATTCACTGTAAATAGTAAACCAGCAATTGCAACTATAACAGCGCAGGGGCCACTCAGTTTCTGTATTGGTGGATCAGTTATTTTAAGTAGTAATAGTGCAACTGGAAATACTTGGTATAAAGATGGTTCAAGGATCATCGCAGGTAATGGCAATCAAACTTATACTGCTACTAAATCTGGCGTTTATAGTGTAACTGTTACCAATAAAACAGGTTGTGTGAGTGATCAAAGTGCTGGAACAACAGTAGTGATTAATGCACTACCAGTAAAACCAATTATCAATACTAGCGATCCTAAATCATTTTGTATTCCTGGTTCAGCAACTTTATCTAGCGATGCAGTTAGTGGAAATCAGTGGTTTAAAGATGCTGTGTTAATTGTTGGAGCAACTGCAAAAGATTATATCGCAACAACAACAGGTTATTATACTGTAAAAGTAACAAATGCATCAGGCTGTGTAAGTACTGAAAGTGATGGTATTGAAATTACTGCAAATGCAAGTGCTCAACCACCTTCAATAGTTACATTCACAGCTTCTACATTCTGTGATGGTGGAAATGTGTTATTGATTAGTAGTTCTGCTTTATTGAATCAGTGGACAAAAGATGGAGTTGATATTCCAGGTGCAACAAACAGATCATATACAGCAACTGTAACTGGATCTTATACTGTTAGAACAACTAATGTATTGGGTTGTGTAAGCGGAACCAGCCCTGTCCAAAATGTATCAGTATTGCCTTTACCTGCAATTACTTCAATTACAGGATTGAATAATATTTGTGTGAATGCCGGTACCACATTGTATAATGCAACTGGCGGTGGTGTTTGGTCAAGTGTTGATAATTCAATTGCTAGTGTTGATGCAGTTACAGGTGAAGTAATAGGGATGTCTGCCGGGGCGACTCAAATTTTATATACTGTAAGTAATAGTAATTGTAGTAGTACAACAAGCTTTAACCTAACTGTAAATGCATTGCCTGCCATACCAATTATTAGTGCAGGCTCTGCAACTAGCTTCTGTTTGGGTGGTTCTGTAATACTTACAAGTAATTCGCTTACTGGTAATCAATGGTTCAAAAACGGCATTGCAATAGTTGGTGCTGTATCAAATACTTTAACGGTAACAAGTGCTGGTATCTATAGTTTGCAAAACACCAATAGTTCAGGTTGTACTAGCATGTCTGCAAACTTGGAAATTGTTGTAAATCCAATACCACCTGTTTCTGGAATTACAGGAGATAATAATATTTGTGTTGGTTCAACTGGACAATTAACGAATGCAATTCCAAATGGCGTTTGGTCGAGCAGTGATAATAGTATTGCAACAATCAATTCTGACGGTATCGTTTCAGGCATTGCAGCAGGAACTGCAACTATGACTTATACAGTTACCAATAATTCAGGTTGTAGTAATGCTACAAGTTATCAAGTTAAGATCCTTGCAACTCCACAAGTACCAGTAGTAACTGCGCTTGGTCCAACTATCTTCTGTGATGGAGGATCAGTTTTGTTACAAAGTAGCTCTACTCTGAATAATCAATGGATCAAAGACGGAAGTATCATATCTGATGCAACTGGAGAACAACTTCAAGTTTATAATACAGGTGCGTATGCAGTTATTGTATCAAATGATAATGGTTGTGTGAGTAATGGTCCAAGTAATGCATTACAAGTTACAGTAAATGCGCTTCCTGCAAAACCTGTTATTACTTCATCAGGCAATAGCAATATATGCAATGGAAGTAGTGTTGTTTTAACAAGCAGTTCTATCTCTGGAAATCAATGGTATAAAAATAGTGTTGCAATTCCGGGAGAAACATCACAAAATTACACAGCTACTGAAACTGGTTCATTTACAGTAGTTGTTACAAATAGCAATGGATGTTCAAGTTTGGTAAGTGATGCGTTCTCTGTAAGTGCCAATCAGTTACCAGCAAATCCAACAATTAGTGCAGATGGTCCGAATGCAATTTGTATCGGGAACTCTGTAGTATTAAGAAGTAGTGCATCAGTAGGTAATCAGTGGTATAAAGATGCTGTTTTATTGGTAGGAGAAATTAATGACACTTATGTTGCATCGAGCGCGGGTAGATATACAGTTATCACTACCAATGCTTCAGGCTGTAGTAGTTTGGCCAGCAATCCTATTGATATTACTGTGAATAATTTACCAGTCGTAGCAAATATTACAGGTGCTGATGCGATCTGTTCAAATTCAAATACTTTGTATACCAATACAACCGTAGGTGGCCAATGGTCATCAGAAAACGAATCGATTGCACTTATTGATGCGTTAACAGGAGAGGTTTCTGGAGTAGCAGTAGGTACAACTAATATTTTTTATACCGTTACTGATGGCTTTGGTTGTGTGAATGCTGTTTCTAAACCAATTGAAATGCTGGCATTAGCTAGTAAACCTGCGATTAGTTATACAGACACAACTAGTTTCTGTTCAGGTTCTTCTATAAACTTAACTAGCACTATCGCAAATGCATACCAATGGTATGATAATGGTGTTGCAATCGTTAATCAAAATGCAAGAATTTTTAATGCAACAACAACAGGTAGTTATGCTGTTTCAGTGGTTGGATTGAATGGTTGTTCTAGCTTGTTGAGTGACGCTGTGCCAGTTTTTGTAAATGCAATTCCATCAACACCAACTGTAACCGCAAATGGCCCTACAACATTCTGCTTTAGAAATTCAGTGATTCTTGTTAGTAGTTCTGAAACAGGAAATAGCTGGTATTTAAATGGGGTGTTACTACGTGGTTCAACTGGTAAAACGCTTAGAGTTACTAGCTCTGGTGATTATACTGTTAGTGTTACTAATTCGAATGGCTGTAGCAGTGGTGTGAGCAATACGATAACAGTTACTGTTAACCCATTACCTGTGATTGCTTCCATCGTTGGTCCGAAATCTGTATGTATCAATTCAACAATTGATCTTACAGACGCAACAAGTGGTGGGGTATGGGCTAGTGGAAATATAAATATTGCAAGCATCAATGCAACCGGTACTGTTACTGGAATTGCTGCTGGATTTACAAATATTAGTTACACAGTTTTAGGATCAAATGGTTGTAGCAATACTGCAAATTCATTGATCAAAGTTTCAGCTTCTAGCGCTGCGCCACAAATCAGCAATAGTTCAGAAACAAGTTTCTGTTCTGGAGGTTCTGTTGATCTTCAAAGTAATTCTCAAATTGGCAATCAATGGTACAATAATGCAGTTGCAATTGTTGGAGCTGTGAATCAAACATACACAGCAACCACTTCTGGTAATTACTCTGTAGTTGTTAGCACTGGAAATGGCTGTGTGGCAGATGGCGCAAGTAATCAAATACCGGTAACCGTATTTGCTTTGCCATCATTAAACCCAATTACTGGAGCATCTCAGCTTTGTTTAAATACAAGTACTCAATTAAGTAATTCAACCGCGGGTGGTGTATGGACCAGCTCTGATGAGAATATCTTAACAGTAAGTGCTACTGGATTAATAAAAGGTTTATCAGTTGGAACTGCCATAGTAACTTATACAGTAACCAATAGCTATGGATGTGCGTCTTCAGTGAATATAACAATTACAGTAAATGCAATTCCAAGCAAGCCAGGCATAACAGCAGGGGGTGCACTTATATTCTGTTCTGGAGGTTCTGTGGTGCTTACAAGTTCTGCTGCATCAACTTATCAATGGTATTTGAATAGTGCAATCATTAACGGTGCAAATGCACAAACTTATACCGCTACTGCTACAGGCTGGTACACCGTAATTGTTACCAATGCAAGTGGTTGTACAAGTGCTGAGAGTAATGCTAAATTGGTGCTAGTAAGAGCTTTGCCAGCTACACCAAGTATCTCTGCAGACGGTTCAACAACATTTTGCTCTGGCAAATCAGTTACGTTAACAAGTAGTAACGCAATTGGTAACCAGTGGTATAAAGATGCTGTACTAATTCCAAATGAAACGAATCAAACAATTAAAGTAAGCACAGGTGGTACATATACGGTTGCCTCTACCAATAACAATGGATGTGTCAGCGCAACAAGTGCACCAGTTGTGATAACTGTTAATCCACTTCCACAAAAGCCTGTGATCGTAGCAAATGGTCCGACTGAGTTTTGTGTTGGAGGATCTGTTGTTCTGACAAGTAGTATCGCAACTACCTATCAATGGTATAAAGATGGACTAGCACAAGTGGCTCAAAATAATCAGACTTTTACAGCAACGAAAAATGGATTTTATGTGGTTGTTGTTACAACAGGAAACAGTTGTAATAGTCCGAAAAGTAATGGTATCATAGTTAAAACAAATGCTTTACCTACTAAACCAAAAATCACCATCAATACACCTCCTACATTCTGTAATGGTGATAGTGTTGTGTTGAGGAGTAATGCAACTTCAGGTAACCAATGGTATAAAGATGGATTGGCGATTGAAGGTGCAACAAGCACATCTTATACTGCAAAAACTAGTGGCGTGTATTATTTAATTACAAGCAATAGTAGTGGATGTTTTAGTATCAAGAGTCTTGATCTAATAGTAACTGTAAATCCGGTTCCAGCAACAGCCGCAATCACAGCTTCTGGTGCAACAACGCTTTGCTTAGGCAATTCTGTTGATCTTTCAAGTAATGCTTTAGCGGGAAATCAATGGTATCGAGATGGTACTATTATCACGGGTGCAAATTCTAATATTTATACTGCAAGTTTACCAGGATCTTATACCGTTAAAGTTGCAAACAATACAGGTTGTACCTCAGGTTTGTCGAATGCTTTGCCAGTTAAGGTAAATGCAATACCAGACGTTCCTACTATTTCTGTGAATGGACCAACAACATTCTGCGCAGGTGGTAGTATTGTATTAACTAGTTCGGTTGCAAATGCATATCAATGGTATAATAAAGGTGTTGCTATTTCTGGTGCAACATCACAAACTTATACAGCAACAATTTCTGGCGCATATTCAGTAACTGTTTTCAATAACAGTGGTTGTTCTAGAAGTAGCTCCAATATTATACCAGTTAATATGGTTCAATTGCCAACAGGTAGTATCATTGGAAATGCCATACAATTGCTTTGCACAAAAGGAAGTATTGTAATTGAAGCAGTTGGAGGGGATTCCTATAAATGGTTTAAGGATGGTACTCAATTGAGTAATGCAAACAGTAATCAATTAATAGTAACTGTGCCAGGTGTTTATAGTGCTGTACTTGTAAATACCCAAGGATGTGAAGCTCCTGCAGATAAAACTGTAACAGTTGTGAATGTTAAAAAACCAGTGGCCAATTTTGTGTATGACACTTATTGTGCAAGAAAAGAAGTGCATTTCCAAAGTACTTCTGATGTAACAGGTTCTGGGCCGGTTAATTATCAATGGACCGATGGTTTCATTGGGTCTGAATCTGGAAGCTCAACAGCAACATTTGTTTATCCAAAATCAGGAATTTATAGTGCTAAGCTTGTTGTTACACCTTATGCATGTCCATCTTTTGCAGATAGTATAATTAAACAAGTAGTTGTGGAAAGTCCGTTGCCAGCAGTAAGAATGCCTGCCGTTGATGTTGCAATAGGTGGTACACTTCAATTAAATGCAAGAGCGAATGGAACTGCTTATTTATGGACACCTTCCGACAACCTTTCTTCAACAACCATTTTCAATCCAATTGTAACTGGTCAGAAAGAAACTGATTATAGGATTAAGATTGATATGGTCTCTGGTTGTTCTAGTACTGATTCTTTATTGGTAAGAATTCATAATTCCAATACATTCTATGTGCCTACCGTATTTTCTCCAAATGGGGATGGACTGAATGATAAATTAATGGTGAATTATGTAGGCATCAGAGAAATAAAATATTACCGGATCTATAATCGATGGGGTAATAAATTATTCGAAACCAAGAGTATGTTTGAAGGTTGGGATGGTACTGCAAATGGCATATTGCAACCAATGGAGTCATACAATTGGGTAGTTGAAGCAATTGATGTGAATGGCAAAAATGTAAGTAGACAAGGAACAGTAACATTATTAAGATAAACCAGTCGTTAAAGGATTGATATGAAAAGAATTATATTATACGCAACGAATTTGTTTTTGGTTTGGACGGCAATGACTGTTACAGTTAAAGCACAGGATCCAAATTTTACGCAATATTTCTCGTCTCCGATGACGGTTAATCCGGCATTGATTGGTAAGGATGTGGCTGATTGGAGAGCCATCGCCAATTATCGTACGCAGTGGTTTGGGAATTCAGATGCATTCCCATTTCGCACCTCCACTTTTTCAATGGAAAAGCGGCTCTCTCAAGATAAAATTGGAACCAATCAATTGGCTTTGGGAATGATGGTATTATCAGATGAATCAAATGCAGGGCTCTTGAAAAACAATTATGCAGCAGCAGGGCTGGCCTATAACAATGCATTAGATGCCGAGGGAAAACAGTTATTGGGTGCTGGTATCATGGTGAATTATCATAATCGAATTTTGGATCCATCAAAATTTGTTTTCCAATCACAGTTTGGAAGTATGGGATACCAACCAAATATTGGTACACCTGATGGCGTGAATATCACAAAAGACAGTTATGTAGATGTAAATGTAGGCGTAAATTTTAGTGAGCGCCGGGAGAAAATGGGTTATAGCATGGGTATTAGTTATTTCCATGCCTCAAAGCCTTCGGATGGTGCTTATATACAAAATCAGCACTATTTATACCCTCGTATCAGCTGGCAAGGTTCTGTTCAGTTTTATTTAAAAAACCGTGATGAGATCGAATTCTCTTCTTTGGTAAATCATCAAGTGAGTGGGGGTGAGAACCCTGATTTATTTATGCTAGGGGCACTGTACAAATTAACTGTAGGTGACCAGGAATATCCTATTACCAAAATAAATA
Source organism: uncultured Bacteroidota bacterium (assembly GCA_903924075.1). Lineage (GTDB taxonomy): Bacteria > Bacteroidota > Bacteroidia > Chitinophagales > Chitinophagaceae > Sediminibacterium. The sequence goes on along the minus strand of CAIYAG010000061.1, from coordinate 9,089 downwards.
TTGGATTTTGGGATAAGTTCAATCAATCTGCTAGTGCCTATCTTGGTATACAAGGGAAATCGCATTGGTTATTGGGGGTATCTTATGATTTCATTATCAATGACCAAAAAACCAGTTTTACCAATTATCAAAGCATGGAATTTAGTTTTGGTTGGCAGTTCGCGGGCAAAAAATACAAAGACCGTTTATCTCAAGTTACAAATGTGTTAAATTATTAATATGTAGAGTTCCTTATTGAGCTGATTTTTATCAGTGCATGCTTTATTTCAATCCGCTACCTTTAAGCTATCATGAGGCGGAGAATAAAATATTATCGGCTTATTTGGATCAAACATGATCTCCCTGCAGGATTGTCTGTTTTTTTGGTGGCATTACCACTGTGTTTAGGAATTGCGCTAGCTTCTGGTGCTCCTCTTTATGCGGGACTTTTGTCGGGGATCATTGGCGGTCTGGTAGTTTCCTTAGCAAGTGGATCGCAATTAGGGGTGTCAGGACCTGCTGCAGGTTTAACTACCATTGTAGCTGCTTCCATCATATCATTAGGCGATTTCAAGATCTTTTTATTAGCTGTAATGGTGGCTGGCTTTTTTCAAATTATTTTAGGAGTATTAAAGCTTGGAGTAATTGCCAATTATTTCCCTTCATCTGTTATCAAAGGAATGCTCTCAGCAATTGGGATCATTTTAATTTCAAAACAAATTCCATTAGCACTGGGCTATGATCAACCAGATTTTTGGACAAGCGGATTTTTAAAATTATTTTCTAAAGATCATATACTTGGTAATCTTTCAACATTCAGTGAACACATCACTAAAAGTGTGATCCTTATTTCTAGTGTTTCATTGTTGATTATGATTTTGTTGCAGCAGCCTTTTGCAAAAAACTTTAAAATTATTCCTGCACCCTTAGTGGTGGTGTTTAGTGGTATTCTGCTCAATTTTTTATTTACAACCATTGATAGCGGCATGCCTTTAAAACCATCTCAATTAGTAAATATTCCGAATAATATTTTTGGAAGTATTTCCTTCCCAGCGTTTTCAAAGCTTTTCTCAAATGCAGAGATCTGGAAAGATGGTGCAATCATTGGCCTTTTAGCAACGCTAGAAACTTTATTGTGTTCTGAAGCAATTGATAAATTAGATAAAAGAAACCGCATCACACCCGTTAATAGAGAATTAGTAGCTCAAGGTGTAGGAAACATGTTATGTGGTTTGCTTGGAGCAATTCCTATGACTGCCGTAGTAGTGAGGGGTGCCGCAAATGTGGATGCAGGTGGGCGTACAAAAATGTCTGCATTTACACATGGTTTATTTTTATTGTTGGCTGTTTTGTTTGTACCCTTTCTATTAAATAAGATCCCTTATGCTTCACTTGCCGCTATACTTCTGATCACGGGTTATAATTTAACTAAACCCAAACTGTATAGAAATATGTGGAGTCTTGGGCGAAAACAGTTTATACCATTTGTAATTACCATCTTAGTGATCCTGTTAACTGATTTGCTGATAGGTGTAAGTATCGGATTGTTGATCTCGATTTATTATATCATACAAGTGAATTTTAAAACAGAATACCTGATCACCCAAACAAAGAAGCATGAAACGGAATTTTATACCATCAAATTGAATAGTAATGTTACATTTTTGAATAAGGTGAAACTCAGAAAGGCCCTTGACCAGATTCCCGAATATAGTAGCCTCACTATCGACGGAACTGCATCTAACTTTGTAGATTATGATATCCTTGAGATCATTAGTGAATTTGCCAATAAAGCTCACGACCGGCATATTGAATTACACTTGGAAGGAATTCAAAAAGTGAATGTTACCGCAGTTCACTAATTTCTGCTACTTTTGCTCCGATATTTCAAATTTAAACAGGCGGTTGACTAGCTAATTACTGATTCAATACGCCATTTTTTTAAAGTATAGACGAATAAGAATTTTATGGTTATAGAGCCCCGAATGCGCGGATTTATTTGTTTGACTGCTCACCCTGAGGGTTGTGAGAAAAACATAGTCGATCAGATAGATTATGTAAAATCGAAAGGACCTATCGACGGACCAAAAAATGTATTGGTAATCGGAGCTTCAACGGGGTTTGGACTTGCCTCAAGAATTACTGCTGCATTTGGTTCTAATGCTGCTACAATTGGGGTATTCTTTGAAAAACCACCAGCAGAAGGTAAAACCGCAACACCTGGTTGGTATAATAGCGCTGCATTTCAAAAGCACGCCGAAGCGGCTGGTTTATATGCAAGAAGTATCAATGGGGATGCTTTTTCAGACGAGATCAAAAAAAGGACCATCGATCTAATTAAGAAGGATTTGGGTAAAATTGATTTGGTGATCTATAGTTTAGCATCACCTGTTCGTCAGCATCCAGTTACTGGAGTATTGCATCGTTCTGTATTAAAACCAATCGCACATACTTATACGAATAAAACGGTTGATTTCCATACAGGGATCGTTTCTACTATTTCAATCGAACCTTGTTCAGAAGAAGATATTACCAATACAGTTGCCGTAATGGGCGGGGAGGATTGGGAAATGTGGATCGATGCCATGAAAGCTGCTGATGTTTTGGCACCTGATGCCTTAACACTTGCCTATTCATATATCGGGCCTTCATTAACAGAAGCAGTTTATCGTAAAGGAACAATTGGTCGTGCAAAAGATCATTTAGAAGCAACAGCTTTCAAAATTGCGGATAAATTAAAACCAACGGGAGGCAATGCCTATGTGTCTGTAAACAAAGCCCTTGTAACACAAGCCAGTTCAGCGATTCCTGTTATTCCACTCTATATTTCTTTGCTTTATAAAGTGATGAAAAAAGATGGGAATCATGAAGGTTGCATTGAACAAATCCAACGACTATTTAAAGACCGTTTATATACTTCACAAGAAATTCCGGTTGACGAAAAAGGTAGGATTAGGATCGATGATTGGGAAATGCTGGATTCTGTTCAAAGTCAAATTGCTGCACTTTGGCCACAAGCTACTACTGAATCACTACCAGTAATTGGAGACTTAGAAGGCTACAAAAGTGAATTTTTGAGTTTATTTGGTTTTGGCCACCAAGGAATTGATTATACGCTAGACAGTAACGAAAATCTACCCATCAGCGGTTTAGTTGAATAACCTTTTATTTCGACAGTATTATCCTGCAAACTGCTTTATTCAGAGCAACTTGCAGGATTTTTTTTGCATGTCTAAAGAGTTTAATTTTTTTATAATCCTGATTTTAGAAAGACATAGATGATTTTTTTTAAATTCATTGAATAACTTAATTGCAATGAAGAAAATCATCAAAGTGTTATTGTCAATTCTGACTATCATTATTATTGCCGTAATCGGATTATTGTTATACGTTAAACTTGCCCTACCTAATGTAGGAAAGCCAGAAGAAATTACGATTGAAAGAACTTCAGAACGTATAGAAAGGGGAAAGTATTTAGCTAATCATGTAACGGTATGTATTGATTGCCATTCCACGCGAGATTGGACGCAATATGCAGGCCCTATTATTGCAGGTACAGAGGGAAAGGGTGGGGAAGTGTTTGACCAAAAATATGGGTTCCCCGGTAGTTTCCATGCAAGAAATATAACACCAGCGGCACTAGCAATGTGGACTGATGGAGAGCTCTTAAGGGCAATTGGTTCAGGAGTTGATAAAAACGGACAGGCATTGTTTCCAGTAATGCCCCATCCAAACTATGGGAAATTGGATCGGGAAGATCTTTACTCGATCATTGCTTATATCCGAACCTTACAACCCATAGAAAATAAAGTGCCAGCATCCGTACCAGATTTTCCAATGAATTTTATACTAAATACCATACCTCAAAAAGCAACTTATTCAAAAAGACCAGATACCAGTAATGTGTTGGCATACGGCCAATACATTTTTACTGCTGCAGCATGTAATGAATGCCATACCAAAAAAGACAAAGGTGCGCCCATCATTGGTATGGAATTGGCAGGAGGTTTTGAATTTGCAATTGCTTCTGGCGGTATCGTTCGTTCATCCAATATCACACCTGATAATGAAACTGGAATTGGAAAACTTTCGGAGTCAGATTTTCTTCAAAAATTTTATCACTATAATGATAGTGCTTATCAAAATCCTTCTATCAAAAAGAATACAATTAATACCGTAATGCCTTGGATGATGTATCGGAATATGAAAGAACAGGATTTAAAAGCTTTGTTTGCTTATATCAAAACATTCAAGCCAATAAAAAATGTAGTGGTAAAGTATACCCCAGGGGAATAATAAATTGTAAATAAATATTACTAGTGCACTAATTCGGTAGGGTTTTAATATATTCGTAGCTACAAAACTGTTTCATGCGTATCATAAAATCACTATTAGTAGTTATTGCTGTATTCTTTTTTACCCAATCGAATGGTCAGGTTAATTTCACAAAGATCACTGGATTCTTTGGCGTATTGCATCCATTGGTAACTGTAAGTAGTCAGGAAACGGTTGTGAATTTTAGAGATAATTATACAGTAGGATTTCCATTTGGCGTGAATTTTTGGAAGAGCAATAAAACTGCTTTTTCAATCGAAATAATTCCTTTCATTAAGGCTGAAAATGGGTCAAGCAAAATGAACAATGTTTTATTTCATCCAGGGCTAGTGTTTGATGTGGGGAATGGATTTAGAATATCAGCACGCGCAGCGTTTGAAACAGCAGGGCGGTATGGATTTACTCCTGTATTTACCAAAACCATTTACAAAGCAAAGAATAATAGCTATTACTTAGCTTTTGGTTTGCCTGCCAGATTTGGAAATGACAAAGTTGCAAGTATTGGAACTGCCCTTCAAATTGGTACAGCTTTTTGACGAAACTGGACCATGAATTTTATTGGTTTTATATTTTCAAAACAATATCTTTAAGAGGTAAAACACGATTGTAAACCTTGCCAAAGTTGTTGTAGCTGCATGTTGCCCAATAAAATAGTGCCCATTACCCCCAATTTGACGAAAGCGTTTTCCTTGAAAACCTTAGTAGAAAATCGGACCATCTACAATTTAGAAAACTGCGAACTCAACCTCTTTGAAACTTACCAACAGTCTGAACTTGTTTCCCTTAGGTTCAATGATTTGGTTGTTACAAGTATGTTGCGAGGTAAAAAAGTGATGCGTTTATATGATCAGCCTGGTTTTGATTATGTACCTGGCGAATCAGTCATTGTTCCAGCGAATGTTGAAATGAAAATCGATTTTCCAGAAGCCGCCATGGAAAATCCAACCCAGTGTTTGGCGCTTGCGATTGATAATAAAAAGATCCTAGATACTTTACAGCTACTCAATGAAAAGTATCCTAAAGAGGGGAGGAACGATTATTGGAAATTAGATGAACGAAATTTCTTTTTTTACAATAATGCGGAACTTGCTTTAACGGTTCATAAACTGATCAATATTTGTCAAAGTACTTCTATCACCAAGGATGTACTTGCCGATTTAACTTTGCAGGAGTTGTTGATCCATATTGCACAATGTCAGAATTTAAAAGAAGTTCGCGAGGGCGATTTAAATCAAACACATCCACATTTATCATTTATTATCAACTTCATTCGGAACAATATCAATTGCAAATTATTCTTACCGGATATTGCTAAAATGGCTAGCGTTAGTACTGCCTCTTTGTATCGGATGTTTAAAACTGAATTGGGAATTAGCCCTATAGAATTTATCGTATTGGAAAGAATTAAACTAGCAAAACGATTGTTGAAAGACAAACATATTTTTATAAAAAATGTTTCTTACGAAGTGGGTTTTGATGATTGCAATTATTTTATAAGAGCCTTTAAACAACATGAGGGAATAACTCCCAGGCAATATCAACAACTGAATTTGAATAATTAATTTTCGAGCATTTTTAGTGGGATCAAGTTTTGTAATTCTTCCTCTGTAAATAATTTCGATTGTGTGAGGAAACGTAGGCCCATTGGGATCTCTAAAGAAAAACTGGAGCCCCTTCCTTCAGTGATATGAATATGTAATTGTGTGTATTTCCAATACTCAAATTGGTCTTTATTCATCCAAAACTCACAACCCTCGATTTCGCCTAAACAAATATCACTGTTGCCTACGATGAAGTCGCCTTTTTCAAAACACATTGGTTGTGATCCGTCACAGCATCCACCACTTTGGTGAAACATCAAGTCACCAAATTTTTCTTTTAATTGCAGAACAACAGCTCTTGCTGCTTCACTGATGGTTACTCTTGCGATCATACTTAAAGTTATAAAAATACCGATAAGGAAACCCTCACCGGTATTTGATTTCTACTACTTGCTATTGCCACTAAAAAAAGCCCAACTTACTCTTGCTATAAGAGATCAGCATATTTTTAGTTTGGCGATAATAACCTAGCATCATTTTATGGTTTTCTCTTCCAAATCCAGATTTTTTATAACCTCCAAAAGGAGCATGCGCTGGATAAGCATGATAACAATTAACCCAAACACGCCCAGCTTGGATGGCTCTTGGTACTTGATACAATTCATGTGCATCTCTAGTCCATACACCTGCACCTAAACCGTACAAAGTATCATTCGCAATGGCAATGGCTTCCTCTGTTGTTTTAAAAGTAGTCACACAAACAACTGGTCCAAATATTTCTTCCTGAAATATGCGCATTTTATTAGTCCCCTTAAACAGGGTAGGCTGTATATAATAGCCTCCTTCTAGTTCACCTTCCAATTTATTGGCTTCACCACCACAAAGCAATTCAGCGCCTTCTTCTTTTCCCAACTTCAAATAAGACTGAATTTTTTCATACTGATCATTAGAAGCCTGTGCCCCCATCATGGTATTAGGATCAAGCGGATTACCTACCTTAATGGCCTTGGTTCTTTCAATAACCCTGCTCATGAATTTATCATAGATACTTTCATGCACTAATATTCTTGAAGGACAGGTACATACTTCACCCTGATTCACAGCAAATAATACCGCACCTTCAACAGCTTTGTCGAAGAAATCATCATCATGGTCTGCGACGGAAGGGAAGAAGATATTAGGCGACTTTCCACCCAATTCCATTGTTACTGGAATCAGATTTTCAGAAGCGTATTGCATGATTAGTCTTCCCGTAGTAGTTTCTCCAGTAAATGAAACTTTTGCAATACGATTGGATTGTGCTAATGGTTTACCTGCTTCTGGTCCGAAGCCAGTTACAATATTAATAACACCCGGCGGTACAATTTCTTTGATCAATTCCATTAAACACATAATGGATGTAGGTGTTTGTTCTGCAGGTTTTACAACTGCACAGCAACCAGCTGCAAGTGCAGGAGCAATTTTCCAAACTGCCATTAATAATGGAAAGTTCCAAGGAATAATTTGACCTACAACACCTAATGGCTCATGAAGTACAATACTAACAGTAGTTTCATCATGTTCTGAAATAGTGCCTTCCTCTGCACGGATCACACCAGCAAAATAGCGGAAATGGTCGATACAAAGCGGTAGATCAACATTGATAGATTCACGGATGGGTTTTCCGTTATCAATAGTTTCTACTGTTGCAAGGAATTGCAGATTTGTTTCCATGCAATCCGCGATCTTGTTGAGGATTGATGATCGGTAAGCAGCTGAAGTTTTACTCCAGGTAGCAAATGCAGCATGCGCTGCGTCTAAAGCTAGTTCAATATCTTCCTTACCTGACCTTGCTGCTTTTGTGAAGACTTTACCGTCGATCGGACTAGAATTGTCAAAATACACTCCATTCACTGGAGGTACAAATTGCCCTCCGATAAAATTATCGTAGTGGGACTTAAAAATTGGTTTTGGATGTGGCATATCGTTTATTTTAAATGGTGTTACAACAATAATTATTAATAAATCAATGTTGTAGCACTATTCATTCAAATGATAGCATAAAAAAAAGACGCTTTTGCGTCTTTCATTATTAAAAAAGTGTTTTAACAGATCCTTGGTAGTTGTTCACCAGTTAAATAACCTACCACACGATGGCCTCCAATCCTGCTTTTCATCATTACTTTTCCAGCATGTGCATCAGTTACTTCGCCAATAATTCTTGCGTTAAAGCCGTTCTCATCTTTTTGAAGTAATTCTAACGCTTGATTGGCAGATTCTTTCTTAACGATTGCAACAAAGAGTCCTTCGTTAGCAACATATAAAGGATCAAGCCCCAGCATTTCGCAAGCACCTTCCACTTGTTCATCAATAGGGATACTATTTTGATCGATTACAAAACCTAACTTTCTGATTTCGGCTAATTCATTTAATACACTTGCTAGGCCCCCTCTTGTTGGATCGCGTAAAAATTTAATGTCCTCACCCAATAGATCAATTAAAGAAAGAATAGTGTGGTTTAAATTATTGGAATCACTTACAATATCTGTTTCAAATTCTAAACCCTCCCTTTTACTCATGATGGCAATCCCGTGTTGCGCTAGATTCCCACTAAGAATAATCTGATCACCCGCTTCAATTCTGTTGTGATGAATATTTGCTTTTGGATGAATAATACCAATGCCTGAAGTATTAATAAAGATTTGATCTCCTTTACCTCTTTCAACCACTTTCGTGTCGCCTGTAACGATCTTTACTCCTGCTTTATCGATGGCTTTTTTAATGCCGTTGAGCACGATCCAGAACGACTCCATTGTCATGCCTTCTTCAATGATAAAAGCAAGCGATAAATATTTGGCTTCTGCACCACACATGGCAAGATCGTTCACAGTTCCATAGATCGCTAATTCTCCAATATTTCCTCCTGGGAAAAAAATAGGAGAGATTACATAGCTATCTGTGCTGAATGCTGTTTTGCCTTCTAAAGAAAAACTTGCACCATCATGTTGCTGATCAAGAAGATCGTTTTTTAAAATATCAAATACACCGCTTTGTAATAACCGATGGGTTAATAATCCGCCACTGCCATGACCAAGTGTAATTACATCAAAGTCGAATTTGGGCATCGGGCAGGATAACTGAAAACTATTTTGATTTGTCAATTTGATTAATTTTTTGTTCAGTAATCATTTAGGCATGTATCGTATCAGAACTATAATGATAATAGGCCGCACAAGCGCCTTCACTGCTAACCAT
>CAIYAG010000060.1 GCA_903924075.1 uncultured Bacteroidota bacterium | reverse complement strand
AAATTAATTAACGAAGGAAATATTCCAAACTTCATAAGAGAATATGTACCAATAAAATTTAAATTTTACGACAGTACCATTAACAAATATTTGAATGTTACTTATTTCGTAACTGCCGATTATTTGAGTATTGGAACAAATAAGGATTTCATGAGAATTCCCATGACCCCTATTCTTGCTCAACAAATTGCTGATAGGTACCATTGTTTTTTACCAACCCGCAAAATCGTAAATGATATTTATGAAAATGCAACAATTAAAATAGCACCATTTCCTTTAACAGAAAACAGAGATAGCTTCAGAACATTTTATCAACATCATCAATTGATAGAGCAGGAAAGAAATGGAAGAACTGGATTGATTGCGGGAATTAAAAAAGATGTAGTTATAAGTTCAAAAATAACTAGTGGAATAAAAACTAATAAGGTTGCAATCTACGGTTGGCATAAGTTAGATGGAAATCCCATACAACCTTTATATACCGGCCATGTGAACTGGTATGTTGATTATAGCCACGGAATAAGATTGGTCAATAGAACAATTGTTATCGAAGGAAAAATGTATGATTTTACCCAAGTATTAAACAGTAATCGCTTTAAAAAAATATTATCTGACGAAGACAATACTGATTTTGTTAGATACCCTGAACATTTTTAAAGACAGCATTATTTATCAACACCCATCAATACAAAACCCTTTAATTGATATCCTGTGATAACTGTTTTAGCAGTTAAGGATACTTTTACGATAGGCAAGAAAGCTTCTTTTTGAATCTCTAAGAAACTCATTGCTTGGCCGCATGCAATAAATTTCGCACCCAATTTTTCTAGCTCTCCGATCAATTTAATATTGGGGTTATCTATCTTATATTTTTTATTGAAGTACTCATTATTTTTTAATGCATGTAATGCTCCCGCATGAGCTACAATTACTGGAATGATATTTTTGGTGGGTATACCTGATGCTGCATGCAAATTCATGATCCTGGCTACCTCCACTAATCCATAATTCAATTCTTGGATTGTTGAATCTGGATTATTTGCAGTTAATTCAAACAACAATTTATACTGAATTTTGGGATCAGGTATTTCCTCTTGATTTTTTACAGGAACAACTCCTGAATTTTCACCTGCATTGATCAAAGGGAAAATTTCAACAGCTTTTAATTTTTCCCATTTAATAATATCTGCAAACTCTTTATTTGTTTTCACAGAATCTTTATGCAGATCCGAACGATATGCACTGTCTCTTTTCAGTTTTGAAGCATTTAGTGTACTATCTTTTTGAAGCTTTATAACATGCAAAGAACTATCCAAATTAAAATTCTGGGAATAGCTCAATAAGCTGATACAGCTTAACGCAATCAAAAAAATGGTTTTTCTCATAAGTGGGGTTTATATAACAATATATAATAAATATCTTACTTGTCATAATCCACTTCTCACTTCTCACTCCTCACTCCTCACTTTTAAAGCCCACTCAGCCTCCCCCCATCAACAGGAAGATTAATTCCATTGATATAAGCCGCAGCCGGAGAACAAAGAAACGCTACCGCTGCACCGAATTCTTCTGGCTCACCCAATCTACCTGCGGGGATCATGGCCAATGTTCTTTGCAAAATCTCCTCTTTAGAAACATCTGCCCCATCGGCCTGTTTAGTAAAAAGATAATCAAGTCGGTCTGTATTGGTATATCCCGGCAACACATTGTTTACTGTGATGCCATCCACCCCAATTTCATTGGCTAAAGTTTTAGCCCAATTTGCAACTGCCGCACGAACGGTATTTGAAATTCCTAATCCGTTAATCGGTTGCTTGATAGAAGTTGAAACAATATTGACAATTCTTCCAAAACCAGTTTGCTTCATATAGGGCACAATGGTTTGGGCTAATAAATGACTTACAATTAAGTGTGATTGAAAAGCAGTTTCCATTTCTTTAGCGGGCGTTTCTAAAATGGGACCAGCCGCCGGGCCACCTGTATTATTTACAAGGATATCAATATGATTTCCTGTAGCCAAAAAGGATTTTATTTTTTCAACCAATTCGATCGGCTTTGACGTATCTGCAATAATATATTGGTGTAACTGGCCCTTAGAAATATCAAGTGTTGTGATTACTTTTTGCAAGTTGGATTCGGTCCTTGCCAATACGATGACATTTGCCCCTAACAATGCTAATTCCTTTGCAACTGCAGCTCCTAGTCCTTGCGAAGCACCACAAACAAGTGCTGTACGATTACTTAAATCTAAGTTCATGGATTTATTTTATGAAATATAGTATTATAAATTACGATAGTCTTCTCTGATGGGATTAAAGACATCCATTATTTTACAATCTGTAATTGCGATCCCAGAATGAACTGCATTTGAGGGAATAACAACAACAGTACCCGGGCCAAATACTACCACTTCACCATCAATAGTTAATTGAAAAGTTCCCTCCAATACATGACTTACCTGTTCATGAAAATGTGCATGTGCAGGCAAAGATGCCCCCGCCTTTACTTCAAGAAATGAAAAAGCCATACTTTCTGTATGAATGAATCTAGCATCATAACCTGCCACAATTGTTTTTGGCTGAATGGTTGCAACTTCTATAACTGGCATAGGTAATTTTTGGTTTGAAAAATAGAAAGCTGAAAGTTAAGAAGCCTTAGTTGCTTTTCGTGTTTTAAATTGGTTTACTTT
>CAIYAG010000059.1 GCA_903924075.1 uncultured Bacteroidota bacterium | reverse complement strand
TAGATCTCAGCTAAACGATTGATCCTCCATTTTTCACTTTTATCTTTTCACTTTTATCTATTCTTCTGATACCCTAAACGAAATAGACTGCTTTTGTCTATAAATTACTTTCCTTCCATTTTGTTCTGCAGGAATCCAATTTGGTCCTTTTCTGATGGCACGCATTGCCTCTTCTTTAGTGCCGTATCCGGGATCATTCTCCGCTTGCACATCACTGATCATTCCTGTTTTATCTACAACAAAAGAAACTACCACCGTATAAACACCAGCAGGTGCTCCATTTTGTACAGGCAGATCACTATTTAAATTCTTTTGCAAAAATTTTGTCCATGCTCCAATATCTCCAGGAAAGTGGGCTTGAATTTGAACCGTTTTAAATTCATGGTCGTAATCGGGTTCATCTGTGATTAATTTGGAATTGCCAACAGGTGCTTCAATTGGTGCTTCTGAAATTCCATTATCTTTTTCACCATCGATATGCTGGTTGCCTATTTTAACGGATTCTAGTGCATCTATTTCTTTCAGCTCTTCTTCTGGCTTAACGTCCTTATCAGGCGTAATGATTGGCGCGTTATACTGCTCTGTGGCGATTTTTTTCTGTTCTACTTTTGGAGGCTCAATGATTTCCTGTTTCTTTTCCTTTTCTTTAAAATCGCTTAATGAAACTTCGGTACTTACGATTAGTCTATCCTGTATTTTACTTTTGCTTGCCAGTAAATTTCCAACGATAAATAATAAACAAATTAATCCAGTGCCTGCTAAAGCATATTCCATTCGCTTAGGATAGGTTTTGCGTAAATCGTAGGCACCATAATTTTTGTTTCTGCCATCAAAAATAATTTCAAGCAGATTGGCTGTTAGAATTTGCATCTTTTCCATATTGGTTGTTTCCAATGTGATGGAAGGATGCAGCATTTTCCATAGAATTTTTGACTGATTTTACGCCTTTAAGAAAACTTTTTGTTTTGGATAGAAGAAAACCTATAAGTCCTTAAAACTATTGTAAATAAAGGGTTTCAGGGCAATTAAGCTATGATGCAAAAATTAATAAATTCCATAAAAGTGAGGAGTGAGAAGAGAGAAGTGAGAAATTAAAAAAGCCCGATACGAAAAATCGTACCGGGCTTTTTTGTATTAAGAAGATAAAATTATTCTTCAGAAACTTGGAAGGTGATGCTTTGTTTGTGGCGATAGATTACGTTTCTACCGTTTTGAACTGCAGGCTTCCATGATGGTCCTTTTTTGATTACACGAACAGCTTCTTCTTTGGTACCGTAGCCAGGATCGTTCTCAGCTTGTACTTCAGAGATACCACCATTCTTGTCAACGATGAAAGAAACCACTACAGTATATTTTCCGGGAGGTGCACCATTGTTAACAGGTAAATCCCTGTTCAGGTTACGCTCCAAGTATTTTGTCCATGCGGGCAAACCACCTGGGAACTCAGCTGGGATTTGTACTACGGTAAATACTTTATCATAGTCTTCATCCTGCTTTGGCGCTTCTACCTTACCAGTACCAGTTTCAACAGGAGGAGCAACGATACCTTCGTCCTTTGTTCCTTCCTGGTTAACAGTACCAATTTTGGTATCTTCCAGTTTTTCTACTTCTTTGATCTCATCCTTATCTTTCACTTCTTCATCCTTCACAATTTTTGGAGGGGTGAATTTAGTGATCTCCACTTTTGGTGGTTCTTGTTTTGGTGGTGGTGGTGGTGGTGGTGGTTCAGGTTTTTTCTCATCCTGCTTCATGTTCTCAAGATTTACATCCTGAGCAATCACTTCCACTGCTTTCTTCTTTGCAGAATTTGCAACCACTGAACTGATCACCAATAGGCCACAGATGATAAGCGTTCCTATCAAAGCGTAAGTGATACGCTGATGATAAGTTTTACGCAGATCGTAAGCCCCATATGATTTATTTCTGCCCTCGAAAATAATATCGAGGATATCGGCAGATAAAATTTTGTTTACGTCCATGTTTTCAGTGTCTTTAATTTGTGAGTTTCCTTTCGGAAAATTCCACTTTATTATTTTGCAGGAGCCGCAGCATTAGCTGCTTCAGATGCTTTAACCAATTGTGTTTCCACTGTAGAAATATCTACTAGTGCATAACGCTTCAACACATTAATTGACATCTCATCTAATATATCCACCACATTACGATAAGTACACTCTTCAGATGGTTTTAGTACTACTACTAAATCCTTTTCTGGAGTACGCGCTTTCTTATCTAATAATACATTGCGGATTTCTTTAAAAGTTGATGATTTAAAGTTTGATGCGCTATTGTCCAACTGTCCTTCATAGTAAAAAACGTTGTCGTCTTTTCCTAATAAGATGGTTATAACACCCGATTCCTTGGCCTTGTTCTGGTCCTCAGGCTTATCAGCATCCTTTGGTAAGAATAGCTTCATAGCCGTAGGCTGACTCATAGTGGTGGTGAAGATGAAGAATGTAATCAACAGAAAACCCAGATCCACCATTGGTGTTAGATCCACACGGGTTGACAGCTTCTTACTTTTCTTGACCCCAGGTCCTTTCTTATGACCACCTCCACCGGAGGTATCCATTTCTGCCATGTCGGATAAATTTATT
>CAIYAG010000058.1 GCA_903924075.1 uncultured Bacteroidota bacterium | reverse complement strand
TATTCAACACGATAATGATTGATCAGCTCATTAAAATTCTTACCATATTCTTGGTTGATGAAAGCAGATAATTGGTGTGATGGAATTCCCAATTCGGTCGACAAATTACTCATCGAATACCCTCCTTTTAAAAAGGGCTGCTTGTCTCTCAAATGGGATTCAAGGGCTAATTTATATAACAACCCTTGTTCAAGTGTTAAGCTGTTTCGAGGCGATTCGATGGATGGTTCCAAAGAAGGTGGTACTAAAATTGCATCTTGAACCGCTTCTTGTAACAATTCTGGTTGTTGCAACCAGCCCGTCATTCCATAAAGAATACTAGGCTTTCTAAGTAAATAACCAACAATGAATAAGATCGTGAAGATGATCGCAAAAATGACTGTATGCCAGATACTAAAGTAGACAGTTAATTGAAAGACTATCAAAATGAAAGCGATCAAATAGAGCATCGTAGTCATGGTTGTGAAATAGAATAACCAGTGGTAGGTATCTATATTTTGAACATAGCTTTTGGGGGCAAAAACTAGTTTCCTTTTCCAACGGAACAACTTGGCATATAGAGCCACACTTAACCCCATTCCAAAAAAGGTTCGGGAAAGAATTCCTAATCCTTCTGGAAGGATTCCTTCTGGTTCTTTTGCGATTAGGGCATTATTTGTAATGATTTGATGGATCAGCACCAGTTTTTCGGAAGCTGGTAATATATAAAAAGGAATCCAGGTAAGGGTATACAAGAGCGCTGGAAGGAAGAATAAATAGTCGGTCTTTTTGAACCGATAAGCCTGTTCTAATACTGATGTTACATATAGATACCCAAAAGCCTGAAAGCAAAAAGAAGCAAAGACAGCTACTCTCCAAAAATGCGGGAAGTTCAAAAAAAATCGGGTAGCCATCAACCCGTTATTCAATAATAAAATGCAAATGCAAACCAAAAATCCCGCCAATAAACGGGAGGAGAATGTGTCGGTCTTATTGATGAAATACAGTATTGCAGCAACAACGAAGCCGAGCAGTGTCACAAAAAATACCAAGGCAAAATACCAGTCTGCCAAATGCTGCATAGGATAATTTGAGGTCAATAATTGCTACAATATTAGCTCAAAATGAAATTAATCAATTAAACTTAATCGTCTTAAAGTTGATTTTTAAGTCTTACGATGGAGAATTATGAATAGACTATTCTAAGAAGAAAACAATGGTACTAACCACTCTTGCTTTTTGAATATAAGGCTGTGTGGGCTTTTCAGTTTCCACGGATCCTTCTTCATTGTAATTATACTTTCCAGCAATCGTAATTTGTCCTTGTGAAGCGGTTTTGATTTTTCCAAGTGAGGCTTGTGAATCATTAGCAAACTGCTCACCAGAGATGCGTGCGTTCTTGGTGCTTTCGGCAATTAATTTTGGTTTAATAGAATTTAAATCCGGAAAGCTATAGTTCGTGGCCATTGTTGCAGTCAAATCTTTACTCACAAGGTCTAATGCAATTTGTGCGGAAACGTCTTCGGTGGTTTTTACGTCTTTCGATAGCAGGGTGATACTTTGAGCAGTAATATATCTATCTATTTTACGCTCCACCTGTTGGTTGCCTTGCCATGCTGGTTCGTAGTATTTCTGATGATCAGTGATTCCGATATTATTGACCTGAATCGCTGCTTTATCATAACCCTTGCTTTTTAAGTAATCGAGGATGGCATTTTTCTTGGTTTCGGTTTGTTTGAGTATGCCTTGCAGGTTGTCTCCTGAAAAGGAAAAGCTCAATGAGATGGTGGCAGCGGTGGCAGTCATATTCATTTCTGCTAGTCCCTTTACTGTTACCACACGATCCTTATCGCTAAAGGTTTTCAGGCCTTTATTGATGAAGAGACCTAATACAGAAAGACCTATTAATAATGATAGTCCTAATATAATTTCTTTAGAGAGTGGTTTGTTTTCCATGTGAATTAAAGTTTACTATTTTCTCAAAATTTTGTCCATCGTTTTGCCTTTTGCCAATTCGTCGATTATCTTATCTAAATACCTTACTTGTTGTGTCAAAGGAAATTCAATTTCTTCTACCCGATAGCCACAAATTACACCTTTTATGAGACTAGCATTTGGGTTCAGTTTTGCTTTTTTAAAAAATGTTTCAAAGGTTGCTTTCTCATCAATAAGTTCCTGCAATTTTTTGGCATCAAAACCAGTGAGCCACTCAATTACTTGATGTAACTCTTCGATGGTCCTGCCCTTCGCTTCCACTTTTTTAACATACCAAGGATAGGTAGCAGCAAAAGTCATTTTCCTAATCCTTGCATCTTGTTCGGGTGTAACTGTCATATTATATTGATCTTTCTAAATTACTTTTTATTGCTTGATCTTCTCCTTTTGAATTGGCGAATAATCGGTTTTGGTTTGACCATTCACCTGTATTTTATCAAAATAGCATTTTACGCCAGTAGCAACATTCATGTCCTCCACATTTTGAATGTGAAAATGTAAATGGGGCTCAGATGAATTTCCTGAATTTCCGCACAATCCGAGGAGTTGGCCCTGTTTCACTAGTTGACCTTGTTTAACCACAATGGAATGTTGTTTGAAATGGGCAAAAAACAAATACTCATTGTTTTGTGTTTTAATGATCACGGTATTACCTGGAACATACACAGGATTAAGTGTTCCAGGCTGATTGTCTTTCACACCATCAACCACTAAAACAACTTCTCCATCACAGGGAGCCATTAAGTCTTTTCCAAAAGCGTAGTAGTCTTCATTAAGTTTCCCATCCGTTTTAAAGGAGATGCCTTTATCGTTTTTAATGACTATATCAAAAGCATTTTTTTGTGCAACACTTTCTACATGATAATTTAATTCTTTTGTATCGCCACCCCATACCACAGTCCACTCATCCTTAAATGGAAGGATCAATTTCGTTTTGTTACGAGTGATCTTCGGGAGATTACTTTCTACGAAAGGTTTTATAAATAGTCCATTGATTTTCGAGTCATTATCGACAGAGATATTGAGTGTAAATAAAGCCCGCTCAAAATTGGTCTTGTAGGAAGCATAAGACTGTTCATACTTGACGAATTCTCTTTTTGTGATTTTTCCTGCCTGTGATTTTAGTCCGGTTAAAAGCTCTATGGTTTTATCATGCGGCAAAGCGTTTTGCATAACAGTTGCGAAGCTTGAAAAAATGGCGTCGTAATTCTCGGTGTTATAGTTTTTCTCAAACGCTTCAGCCACCGACTTATTGGCGATTTTTTCGGTCTGTGCAAAAGTGCAGTTGATAACGGTAGACAGGAGAATGATACTTAAGTATTTTTTCATTGAAATTTTATTGGTCTGAGGCAAAAGGTAGTCTTTTGATTTTCAAATATAAATTGAAGCTACTTCTTCCCTACTTTCACTCTGTACTTTTCAGGTTTTGTACCAATTCTTTCAATTATTTTTCTTGCTTCAAGATCTAATTTAACTGTTTCTCCATACCATTGCACTCCACCAATGAATGTATCTTTAACCTGCTGGTATAAGCACTCCATGAGATCGGTATGGGTTAGTTCATTTGATCGTAAAATATGGAGTAGTGCTTCCTTGATGGTATTGTATTTATCAAGGGATATATTTTTGTTTGTTTTGCTTTTGTCTGGGTGGAGGGTTTGAATTTTTTTGTCCATTGATGGTGGAGTATTATTTCAAAATAAAACGGATAACAATTTTCTAATTTTTAGGAACACTCTGTGTAGATGGAAACAAATCAGCAGAACTAAATATATAAGCGCTGTTTACGGTGGCAATATTTCCTACAACAAACATTTTTGAATGAGTGCTTTTTTGTTTTCCTCTTAAAATATCAGCTCGAACACCCCAATCATTTGTAAAACAGCATAAATTTTTCTTTTCTCCACTTTTTATTACCCAGCTTTTATCGGCAAATCCAGGATTATCCCGATTGAAAAAACCTAGACTAACATCTTCAGTCAGGTTATTGGTAAACTCAACACTCAGCGAATTGATTTTATGAGTTGAGCGATAGGTAGCAATTTCATTATAAATATTTGAGAGTGACTGTAAATCTTCTTTGCTCCAGGAGTCTGGAAATCGCAACTTAATTGCATCTGTATAAAAAGCGCCATTATATAAATAACAAACATCTCCTATAAAAAAAATATCGGATTCCGTTCCATTGTATTTGATTTTAATACCCCAATCTTCCGAAATATTGATTTTTTCATTCTGTGAAAGGAATCCCTTTTCGTTTGGTTTAAATGACCATTTAGAGAAAGGTGTATACGGGTTATCTGAATGGTAAAGAACCACTTCAAGGTTATCTATGTGAGTATTATCGAAATTGATTGTTCTG
>CAIYAG010000057.1 GCA_903924075.1 uncultured Bacteroidota bacterium | reverse complement strand
GGCATTCTAACTCCCATTTCTTCCATATCCTTATAGCTAAAGCCTAGTCCGCGGATACTCTCTGCTCTTCCTACTTCAAAATATTGCGCATAATTGCCATAATAAACAATGTCCATTTGGTCTGTTTCTGCGTATCTGACACGCAATGTGGTAGTATGCTCATACATAGATTTGCAAATTTGTTGACAAACTTACGCACTCTATCTCTTTTTCCACAAAAGATGGAACGATGTTTGTTCCAGTTCTAGCTAGCATACCTTTAAATAGTTTTTACTTTTTATTAAGAAAGAAACAGAAACCTTTGTCCGAAAGTATTTGTTAGTCTATGAAACAGCTTAAATTATTAATACCTGTAATACTAGTGCTGACAGGATGGATGCAACTCAAAGCGCAATCAACTGCCATTTACAACGATCCTGATGCAGAATTTAAAAGAGCGAAGGATTGGTTTCAACAGGAAAAATTTAGCCTGGCGTATCCCGTTTTCAAACATTTGTATTCAAATACCACTGAGCACAGCAATATACCTGACCAACTTTACTCAGAATCGCACTTTTATTATATTGTTTGCGGTTTAAGATTACAGGATAGCACTACCGAATTATTAGCAGACAGATTTATTAATCTAGATACGCATCGTCCATTAGTACAGAGAATGAGTTTCTATTTAGGGGAATATTATTTTCAACGGAAGGATTATATCAAAGCACAAAATATCTATACACAGACCAGTATTGATAATTTAAGCAATGCGGAAATCGCATCCCTTAAATTTCATGAAGCGTATTCTTTTTTTGTAATGAAGCAATTCGATAAAGCAAAGCCATTGTTCAATGTTGTTAGACAATTAACAAAGGATCCCAACTATATCGAAGCCAATTATTACTATGGCTTTATTTGTTTCTTTGAAAAGAATTATAAAGAAGCACTTGCTGCATTTAAAATAGCTGAAAAGAATCCTGATTATGAAATGGTCATTCCTTTTTATTTATCAGAGATCTATTATTTCAATGGTCAAAAGGAACTAGCACTTGAAATAGGATTGAAAGCACTTCAAAATGGAAAACAATACTATGATCTTCAAATGCGCCAGCTTGTAGGGCATATTTTATTTGAACAAAGAAATTTTGAAAAAGCACAGCCATTTCTAGAGAAATATGTGGCAGGAACAGACAAGGTTAGGAGAGAGGATTTGTATGAATTATCCTACTGTTATTATGAAGCTTCTAATTGGAAACCTGCTATTGATGGATTAAAACAATTGGGAGGTGGAGAAGATTCCTTAGCACAAAATAGCATGTATCTGTTGGCAAACGCCTATTTAAAGATCAATGATAAAGTAAATGCTCGTAATGCTTTTCAATTCTGTGCATCCAATACCAGCAATGCATTTCAGAAAGAAGTAGCTGGCTTTAATTTTGCAAAGTTGTCTTATGAGTTGAATTATTATGATGTGGCTTCAAAGGGGCTACAGTCATTCATTACGAATTATCCCAAATCAATTTATATTCCTGAAGCAAAAGAGATCCTGATCAATACCTTGGCCAATACCAGTAATTACGAAGAGGCATTGGTATTGTTCAATAAGCTTCCAGTAAAGAGTGCTGAAATTCAGAAGATCTATC
The DNA here is from genome assembly GCA_903924075.1 of uncultured Bacteroidota bacterium. Taxonomy (GTDB): domain Bacteria; phylum Bacteroidota; class Bacteroidia; order Chitinophagales; family Chitinophagaceae; genus Sediminibacterium. Next base: position 2,669 of record CAIYAG010000057.1, on the reverse strand, counting down.
CAGGAATTTTGTATGGAAGATCTGTTGAATTGATCAATGATCATCAGTTTGTTGCAGCCGATTCACTACTTTCTATTTTAATGTCGTCGCCCAATAATAACCAGCAAATTGCATTGTGTAGTTTTTGGAGAGGAGAGCTGGCCTATCGAACAGGTAAGTTAGATAATGCAATAGTGTATTTCGTTAATTATTTGAATGCGCCTAAAACAAGTGGTCAGGCTTCAGTAATAAATGCGCATTATAGTTTGGCCTATGCCTATTTGAAAAAAGAAAATTATCCATCCGCAAAAGACCATTTTGATCAGGTTGCAAGCTTTATAAATGTAAACAGCTCAGCTTTAGAACAGGATGCTTTTGTTCGTTCGGCTGATTGCGATTTTATGCGGAAGGATTTCAAGCAAGCCTTGAAAAAATACGATCAGGTTATTAATATGCAGCTTCCTGCAACTGATTATGCACTTTTTCAAAAAGCAATCATTGCTGGTGCCATGAATAAGCCCGCTGAAAAGATCAGTTTACTCCAAGATGTAACTGCTAAATCCAGTAACTCGAATTTGGTGGCAGACGCACAATTAGAATTGGCTAATACCTATTTAGCAAATGAAAACTATGCTGCAGCTATTAGCCCTCTAGAAAAAATCATAGACCAAAAAAATTCCGAATCTTATCTTCCTCAAGTGTATTTAAAATTAGGTGTGGCTAATTTTAATATGGAGAAGAATCAGGAATCACTTAATTATTTCAAGAAGTTAGTTAGTACCTATCCGAATAGTCAGGAAAGTTCTGAAGCCATTGAGTATATTAGAAACTTGTTTATAGCGCGTCAGCAGCCTGGAGATTATATCAGTTTTATGAAACAGAACGGAATAGATGTTTCAATGAATGAAGCCGATTCTCTGAGTTATAAATCTGCCATACTCCGTTTTGAAGCAAAAGACTATCCTGCAGCAGAACGAGGGTTTATTCAATACATTGCTAATTTCCCTGATGGTAGATATGTAATAGATGCCAATTATTTTACAGCCGAAATTTTATTGCAACAAAAAGAAAACATGAAAGCTGTTACATATTATAAAGTGGTCGCTGATAAATCGCCTAATAAATATGCAGAAAGAAGCAGCCTGCAGGTAGCTAGAATTTACTTTTTTGATTTGAAGGATTATATCAATGCCGCTCATTATTACACAAAACTGAAAACTATTGCAACGCAACAGGAGAATAGATTAGAATCAATGCGTGGACTTTTAAGGTGTCAATTTAAATCGCAACAGTGGGCCGAAGCTTCACCCAATGCTAAGGATTTGCTGAAAGAGAAAGGAATTGCCAACGATGATCTAATGATGGCAAATATGGTGTTGGCAAAGAATTATCAATTGTCAAATAATCTGGATCAAGCCATAGTAAATTATAAACAAGTCATTGCTGCAGGAAGGTCTGAATACGCAGCAGAATCTTTATTTCGATTAGCTGAGATCCAATTTCAACAACACCAATTAGCTACCGCAGAAAAAACAGCATTTGATGTAATTAAGAAATGGGGCTCTTATGAATTGTGGGTTGCAAAGAGTTATGTTTTGTTAGGCGATATTTATTTTGAGCAAAAAGATCTATTCAATGCTGAAGCAACATTTAAAAGTATAGTAGATAACGCTACGATCCCAGAGATTAAAAAGGAAGCACAGACCAAATTAGACGCCGTTTTAATGGAGAAAAATAAGACAAATAAAATTGAACAACAGTAAATCATCAACTATGTATTCTTTTAAAAAAATATGCATTCTTCTGTTGTTGGTGGTTACTTGTTTTGGAGTGACCGAAGCAAAATTTCAAAAGAAGAAAAAAAGCTCTGAGACTAGTCAGACTAAAAAGAAGTCAAAAAAGAAATCTACCTCAACCAGTAAAAAGTCTACAACCAGTTCAAGCAAATCAAAATCTAAAAAGCAACAAACAGTGGCTGCTGAAAGTGTTGTTCCAACTGCAAAATTGGAGCGCGCATCTTTAAGTGATACCAGTAATCCCAAAGAAGTGATCATAACTTCTGTTTTTAAACCTTCACTAAAAACTGCTGCTAAGATTAATTTTACTGCAGCATCTGCCATTATTGATACTAACAAACTAACAGTAAGCTATAAAATACCATCCCAGAACCTATTTTTCTCGTACCAACCAGTTCCGATCAAACCAATTGCACTCGGCATAGATTCTATTGAAACTTGGCAAAATGAACATTTCATCAAGCTCGGTTTTGGGAATTATAGCACGCCTTATGCAGAAGCGGGATTCTCATTTGGGGATGGGAAAAATTCGAGCATTGCTATTCATGCAAGTCATGTTTCCTCAAAAGGAAATTTAGATTATCAGCAATTTTCCAAAACAGGAGTGGACGTCCTTTCTATTTTTAATACGCCTTCACAAAACGAATGGACCGCCAAGGCATTCTACCAAACTAATACCCAATATTTGTATGGAATGCAACCACTAAATCCTTCTTTAACGAAAGATGATCTTTTGCAGAGGTTTAATTTAGTTGGCTTAGAGTTAGGTGTTCAGAATAAACAAATGGGCAATTATGGTTTGGAATACCATCCACAAATTTTCTTCAATTATTTTGCCAATAATAACAATACTCAGGAAGTAATTCTGATCGCAAAATTACCTTTTACTAAGTC
>CAIYAG010000056.1 GCA_903924075.1 uncultured Bacteroidota bacterium | reverse complement strand
GGTTAATGCCGCTAAGTATATTTATGAATATTATTTGGATAAAGGAAATAAGGATAGTGTGATTAAATATTTGTTGATTAATAAACTAGGCAATGACAGCTTAAATAGTCTTAAAAAAATCGAAGAACTTAAGCAAGCAAAAATAAATGAAGAACTTCGTCAAAAAGATTTAGAACAAGTTGATCTGGAAACGAAAGAATCACGCAATCACAATATTCAACTAGCAATTACTGCCATTGCTATTTTAAGCTCAATTATTTTTTTCCTTTTACTAAGCAGAAGCATTTTGGTAAGTCATAAAGTTGTAGAATTCTTAAGCGTTTTAGTTTTATTGGTAGTGTTTGAATTTATCAATTTACTCATTCATCCTTTTTTAGAAAGTATCACCCATCATTCTCCTGTTCTCATGCTATTGGGTTTAGTGTCTATTGCTTCATTAATTATTCCTTTGCACCACCGTTTAGAACATTGGACAACCAATATATTGGTTGCAAAAAATAAAGCCATTCGTTTGGCAAAAGCCAAGAAAACTATTCAAGAGTTGGAAATTGATAATTCTAAAAGTTAGCATTACTTCAGCTATAAAAACTGCTTCCACTTTTTTGCATTAACTTAATGCTACAAACTCGACATATGCAAACCAAGAAAAAACTCCTCATCATCTTTGCGTTTGTTTCCACCCATCTCTTCGCCCAAGAAGTGGGACAAATGGAACGCATCATTTCCCCAGAAATCAGCGCCAATAACGAAGTGACCTTTCGCATTAAAGCACCGGGAGCTAATTCAGTTAAACTATCTGGCAACTGGATGCCTAGCAACGCACAGGGGCAGCGCCAATTGGTTGATCTGGTAAAGGGAGAGAAAGGTGTTTGGTCTGTAAAAGTTCCGGCACTGGCGCCTGAATTGTATGGCTATAATTTTATCGTGGATAGTGTAACAACCCTCGATCCTGCTAATTTAAAAGTGGCTAGGGATGGAACTTTCAGAACTGAAAATATGCTCTATATCCCTGGTGCTGCATCAGATTTGTATTGGGCTAAAGAAGGGCCGAAGGGAACGGTGCAAGCGATTTGGTATCAATCACCAACATTGCAATTAACCAGAAGAATGTTTGTGTATACACCTCCGGGTTATAACGCTTCCAAAGACAATTATCCTGTACTTTATTTATTACACGGCGGCGGTGGCGATGAAGAAGCTTGGCCTACACTTGGTGTGGCAAATAATATTTTAGATAACCTCATCAATAGCGGAAAAGCAAAACCCATGATCGTTGTGATGACTAATGGCAATCCCGGACAGGCTGCTGCTTTAACAGTTTCGCCACCTATCAAATCAGATCTGCAAACTCCTCAAGGCATGGCGAGCATGTTGTTCGAAAAAAGTCTGGTGAAAGATGTGATCCCCTATATCGAAGCCAATTTCAGAGTAAAGAAAAATAAAGAAAGCCGTGCAGTAACCGGATTAAGTATGGGTGGTTTACAAACCCAGAATCTAAGCTTTGAAAACCCTAATCTCTTTCAATACATCGGTGTGATGAGTATGGGATTTGCAGACCTTAGCAGATTCGGCATCATTGTAGACACTTCTAAAAAACAACAACAAATTCTGGATCTGAAAAAAGCAAAACCTGCCCTATACTGGATCTCCGTTGGTAAAGATGATTTCTTGTATGAGAGCGTTGTTAAAATGCGCAAGGATTTGGATGCACAAGGATTCAAATATACCTATCGCGAAAGCGCAGGTGGGCATACTTGGTCGAACTGGCGCGTATATCTTTCTGAGTTTGCTACGCTGATTTTTAAATAAGAAGACGAATCATTCTAATACAACTCGGATGCATTTTATCAAGCCATCTATCCAAGTATGTGTATCGCAATTAATAATTAATTAAATTAAATAAATCGCTAATATTTGTAATTTGACTTGTTTATATTGTAGATTAATATACCCCTTCAATAAAAACTTGACATCATGAAATATTTTCTATTTCATTCATCACTATAATTTTCCATTGCAAAGCCCAGGCCGACAATAAAATTAGTATTGGAAAAATCGACAGTATTCAATCAACAATATTGAATGAAAAACGAAAAATTTGGGTCTATGTTCCTGGCGATGGTGCAGATGATATTTATGCGAGGCAACGGTATCCCGTTGTATACTTACTAGACGGGGATGCCCATTTTTCATCAGTAGTGGGTATGATTCAACAATTAAGCACAGTTAATGGCAATTTGATTTGCCCGGAAATGATTGTGGTTGGTATTCCAAATACAGACAGGACAAGAGATTTAACGCCAACACATGTAGACTTTGACCCAATTATTAATGATAGTGCTTTTTCAAAAACTTCCGGTGGTGGTGAAAAATTTATTTCGTTTATTGAAAAAGAACTGATGCCATATATTGAAAGTCATTACCCTACTGAACCATATAAAATGCTTATTGGTCATTCTTTAGGTGGCTTGACAGTTATGCAAACTTTTGTTCATCACACTAATCTATTT
>CAIYAG010000055.1 GCA_903924075.1 uncultured Bacteroidota bacterium | reverse complement strand
ATGTTATTAGGGATCTATTTCTTTGGCGCGAAGATTGGCAATAATCCTTTTATATTATGGCGTAATCATATGCCCGATTTACCCATTTTCTCAAATCCAGAATATTTGCAATTGCCAAGAGTAGCGGAAGGCAATGATTTAAATACTTTATTACAGAATTATTGGATGGTGATACATCCACCGGTATTATTCTTAGGTTTTGCGTCCACCATTGTTCCATTCGCGTTTGCTTTTGCAGGACTCATGAACAAGCGACATGACTGGGTAAAGCCAGTAATTCCTTGGGCAAGTTTCTCAGCAGCGGTATTAGGATTAGGGATTATGATGGGAGCTGCCTGGGCTTATGAAAGTCTTTCATTTGGAGGATATTGGGCATGGGATCCGGTAGAGAATGCTTCCTTGGTACCTTGGCTAACTTTAGTTGCAGGATTGCATGTGAACTTAGTGTATAAGAATACAGGCTTCTCATTGCGTACTACTTATTTCTTCTACTTCATCACTTTTACGCTGATCCTCTATTCTACATTCTTAACAAGAAGTGGGGTATTAGCTGATACTTCTGTACATGCTTTTACAGTGGATGATAAGAATTTGCAAGCGATCTATGTTCAGTTGATTGGATTCATGATGGTATTCCTAGTTCCAGCAATGTATTTGTTTTTCAAAAATTATAAATCCATTCCAAGTATTCAGAAGGAAGAGCAAACGTATAGTAGAGAATTCTGGATGTTTATTGGTTCATTGGTATTGTTCCTTGCAGGTATTGTAATCAGCGCAAAAACATCTACGCCAGTATTTAATAAGATCTTTGGAACAAATATAGCACCTCCAGAAGACCCTGAATTTGCACATAATCAGATCCAGGTTTTTGTAGCAATGGTGGTTGGGTTACTTACCGCCGTAACACAATTTCTCAGATATAAAGACACGCCAAAGGATCAGTTTGGTAAAAAGATTTTAATTCCAACTGTAATCGCTTTAGTGATCAGTTTATGTATTAGCTTCTTTGGCGGGATCCATTACGATAAAAAAGGCCCTGTATTTTTAGTAGCCATTCATATTGCCATTTTCACGGCAGTTTATGCAATTGTTGGAAATATTTCCTACATCGTTACTGCCCTAAAAGGAAAAATGAAATCGGCTGGAGCAAGCGTTGCGCATATCGGATTTGGAATGGTATTAGTAGGGATCTTGATCTCTTCTGCCAAAAAAACGGTCTTAAGTTGGAACACAACGGGGATCACTGTTTTACAGAAAAGTGAAAAAGGTGCACAGGGCGATCCAGCAGAAAATCTGACCCTATTTAAATCGGTGGCAACTGATATGGGTAAATATATGGTTACCTATGTGAAGGATACAGTGGATGATATTGATCATAAAAGATATTTCGAAATTGATTTCAAAGCGAAAGACAAATCAGACAGTTTTAAACTGTATCCAGATGTAATGAAGCAAAATAAGGGTATGGAAGGCTTTTCCGCGAATCCTTCTGCTAAACATTATTGGACAAAAGATGTGT
>CAIYAG010000054.1 GCA_903924075.1 uncultured Bacteroidota bacterium | reverse complement strand
TTCACTCACTAAATGCGCAAAGATGATGCGATCGATTTCAGGATCATAATTTATCTTGGCCCCAGCTTGTTTCTTAAATTCTAAGCAGAAACGATATGCTGGTTGAGGTGGTTTAATGCTATCTGGCTGATAATCGAAATACCTGCCACCAAAAACGGGTTTGCCTGCTGCATCAAAAGTGAGCACTTCCATCCATTTTTTTGTGGTCTTTGCATTATTCTCGTCGTATCCTAAAAGGGTATAATAATTTTTACCACGCCAGGTTTTTAAAACGATATTATAATAAACAGCTCCGATCCAATTGCTGGCGTCACGAACTGAGTCGACCGGAAAATCTGTATAGTCCGATTGGTCAAACAAAGGGATCAACTTTAAAGAACCATCAGTGGTATGCATTTGAATCGCACCCTTTTGATGGTAATCACTAAAATCTTTCATCACCTGCCAAGTAAAAATGCGAAAGCTGCTATCGGGTGCGTATAATTTAGAAATGGTAATGAGCGAGTCGAATGGATAGTTGAATGAATTAGGGGTTTTCAATGCCTGAACAAGCCCGCGTGTAAACAAACTATCGGCTCTAAAACGATCAAGCATTTCATTAGCATTAAGAATGGCAACAGAATAGTCTTTAATGGATTCTTCTATCTTATTAAGCTTCCGAATATTTGGATCATTTTTTTGTTGTGCCTGTATTTGCAACAAACACAAAAAACAAAAAATCAGGGTTACTAGTATTTTCATTAAGACTAAGTTACAAGCATTCAATTTCAAAACAAATACAAGTAGGCTGATCCAAATAATTTAGGATTTTATTATAGCCTGAAGTTGAAGGGCAAAATCCAAGAGGTTTTCATAACGAAGGTCGATCATGGGATGTGGAAAATCTGTTTCAGGGTGGGTAGTGCTGAGAAATACCGTATGCATACCGGCATTTCTACCAAAGCCCATATCGCTAATTCGATTTCCTACCATCAACGCTTTTGATAAATCAATTTCCGGGAAAAGATTAGCGGCCTGAAAAGCCATACCTGGATTGGGTTTGCGATTATAAGAATCGTTATCCAGGTCGGTACAAAAGAAGATTTGATCAATATTGCCACCACCTGCACGAATTGCAGAAAGCATTTTTGAATGAATATTTTGAAGATCATCCAAACTCATCAAACCCTTTCCCACGCCTTTTTGGTTGGTAACCAGAATTACTTTTTTAAACAGTGGATATAAGATTGATAATGCTTTAATAGATCCTTCATAAAACTCAAACTCCTCCCAATTCAGAATATAGTCTTCATTCTTCTCATGATTCAAAACCCCATCACGATCAATAAATAAAGTAAAAGATGTATCTATTTGTTCTAAACTAAACATAATTCAATTTTAAGATCATAATCCTCCATTATTCACTTTTCACTTTTATCTTTTCACTTATTAAAATATTGCAGATTCTACTAGCTCACATACAATGTGCCCAACAAGAATATGCGCTTCTTGTATACGAGGCGTAATGTCTGAAGGAACATTGATCAAATAGTCTGATAGGCCTTTCAATTTTCCGCCGGTAGATCCTGTAAATCCAACAGTGACAATTCCTTTAGCCTTTGCAACTTCAAACGCTTTTACAATATTGGCAGAATTGCCAGAAGTGGTGAGGCCTACTAATACATCTCCTCTTACCATTGTACCATCAACTAGTCTTGCATAGATCTCATCATAGCTATAGTCGTTCGCTACAGCTGTTAAATAGGAGCTATTGCAATGCAAAGCGTCTGAAGGAAGTGCGGTTCTGTTCTTATAAAACCTACCTGAAAATTCGGCAGCTAAATGTTGTGCATCAGCTGCACTACCACCATTTCCACAGAATTGAACTTTAAAGCCGGCTTTAAAACTTTCTGTCAGCAGTTTTACAATAGATTCTATTATTTGAAGCATTGATTCGTCTTGTAAGATCAAAGATTTTACTTCGATACTTTCTGAAACAATATGTTGGATTGATGCTTTCATGCTATAAAATTGTTTGAATATATTAAAGCCCGGCAAGGGTTAATATGGCCCCTGTTAAATGCTTCCAATTGTATTTTTCTTTTTCCTTGCGAAGTTGTGGTAAATAAAAATTTTCGCCTAATTGATAGAGTTTTTTAATTCCTTCAGCTATTGCAGCAGCATTTGGCTCAACCACAACACCAGATTTTCCATCAGGCACCATATCAGCCAATCCCCCCACATTGGTAACCAGCATGGGTTTTTCAAAATGATAGGCTAGGGGTGTGACGCCACTTTGTGTGGCATTTTTATAAGGCTGGATCACAAAGTCAGTCGCACTTAGATAATATTTAACATCCTGATCTGCGATGAAATTTGTTCTCAATTCCAAAAGATCAGCAATTCCCAATTCCTGGATTAAATCTTTGTAATGCAATACATCATCATAAAATTCACCTGCAATTAATAAACGAGGAAGTAGAATAGTAGGGTCTTTTTCTTTTTGGTCTTTTAAAATTTTCATGGCTTGTAATAAGAGGTCAAGCCCTTTATATTTTCGAATAAAACCAAAGAATAAAATGATGTTTGAATTTTCTGGAATACTTAAATACTTTTTTGCCTCAGCCTTTGTCAGTGCATCCCCAAAATTATCATATAAAGGATGCTCGGTTAGTAAGGCTTTTGTTTGAGTGAAAGTTCTTAAGTCGGACAATACTTTTTTGCTCATTGTTATGAAGCCATCAATCGGCTTTATAAAATATTGCGTAAAGGGTTTATCGCCCGGCCTTTTTTCATGCGGGATCACATTATCAGCTATACAAATGATTTTTGAAGTATGATTCTTTTTGATCAAACGCAGGATCGTTCCCAAACAAGGCCCCATCAAGGGTAACCAATATCGAACTATTACTAGATCTGGATTTGTTTTTTTTATTCGATTGCCAACGATCAGCCAGTTCAATGGATTCACAGAATTGATACAAACCTCGATCTTTAAATCAGTAGGGGCAGGATCTGTACTATATTGCGTTTTTCCAGGGAATAAAAAAGAGGGATATTGTAATGAAAAATTATAGATCGTCACATCAAAACCTTCTGCTATAAATGCACGTGCTAAGCGTTCGTTAAAAGAAGCAATCCCTCCTCCACGAAATGGCCATGCCGTACCAATTAGTGCAATTTTTTTTTGCATAGAAGCTTTATCAGTCCTCGATTCCCAATTTTTTATGGATCAGGTAACTATTTCTTTCAGGAGCATTTCGGGCTACTAATTCTGCCACAAAGCCCGCCAGAAATAATTGTACCCCAATGATCATAGTGGTTAATGCAATAAAAAAACTAGGGCGATTTGTTAATGAAAATTCGGGGTCTATAAATTTTGCAATGATCAAATAAACACTAGATCCTAATCCGATCAGGAAAAATAAACTTCCCCAAAGGCCAAACAGCTGCATCGGTTTTTTTCCAAATTTTCCAAGAAACATGATCGTTGCTAAATCAAGAAAGCCATTGACGAATCTTTTCATACCGAATTTCGTAACGCCATATTTTCTTGCACGGTGTTCAACTACCTTTTCACCAATTTTTCTAAAGCCACTCCACTTTGCCAGAATTGGAATATAGCGATGCATTTCGCCATACACTTCAATACATTTTACCACATCCGATTTGTAAGCTTTCAATCCGCAGTTAAAATCATTGAGTTGAATTCCAGAAGATTTTCTGGCAACGGCATTGTATAATTTGGAAGGAATATTTTTTGTGAGTGTATTATCATAACGCACTTTTTTCCAACCACTCACTAAATCATATCCTTCTTCTACGATCATTTTACGCAGGCCAGGGATCTCATCTGGAGAATCCTGCATATCCGCATCCATGGTAATCACTGTATCGCCCAGGGCAGCTTTAAAGCCCTCGTTCAATGCAGCAGATTTACCATAGTTGCGTCTAAAGCGTATGCCTTTGAAATGATGATTCTTTGAAGCGATTGATTCAATTACATTCCAACTATTGTCGGTACTGCCATCATCAACCATGATCACTTCGTAACTTAATTGTTCTCTAGTGACTACAGCCTCGATCCAACTGCACAATTCTGGCAGAGACTCATCTTCATTATATAGAGGAATAATAATTGAAAGATCCATAAAATATTATTGTTGATCGAACGGTGTTGCTTGAGGATTCTTTTTGGCAACGCCAGCTCCAATTGCAGAACTAATTGCGCCAAATATACCATAGCCTAATATGGTAGCTCCAATCATAAATGGCATCATGAATTTACCAGTAAACTCAAGCGCCTTTTTTTGATCTGCATCAGATAATTGCGGATTCTTTTCTAATTCTTTTGCGGTTACTTCTAAGATTTTATCTGTCATTTCTGGGAAAATCACTTTTACTGCTAATACTGTGTAAATAACTGTAATAACAATCAGGGTAGCAGTAATTTTAAAACCATGCGCAAAAACATTTCCATAAGTAACATCACCATTCATTTGTTTCGCATAATCAATGCACGACCAGATAATACCACCCATAATTACGGCATATGAAATATAGCCCAGTGCTTTATTCTGCCATTGACCGGTTAAATAAAGAGCAATACTATAAGTAATAGTAATTAGACTTATAATTAAGCCTTTCATCCAGGGTTGAACAACTTTCGTTTCCATTTTTGTTAGTTTGGTTTAGTTGGTAATTATGATTCCTTTGTGTAAGATACCCAAAACTTTTCCTTTCAATTCCTTTTCTAGAAATGCAGAATTGGCAGATTTGCTTTTATTATTAGCCTTAGTCAAGGTTGTAGAACCTGATTTACTAAATAATGTTAGCTCAGCTTGAGATCCAACATGGATGTTTGTAGTAGGAATTGCAAAAATCTTACGGGCATTGCCACTAAATAATGCCACTATTTGTGTTTCATTCAAATTTGGTAATACTGAGTTAACTGCAGGAAAACTAGTTTGTAGACCAATCATGCCTGACTTTGCATATTCAAATTCACAAACTTTATTATCCCAGTTCTGTGGTAAATGGTGACCAGCGATGCAATCTACCAAACCATCCTGAACAGCTTTCCTAAGTGCCAACATATCCTTTCGAGTACGAAGCGGAGGATTTAATTTCAAATTGGTATCATAGTTCACCAGATCCTCATCACAGAAATGCAATTGATAGGGTGTTACACTACATGAAATGTTTAACCCTTCTTTTTTTGCTTCTGCGATTAATTCCATACTAGTGGCAGTTGACACACCAGTAATATGCAATTTAGAACCTGTATATCTGGCAAGGTCTATATCTCTTTTAACGATCGTTTCTTCAGAAATAGCTGGGATCCCGGGCAAGCCTAATTGTGTTGAAATAATTCCTTCATTGATCAAACCACCTGAACCGATTGATTTATCAATTGGTACTTGGATCAATAC
>CAIYAG010000053.1 GCA_903924075.1 uncultured Bacteroidota bacterium | reverse complement strand
TAACAATTTTAATTTCTTTCCACATTATAATCTATTTACTAAATTCTTTATAGTATAAAATATTCCAGTTCAATTTATTGTATTGTAGTTTCAATTTCAGGCAATTGTGAATATTGAACAAGTAAAATTTGCAATTATTGCTGTATTGTATAACTTTACAATGGATTTGAAATGATAGTATCTTTTAAGCACAAGGGGCTTAGGCTATTTTGGGTAAATGGTAATAGTTCTAAAATTCCACCTGATCAAAGAAGCAAAATTCGATTGATTTTGGATACGCTTAATGATGTTTCAGAAATGCCAAAAGATTTAGAACCATTTAGAAATTGGCGAGTCCACAGGCTTACAGGAGATTATAATCAGTTTTGGAGTGTAACTGTAAAAGTTAATTGGAGAATAATTTTTATGTTTCAAAATGGTTCGGTTTCTGATATCGATTACTTAGATTATCATTAATAAATTTTAAATGAAAAGGTCAATCATACATATAACTCATCCTGGAGAATTACTTAGAGAAGAAATAATTGTGGCAAACAAATTATCGATTTCTGCAGTAGCTGAGATGCTTGGAGTTACTAGGGCAGCATTGTCAAATGTATTAAACGAGAAAGCGGCAGTGAGTCCCTTAATGGCACTTCGTATCGAAAAAGTGTTTGGTGGTAGTGCAGAATTATGGATTAGAATGCAGGCTACTTATGATTTACGAATGGCCGAGAAAAAAATTAAGAATATAAAATTAAAGCCATTTAAATTTGAACTGGCTTGATTGTGTTGGCAATGAACGTTTTTTCATTTAAAAAAAAACTTCTTAATTCCTCATTCCTCATTCCTCACTCCTCACTCCTCACTTCGAAAGAAAACACCCGTCCCCATAACTCAGAAATCTGAATTCATTTTCGAGCGCGTATTGATATACTTTTTTCCAATCATCACCGATCAGTGCGGAGACTAATAATAGTAAGGTGGATTGTGGTTGATGAAAATTGGTGATCAGTGCTTGCGCAATTTTAAAATCATATCCTGGTGCGATGATGATCTGCGTTTTTGTAATTAAATGTGCTGTTTCGTTTTTTTGCATCCAATGTAAAAGTGCTATTAGCGCACCTTTCGCTGAAATGGCTGATGCGTCTATATTGTATGGGTCCCACTGATATACTTGGAGGTCTGATAATTTTATTTCCTTATTCAAAATTATTTTCACACCCAACCAATACAATGATTCGATGGTGCGCATACTTGTTGTGCCAACTGGAATGATCGGGTGCGGAATTTGTGTGATCAGTTTTTGTATAAAATCAATTCGCACTTCTATGAATTCTGCGTGCATATCATGCCCTTCAATCTTTTCTGCTTTTACTGGTTTAAATGTGCCCGCTCCAACGTGTAGCGTTAAGTATTCGCGCGAAATATTTTTTGCAGCTAATTTTTCAAAGATCGTATCCGTAAAGTGCAAACCTGCTGTGGGTGCAGCAACCGAGCCATCATATTTGGCATAAATGGTTTGGTATCGATCCAGATCGCTGCTTTCGGCACTGCGATTTAAATAAGGAGGCAGTGGAATTACTCCGGCCGTGTGCAAGATCTCTGCAAATGACAAACTGCTATCATCCCAATTAAACTCGATCAAATAATAATCTTCTATTTGCGCTTTGCGCTCTGCAGTTAGTACAATCTTTTTATCGCCCTGTAAAATGATTTTACTTAAAAGTGGTTCTTTCCATTTCTTGGCACCACCCACCAAACACTTCCACCACAATTTCCCACTTTGGAGCATGGCGGTAGTGATATCAGGGTATCGATCGTCTGGTTCGAGGCAAAAAATCTCGATGGTGGCACCACTTTGCTTTTGGAATAGGATGCGGGCCTCTACTACTTTGGTATTATTGAACACCAAGAGGCTGCCTTCAGGAATTGCCTCGCTGATGTTCCGATAACTTGTCTCAGAAATTTTTGGGTTGATGGATTGTTTAATTGTCTGGGAAATAGTTTCATTAGCTGATCCAATTTCGGCAGCAGACCCGTTGTAAATCAACAACTTACTCTGATCTCGCTCTGCCAAAGGGTATTTGGCAATGCGTTTATCGGGCAAATCATAACTAAAATCCTTGATCTGGAGGTCTTTGGGATGCATCTGGCAAAAATACGTTTTTTAGCTAATGCACCGGTTATCCACAGCTATTCACACTATAAGCACAGGTGATTTCTTTAAAATCGGCTGATAGTTAGTCTGGATCTGATTTTGAGCCATTTTTTGCTTGTGGATAAATACAAAGCTTCAAAATCGTGTTTTAAAGTGGGAAAAAGTGTTATTTTGTGTCAACAAGTGGGAAACTTGTAAAAACTTATTCACTAATGCACGGATTTCACGGAGAATATGAAGCAACGGTAGACGCGAAGGGTCGCTTCTTACTTCCGGGTGGACTGAAAAAACAGTTACCCGAAGCAGAGAACCGATACGTGCTTAGCCGTGGCTTGGAAAAATGTCTCACATTATATCCGTTGAAAAAGTGGGAAGCAATTACTGCCCAGATTGGTGAATTAAATGATTTCGATCCTAAGGTACGTCAGTTCCGCCGTTTGTTTTTGGGTGGTGCTACAGAAATAGAATTGGATGCGGCTGGTAGAATGTTATTGCCTGGTTCTCTTCGCGAGTACGCTGGCCTAACAAAAGATATTGTTTTAGTGGCGGTCATTGACCGTTTTGAAATATGGGATTCTGCAATGCATAATCAAGTATTTGAAAATGTATCACCTGAAGCGTTCAGCGATCTGGCGCATGAGGTGATGGGTGGTAAGGATCAGAAAAACGGTTAAAATTCCGAGTATGAAAAAGAGTAGTGAAAAGGATTCGGAATTAAACCAACTTCCTTCAGCTAGCGGCAGTAATGCGCGGGCTGAACACCCTTCGGCGAATGAATATCATAAGCCGGTACTTTTTTTCGAATGCATGGATGCGCTGGATATTAAAAAAGATGGTGTGTATGTGGATTGCACTTTCGGTGGGGGCGGACATAGCCGCGGAATTTTAGAGCGATTGGGACCCAATGGTAAACTCTTTGCTTTTGATCAGGATGCTGATGCAAAACAAAATTTACCTGAGGATGAACGAATCGTTTTTGTTCCTGCAAACTTCCGTCACATTCAACGCTTTTTGCGTTTGCACAAAGTTTCGAAAGTGGATGGCATACTGGCTGATCTGGGTGTGAGTAGTTATCAGTTCGATGAGGGTGACAGAGGTTTCTCGATTCGTTTTGATGGTCCGCTGGATATGAGAATGGATAGAAGGCAGCAATTATCTGCAGCCGATATTATTCATACTTATTCAGAAGCACAGCTACACAAGTTGTTTGAAAAATATGGTGAAGTAACCAATTCGATCACGCTGGCAAAACATATTGTGCATCAGCGTAAACAATTGCCTTCACAAACCATACAACAATTCAAATCATTGATCAGCGCGGTGGTGAAAGGGAATCCGAATAAATATTTAGCGCAGGTTTTTCAGGCGCTGAGAATGGAAGTGAATGATGAGATGGGAGCGTTGAAAGAAATGTTGGAACAGGTACCCCAGGTTTTGAAAACAGGCGGAAGGGT
>CAIYAG010000052.1 GCA_903924075.1 uncultured Bacteroidota bacterium | reverse complement strand
TTTTTCTACGAAGAAATGATGCTTTCGAAACCATTAGTAATAATTATACAGAAGTGCCAGGCACTGAAAAGCTAGCTTGGTTTAACTCTGCTGGATATCTAGAACTTGCTCTTAGAAACGGAAATATGGCGGGCCTATTTGGCTTGCAGGTTTTTAACGAACAAATGCAGCAGAGCAGGGCTGCGATGGAAAACAAATGGTTCTATCAAACCATTAAGGTTCTTTTCGAATAACGATAATAACAGTCATTTATCAACTCACATTTTCAGTTTGCCCATTTTTACAGTATTTTCGCATCCCACAAAGCGGTAGCAATACCCTTTAGTTAAATAAAATTATCAATCAGTAAATAGTAAATCAGCTATGGCATACGACGTAATTGTTTTAGGAAGCGGACCAGGTGGATATCCTGCTGCTATCCGTGCATCTCAACTGGGCTTTAAAGTAGCGATCATTGAAAAAGAAAGTCTTGGTGGCGTTTGTTTAAACTGGGGCTGTATTCCTACTAAAGATTTGTTGAAAAGCGCTCAGGTTTATGAATATCTGAAGCATTCAAAGGCATATGGCCTTTCTGCTGATAATGTACAGCACGATTTTCCAGGTGTGATCGGTCGTAGCCGTGGGGTTGCAAATAAAATGAGCAAAGGTGTTCAGTTTCTGATGAAGAAAAATAAGATCGATGTGGTGATGGGCTATGGTAAAGTAAAAGCCAAAGGCCAAGTAGAAGTAACTGCTGCAGACGGATCAAAACAAATCGTAGAAGGTAAAAATATCATTATTGCTACTGGTGGTAGAGCTAAGCAATTACCCAACCTTCCGGTTGATGGAAAGAAAATCATTTCTTATCGTGAAGCAATGGTTTTACCTGAGCAACCTAAGAGTATGATCGTTGTTGGTAGTGGTGCGATCGGTGTAGAATTTGCTTATTTCTATAACTCAATGGGAACAAAAGTGACCATCGTTGAGTTCTTACCAAGAATTGTTCCCGTAGAAGATGAAGACATTTCTAAAGAATTAGAAAAACAATATAAAAAACAAGGCATTGATATTATGACCAATGCTTCTGTTGAATCTGTTGACACCAGTGGTTCTGGCGTTAAAGCAAAAGTGAAAACGCAGTCAGGCGAAATTTTCTTGGAAGCAGATATCGTATTAAGTGCAGTAGGCGTTGTTGCAAATATCGAGAACATCGGATTAGAAGAATTAGGTATCAAAACTGAAAAAGGAAAAATCGTTGTTGATAAATACAATCAAACCAATGTAGCTGGAATTTTTGCGATTGGTGATTGTAGTCCGGGTCAGGCATTGGCACACGTTGCTAGCAAAGAGGGAATCAATACAGCTGAATTTATTGGTTACAACGAAAAGAAATTGCATCATCTTCCTGAAGCAATGGATTATGGCAATATTCCTGGTTGTACCTACTGTACTCCAGAGATCGCTAGTGTTGGAATGACAGAGAAAGCTGCAAAAGAAGCAGGGTATGAATTAAAAATTGGTAAGTTCCCATTCATGGCAAGCGGTAAAGCAAGTGCCTCTGGAGCAACTGAAGGTTTTGTAAAAGTGATCTACGATGCGAAGTATGGTGAATTCTTAGGATGCCATATGATTGGTAGTAATGTTACTGAGATCATTGCTGAAGCAGTTGTTGCGAGAAAATTGGAAACTACTGCGCATGAAATTTTAAATGCAGTTCATCCACATCCAACCATGAGTGAAGCAGTTAAAGAAGCAACCGCCATGGCATACGGAGAAGCGATAGATATCTAAATTGTTCGATCAATTTTGTTAAAAGGGCTGATTTCAGCCCTTTTTTTATACCAAGTAATTTGTATTTTAAGCTAATAATCAATGCTTTTGATATAAAGTATGATGATTTTTAATACTTTAGTTACTGAAATATGTTTTTAATGTGAGTCTTTTTAAAGACGAGTATTTTTTGCATGTTTTTTAATCCCTAATACCGTACCCGTAATGAATACTCTGCAAGTAGACAAACTACTTCCGCATCAGCTATTGCATTCTCGTATCTTCTCTGTAGTAATTACAGATTTGAGCGGGGGGTATCTCTATGTAAATTCACTCTTTCAAGAAAAATTCTCTTTCGTTTCTAATAACTTACTTGGGTCACATTACAGTAATACTGTTTTTAGTAAAGATGTAGTGCTTTGTAACGCTGCTGCTAAAGCATGTATTAAAGAACCTGGACAGTCGTTCGGGATCACTGTTCGAAAAGCAACAGATGCGAAAGATTATAACTGGACGCAATGGGAGTTGAGCTGCCTAAGAAGGGAATCTGGTGAGGCTTATGCGATAGTCTGTGTAGGTCATGATGTCACCAAAAAAGAACCTTATAATAGTAGTTTAGATGATTACGATAAAGAGCACCGAAAGCCTTTATTGAAAATGAATGATGAACAATTCATTTCATTGGTGAATCATGTTCCTGGGGTGATCTATCGAAATATTGGTGATGAAGACTTTTCCATTTTATTTATCAGTAATGAGATCGAAAACCTAACTGGGTATCCTGTTTCTCATTTCTATGAAAATAGAAAAGACGGGTATTCAAGTTTGATATACGAAGATGATATTAGTGTTGTTAAATCAACTATACAAAAAGCGATTGACAAAAACGAACAGTATGCTTTAGAATATCGCATCAAGCATAAAGCTGGTGAATTACGTTGGGTTTTTGAAAGGGGACAGGCAGTATTTGAAGGCGATAATCAATTGAGTTTCTTAGATGGTTGCATATTCGATATTACAGATAAGAAACAAGTGGAGGCAGCCCTTGCATATAGTCAGGATGAAGTAAAACGTTTGGCATTAGTAGCACATAGTACTACCAACTCTGTGATGATTACAGATGCTGACGAAAATATCATTTGGGTGAATCAGGGCTTTACAAGAATTAGCGGCTATACCCTAGATGAAGTAAAAGGAAGAAAGATCGGATACTCTCTCGAAGGACCAGATGCGGATGAAAGTGCTAAAAAAAGATTACGTCATGCAATAGATAATCTACTACCATTCAAGGACGAATTTTTATGCTATGTAAAAAATGGCGGCCAAGTATGGGTGGAAGTTGACTCGCAACCTTTATTTGATGAAAAAGGAAAGCACTTGGGCTTCATGACCATTGAAAATGATATCACAAGAAGAAAGCAGGCCCAGCAACAGCAAGAGGAATTATTACAACGTCTAACATTGGCAACCGACTCTGCAAAAATTGGAATTTGGGAGATCGATATCAAGAATAATAACCTTGTGATTTGGGATGATACTATGTTTGATATCTATGGCTATGCCAATACTGAACATGTTTCTCCTTATAAAATATGGAAGAAATTATTGCATCCAGATGATATGAATATGATGCTAGAGATAATTGGGGAATTGGTTGCAGGTAAGAAGGAAATGGACTCGGCACTCTATCGCATCATCACTACCAATGGTATGATACGCTATATCGAATCGCACGCAATCGTTAAAAAATCTGAAAGCGGTAAAGTGGTACGTTTGATTGGTACCAACAGAAACGTTACGGAAGATGTAATGGTACAGGAAAAATTAAAATCGCAAAACAAGGCACTACGCGATATCGCATTTATTCAGTCTCACGAAGTACGCAGACCACTCGCTAATATTTTGGGTGTGATAGAAGTATTGAATAATAATAATACAGTTTCTAATAAAGATATCCTAGATCACTTGATCCAAAGCGCCAACGAATTAGATACGCAAATTAGAAGCATTGTTCAAAAGACCAACTCTTTAGACGGACTCATTGGCGGTTTCTAGCTTTATTTACCAAATATTTTTTTCAATAAATCTGAAGACCTAGCAACTGGGTCTTTTCTGATTTTGGCTTCTTCTGCAGCGACCTGTAAATAAATTCCATTTAAAGATTTTTCTGTTACATATGCAGCTAGATCAGGATTGATTTTCTTAAAACTGAATTTGTTGTATTGGGTAACAATGGTGTTCCAGTTCTTTGTAGCATCTACTTTCTTTAATGATTCTTCTATAATAGGACGGAAGCTCTTGGTTAAACTATCATTTGTTTTAGTTTGTAAATATTTTGTGGCTGCGTCTTGGTTTCCTTTTAAAATGCCAACCGCATCATCAATACTCATACTCTGTATTGCTTTTACAAAAATGGGAACAGCACTTTTGCTGGCATCTTCTGCAGCTCTATTCATAGATAAAATGGCATCGTCAACCTGTTTATTGAATCCTAAATTGCGAAGTGTCTTCTCAATTTTTTCAGCTTCTGGTGGCATTAAGATTTTAACTGCAGCATTCCCAAAAAAACCATCTGGTTTTGACAGCATTTCAACACTTTTTGTGGTGCCAACTTGTAACGCTTCTTTTAATCCCTTTGCTATATCCTCGGTCTTTAAACCTTGGGCATGAGAAACCGAAAGAATTGAAAATGCGATGAATAAAAGAAGGGTTGATTTCATTGGATAGGTTTATAATGTTATTTTTAAATGGCAAATATTTGCTGCATTATTAATTAGAACTCATGAAAAATTCGTGCCAAAGATTTTTTTTAGGATTGTTAATAGTTTTTATCGCCTTTATTCAAACAAATGCTCAAATAAAGTCTGATGTTACAACCATCATCCTTATCCGCCATGCAGAGAAAGACACAAGTGCTGCAGGTTCAACTATGATGCAGGCAGATCCTCCTTTATCTGACAAAGGCAAACTAAGAGCCGGCAAGCTAGTTGAAACGCTAAAACCTTATGCCATTGATAGTATTTTTTCTACCAATTTTAACAGAACGAGAAGTACTGTTCAGCCGATCGCAACTACAACACGCATAGGAATCAGTAGTTATGATCCTAAAAGTCAGGTGGCATTTGCAGAACAACTCAAAGCCATGAAAGGCAAAACCATATTGGTAGTAGGACATAGCAATACAATCCCAGCTCTTGTAAACCTATTGATCGGCTCAGCGAAATATGCGAATTTGGCTGATAATGAGTACAATAAAATCTGGATTTTACTTTTCGAGAATGGAAAATGCACAGAATCACAGATCCAGTACTGAAAAAGGCGCTCAACCCTTACCTTTGCAGGCTGAAATCAAAATCCCTGTACCCATCATGTAGGATTTTGCTTCGCATTAAAGCATTATGAAATACGAGAAAGAAATTAGTAGGCGCAAAACCTTTGCTATTATATCGCACCCGGATGCGGGTAAAACCACTTTAACTGAAAAGTTCTTGCTTTTTGGTGGGGCTATTCAAGTGGCTGGAGCTGTAAAAAGCAATAAGATCAAGAAACATGCTACCAGCGATTTTATGGAAATTGAAAGGCAGCGTGGAATCTCAGTTGCTACATCGGTAATGACTTTTGAATACCAGGGCATTTCCATCAATTTATTAGATACCCCTGGTCACAAGGATTTTGCTGAAGATACTTATCGCACGCTTACTGCTGTAGATAGTGTGATCCTGGTGGTGGATAGTGTGAATGGGGTAGAAGCACAAACCAGAAGGCTCATGGAAGTATGCCGTATGCGAGATACGCCAGTGATCGTATTCATCAATAAAATGGATCGCGATGGTAAGGGTCGATTTGATCTATTAGAAGAGATCGAAAACGAATTAAAAATTTCATTACATCCTATGACCTGGCCCATCAACAGTGGTAAAGAGTTCAAAGGGGTATATAATTTACACGATAAGAGTCTGCGTTTATTTACAGCAAGCACCAAAGCAGATGATGAAGATGTGATTTCGATCAGTGATTTGAATGACACTTTATTGGATGCAAAAGTTGGCGGAAGGGATGCAGCACAGTTAAGAGAAGATGTGGAATTGATTGATGGTGTATATGGTGAATTGAGTGCAGACGACTATTTGCACGGAAAAGTTGCACCTGTTTTTTTTGGAAGTGCCGTTAATAATTTTGGTGTTAAAGAAATGCTCGACACGTTTATTCGCATCGCACCCATTCCTAAAAGCCGTGAAACATCTATCAGAACTGTAGCTGCAGAAGAAGATAAGTTTAGCGGATTTATTTTTAAAATCCATGCCAACCTAGACCCCAAACACCGCGATCGGATTGCGTTCATGCGCGTGTGTAGTGGCAGGTTTGAAAGAAATAAATACTTCCACCATGTGCGCTTAGATAAGGATATGCGTTTTAGTAACCCTTATTCTTTTATGGCTCGTAGTAAAGATATCATTGAAGATGCTTTTGCTGGTGACGTGGTTGGTTTATTTGATACAGGTAATTTCAAGATCGGGGATACATTAACAGAAGGAGAAGATTTTTTCTTTGTGGGAATTCCAACTTTCTCTCCCGAAATATTTAAGGAGCTGGTTAATAAAGATCCTATGAAAACGAAACAGTTGGAGAAGGGGATCAGTCAGCTTACAGATGAAGGTGTTGCCCAACTCTTTACACAGTTTGGTGGAAATAAAAAGATCATTGGATGCGTTGGTGATCTACAGTTTGAAGTAATTCAATACCGTCTATTGCATGAGTATGGTGCTGCCTGTGAATTCAGAACACTACCTTATTATAAAGCATGCTGGCTTACTAGTAAAGACCAGAAAAAACTGGACGACTTCCTCCGATTCAAACAACAGAACTCAGCAGAAGATAAAGATGGTCATCCTGTTTACTTAGCCCAAAGTGAATGGTTTTTGAATACAGAGATCACCAATAACTCTGATATCACATTCCATTTTTCAAGCGAAATTCATAAATAGGAAATATGGAACCATTTGAAACAGAAAGATTATTTGTTCGTCAGTTTACAGCTGATGACGCAGTTAACCTTTTTTTGTTCAATAGTTCTAAGCAGGTCATGCAGTTTATCAGGCCTGTAAAAAATAGAGAAGAGAGTGACGCATTTTTAGAAGAGAATTTGAATTTGTATTTGGAGGGATTCCCTTATGGTAGAATGATGGTTGAGGATAAGCATACGAAAGTATTTATCGGTACTTATTCGATTTTATATTTAGATGGCGAAGCCGACTATCATATTGGTTACGCATTAATGCCTGAACATTGGGGTAAAGGATATGCTTCGGAATTGGTAAATTTTGGTTCGGCTTTATTTTTTGAAAGCACGAAACATACAACCTTATTTGCAATTACGCAGCCAGAGAATAAAGCTTCAGAAACGGTTTTGTTGAAAAACAAGTTTAAGCTTACAGGAAAATTTTTACTGGATGATAAAATTTTAAATAGGTTTTCACTGACACGTGCTGATTTTTATGAGAAAGGGTCTTAATTGGACTAAGACCAGTAAATTGTACTTTTAATATTATTATGAAATCAAAAACACTACAAAAAGACAAAGTAAACATTATCACATTGGGTTGTAGCAAAAACTTGGTTGATAGTGAAGTGTTGAGTGGGCAGCTGATGGCGAATGATATCAGTGTGGTTCATGAGAATAAAAAACTGGATCACAATATAGTGGTAGTGAATACCTGTGGATTTATAGATAAAGCAAAAGAAGAAAGTATCAACACCATCTTGGATCAATTGGAATTGAAAAGAAGAGGTAAGCTAGATAAAGTATATGTCACTGGTTGTTTAAGTGAAAGATATCGCAGCGATCTGGAGTCAGAAATGCCAGAAGTAGATGCCTGGTTTGGTACATTAGAATTGCCTTTGATGTTAAAGCAGTTCGATGCAGATTATAAAACTGAATTGTTGGGAGAGCGATTATTGAGTACACCTCAGCACTATGCTTATTTGAAAATTAGCGAAGGTTGTAATAGAACCTGCGCCTTTTGTGCCATTCCACTGATGCGTGGAAAACATATCAGTAAAACCATTGAAGAATTAGTGGCAGAAGCAGAAGGATTGGTGAAAAAAGGCGTGAAAGAGATCATGCTCATTGCACAAGAATTGACTTACTACGGATTAGATATTTATAAAGAAAGATCATTGCCTAAGTTATTGAATGCATTAGCAGATGTGAAAGGCATTGAGTGGATTCGTTTGCACTATGCCTATCCCAGTAAATTTCCATTGGAAGTGTTAGATGTGATCAGAGAGCGAGATAATATTTGTAAGTATTTAGATATGCCATTGCAACATGCGAGTAATGATATGCTCAAAGCAATGAAAAGAAATATCACCAGAGAAGAGATGGGGGAGTTGATCAAAACCATTCGTGAAAAAGTGCCCGGTATTTGTATACGCACTACTTTAATTGCGGGGTTCCCCGGTGAAACGGAAGCTGATGTGGAAGAATTGAAAGGATTTTTAAAAGAGCATCGTTTTGATCGAGTGGGAATTTTCAGTTATAGCCATGAAGAAAATACTTCAGCTTACGATCTGGTAGATGATATTCCTGCTGAAGAAAAGCAACGCCGTGCCGAAGAGATCATGGAAGTGCAGCAAGAGATTAGTCTTGAAAAAAATCAAGAAAAAGTGGGTCAGGTTTTAAAGGTCTTGATCGATAAGAAAGAAGCTGGCAGATATTTGGGTAGAACAGAATTTGATAGTGTAGAAGTTGATAATGAAGTAGTGATCCATTCCAGCAAAAAATTACAGATCGGATCATTTGTGATGGTAAAGATCACCAAAGCATATGATTACGATTTAGAAGGAGAAGTAGTATCTTAAATTTTTAATTTCATTTAAACTAAATAAATCTAAGGATATGTCAATTCAATGGAAAGGAGTGATGCCTGCGCTAACAACTAAGTTTACCTCTGATGATCAATTAGACCTGCCATTATTTGAAAAGAATTTAAATGAGCAATTGGCTGCAGGGGTGAATGGTGTGATACTAGGCGGAACTTTGGGTGAAGCCAGTGTGTTAACCACCGAAGAAAAAGAGATCCTTGTAAAATTTGCCATTCAAAAAGTAGCAGGTAAGGTTCCTGTGATTATCAATATTGCGGAAGGTTCTACGCGTGAAGCCATTCAGCAAGCAAAATATGCGAAAGAGTGGGGGGCACAGGGTATCATGATGTTACCTCCCATGCGTTATAAAACGGATCATCGTGAAACAGTAACTTATTTTAAAACTGTTGCAGAGAGTACCGATTTGCCGATCATGATCTACAATAATCCCGTTGATTATAAAATTGAAGTAACCCTAGATATGTTTACTGAATTAGCAAGTTGTAAAAACATACAAGCCATAAAAGAATCTACACGTGATATTACCAATGTTACAAGATTGATCAATCGCTTTGGAGATCGATTTAAGATCTTATGTGGCGTAGATACTTTAGCAATGGAAGAACTGGTGATGGGCGCTGATGGATGGGTTGCGGGTTTGGTTTGTGCATTTCCTAGAGAAACAGTTGCCATTTATAGGTTGGTAAAAGCTGGTCACATGGAAGAAGCACAAAAAATTTATCGCTGGTTTATGCCACTTCTTGAATTAGACATTCATCCTAAACTTGTTCAGTATATTAAATTAGCTGAACAACAAGCGGGCAATGGTTCTGAAGCTGTTCGTGCACCTAGATTAACCTTGGCAGGAGAAGAGCGTACCAGTGTTTTAAAGATCATCGATCATGGAATTGCAACAAGACCAGAGTTGCCGGAATATTTACACTTAAACAATTAATCATGCTGCTTTCTTCTATAACATCTTTGCCTGAAATTGATTTGGTGATGGAGCAATCCATGCTTGCTTTTTTAGAGTATAAAAAAACAAATCCAAAAGAACGTGCAGCTTTTCTGGAAAGAATTGCTTTAGAAATTGAGACATTAAGTGAAGAATTGATTCGAACTACTCAGGCTGAAACTAATTTGCCTGAAGCGAGATTATTAGGGGAGAGAGGAAGAACCACTATGCAATTACGCATGTTTGCTGCAATGTTACTGGAAGGTAGTTGGGTGGAAGCAAGTGTAGACCATGCGATACTAGAACGAGTTCCTGCAAAGCCAGACATACGTAAAATGTTAGTGCCGATCGGGCCGGTTGTGGTATTTGGAGCTAGTAATTTTCCTTATGCTTATTCAACAGCTGGTGGCGATACCGCAAGTGCTTTAGCAGCTGGTAATACAGTAGTAGTAAAAGCGCATCCAGCGCATCTTAAAACTTCTCAATTAATAGCCTCAGCAATTGAAAAAGCAATCGCTTTTTGTAATATGCCTACATATACATTTCAACATGTAACAGAGAGTTCATTTGAAATCGGTAAAGCACTGGTGCAACAATCAAATACAAGTGCGGTAGGTTTTACTGGATCTTTTTCTGGCGGTAGAGCTTTATTTGATTATGCAGCAGTAAGGCCAAGGCCAATTCCTGTTTTTTCTGAAATGGGAAGCACCAATCCTGTTCTATTATTACCCAATGCCCTTGAGTTAAATGCTGAAACTATTGCTTCGCAATATGCTGGTTCGATCACTTTAGGAGTTGGGCAATTTTGTACAAACCCTGGATTGTTAATTGGGATCAAATCTGCATCACTAGATCGTTTCAAGTCTACCTTAGCTACTGCCATCAATCAGATTCCTGCTGCAAAAATGTTGCATCAAGGAATTTTAAGTGCCTACCAAAAAAATCGTTCTATTGCATTGTCAACAAAAGGCGTTAATTCATTAACAAATGATATTGCTTCCAATAAAATAGATGCAACACCAATTATTGCAATGGTTTCAGGAGCTGATTTTCTGGCAAATGAAAACTTAAAAGAAGAAGTGTTTGGTCCGTATGCATTACTTATTGAATGTACCAATATTGAAGAAGTAAAGCAGGTTTGGAAAAGCGTTAGTGGACAGCTTACAACCAGTTTAATGGGTACAGATAAAGACTTCGAACTGCATCCTGAATTGATAGAAATGGCTAGTTCCATTGCCGGAAGAGTTTTACTCAATGGCGTTCCTACTGGAGTAGATGTTTGTGCGAGTATGGTTCATGGCGGACCGTATCCTGCAAGTACGGATAGCAGATTCACTGCAGTTGGAATTAATGCGGTGAAAAGATGGGTAAGACCAGTTTGCTATCAGAATTGTCCAGACCATTTATTGCCAGATGCTTTAAAAGAAAGCAATCCCCTACAAATTAAAAGAATGGTGGATGGAAATCCGTATCAATAATTGGCAATTTGTTTTTCCAATTGTTTGGATTCTGTGATCTGAAAATAAAAACTGATCAGGGTTGAAGCTAATAGATACAATGCGATGATCAAACTCATCCCACTCATTATTTTATTCAATCCGAACCAATCTCCACTTAAAAAAATAATACAAAATCCAAAGGAGGATTTTAGTATTTCCCAAATCCAAGCAGAATTGCTTTTATCCATTTGTTCTGTATAAGCATAAACAAAGAGGAAGATAAAACCACCGTAGATAAACATACCTGGACTGCCTATGTCTGCTATATGCCCAAAGAAATGGCTAACAAACGCAAAAAGCACGATCAGTTGTATCCAAACCCATAAATTGAAAAGGGTGCTATTCTTTGTATCGTATTTTTCAAAATGATACACGTCCTCAATTTTATAAACGGGATATTTTTCTTCCACATCTGAAGGGCGCCAACCCGTTGGCATAAACCAGATCCTGAATCGGTCTTTCCAATTTTTAGTTCTCCAAGCATCCTTTATTAATAATCCCAAATGCATGAAATTGATCTTTATCGGATTCCATGTTTGAGCAGGTCTTGTGATGCCATATACAGCAGGCAGGTTGGGTAGTTCTTCTTGAAAAGTTCCAAACCATTTGTCCCAGAAAATAAAGATCTGTCCGTAGTTTTTATCTAAGTATTCTTTATTAATGGCATGATGTACCCGATGATGTGAAGGGGTAACAATGATCTTTTCTAGAAATCCCATTTTATTGATATGTCTGGTATGATACCAAAACTGCGCAAACAAATGCAATGGTGCAACAACTGCAATCACTTGTGCGGGTACTCCAAAAATGGCAGCAGGCAATAAAAAGATCGTAAATAATCGAAAGAAAGAAGAAACACTTTGTCTAAGTGCACACGCAAGATTGTATTCTTCACTGCTATGGTGTATGATATGAACGTTCCAGAAAATATTATACTCATGATCAATTCTGTGTACTAAGTAACCAGTTAGATCTAGCGCTAAAAATGCGATCACATACCAAAGCCAGCTAATTTGTAGATGAACAATTGCTAAATGATTCACCATCCAATTATAGCTAATGATGGTGATGCTTAAGCCTAGCACATCTTTGGTTGCATTGGTAATTCCTGAACTCAGGCTAGAGATCATATCCATATTTCTGACCGTGTCATTGCCCCTATACCAACCATACCATTTTTCAAGTAATACAAGTACCAGAAATGCTGGCATCGCAATAAGCAGTATTTTACCGTATTGTTCCATATAGCAAACAAAATTTTACAATCGAACCAAATTTAAGTAGGATTATCTAAATTCATCTACAATTTTATAGCATGAAACAAGCACCGATACATATCAACTATCCAAGCTTCAAGAATAAACCGGGGCACCACTTTTTTTGCATTGATGCGCATACCTGCGGCAACCCAGTTAGGGTAGTGGCTTCCGGTGGGCCTTCTTTGGAAGGAAATAATATGAGCGAAAAACGGCAGCATTTTTTGAGAGAGTATGATTGGATCAGAAAAGGACTCATGTTTGAACCCCGTGGACACGACATGATGAGTGGAAGTATTTTATATCCGCCCACGGATCCGCAAAACGATGTAGGCGTTTTATTCATTGAAACGAGTGGCTGTTTACCTATGTGTGGACATGGAACTATTGGTACTATTACCATTGCAATTGAAGAAGGATTGATCAAGCCTAAAGTTCCAGGTGTGGTTCGTATGGAAGCACCTGCAGGGCTAGTGATCATATCCTATAAACAGGTGGGTGATAAAGTAGTTTCCGTAAAACTGACCAATGTTCCTGCCTACTTAGCAGCTGAAGAAATAACTGCCAGTTGTGCTGGGTTAGGTGAATTAAAAATGGATGTCTCGTATGGTGGAAATTTTTATGCCATAGTAGATGTGCAAGACAACTTTAAAGGTTTGGAACATTATGAAGCCGGAGCATTAATTAGTTGGGCAAGAGAACTCCGAACAAATATTAATAAGAAATACCAATTTGTACATCCAGAAAATCCAACCATTAATGGCTGTTCACATATTTTATGGACTGGTGCAGTAATAGATAAATCATCAACTGCTCGTAACGCTGTGTTTTATGGAGATAAAGCAATTGATCGATCACCTTGTGGTACTGGTACCTCTGCAAGAATGGCGCAATGGTATGCAAAGGGAGAACTCAAAGCTGGTGATGTATTTATACATGAAAGTATCATTGGTTCAAAATTCATTGGAAGAATTGAAGAAGAAACTGAGGTGGCAGGTAAACCAGCAATCAGACCAAGTATTGAAGGGTGGGCAAGGATCTATGGGTATAATGAAATTACCATTGATGCAGAAGATGATCCATATGCATACGGGTTTCAGGTTTTATAATCTTATTGGTATTTATAAATTCAAAATTTAAAAATTCAAAAATGAGAAAAACCTTTTTTATAATTTTCTGTACGGTTATTTTTGTAAATGCACAGGCTCAAAAAATTTGGTCGAAGGAAAAAGCAAATGCATGGTACGCAGAACAGCCATTTTTAACAGGAGCTGATTTCTTGCCGAGTACTGCAATCAACCAATTAGAAATGTGGCAGGCTGATAGTTTTGATACAGCAACCATTAATCGCGAATTAGGATGGGCTGAGTCACTTGGCTTTAATACACTGCGGGTATTCTTGCATAATATAGTTTGGCAGGAAGATGCAAAGGGTTTCAAACAGCGGATCAATATTTTTTTAAACATTGCAGCTAAGCATCATATTAAGCCACTCTTTGTTTTTTTTGATGATTGTTGGAACGAAGAACCGGTTGCTGGTAAACAACCCGAACCACAACCTGGTGTGCATAATTCTGGTTGGATGAGAAGTCCGGGCAAACAGATGCACAACGATAGTACGCAATGGCCCATTCTGGAAGCCTATGTAAAAGACATTCTTAAAACATTTAAGAACGATCAACGAATTCTCCTGTGGGACCTTTATAATGAACCTGCAAACAGTGGTTATGGAATGAGTTCAATGCCACTCTTAAAAAATATATTTCAATGGGCTTGGTCGGTCAGACCCTCACAACCATTAACTGTTGGTGTATGGTTTGAAGAATTTCCATCCATCAATGCGTATCAACTTTCAAATTCTGATGTGATTTCTTTTCATAATTATGGCGATACCAATTCTTTAAAAAAGACCATTGATAGTTTGGAAAAAAGAGGCCGCCCTATCATTTGTACTGAATATATGGCTAGAAGGCAGAATAGCTTGTTTATCACACACTTACCTATTTTTAAAGCACATAAGGTTGCCGCAATTAACTGGGGATTTGTGAGTGGAAAAAGTAATACGATTTTTCCTTGGGGAAGTAAACTGGGAAGTCCGGAGCCGAAGGTTTGGTTTCACGATATTTATCGAAAAGATGGAACGCCATTCGATAAAAATGAAACCGACTTTATTAAAAAGATCAATGGCAAGAATTAATTAAGAATCCCGAAATTTGCATCTAATAAATTTCAGACAGGATAATTATATAATATGAAGGTAGTTGTATTAGGAGGCGGAGTTATTGGATTAAGTAGTGCCTATTATTTAAAAGAGAGTGGTCATGATGTGATATTGATCGATAAAACGGATATCAGTAGCAATTGTTCTTATGGTAATGCAGGATATGTTTGTCCTAGTCATTTTATTCCATTAGCAACACCAGGTATTGTAAAACAAGGATTGAAGTGGATGTGGAATTCAAGAAGTCCTTTTTATGTGCAACCAAGATTGAATTTGAGTTTGATTGACTGGGGACTAAAATTCATGAAATCTGCAACCCCAGAAAAAGTGGCTGAAGCTGCAATTCCATTGAGAGATGTTGCCATACTAAGTAAAAAGCATTATGAAGAGTGGACGCGTCTTCCTCAATTTAATTTTGCTTACGATCAGAAAGGTTTGTTAGAAATATTTCAAACAGATGCTGGTGCAGAACATGCAGCACATACGGTTCATAAAGCACATGAGCTTGGATTAAGAGATACTGAATTACTTACTTATGAGCAATTACAAGCATTAGAACCTCAAACAAAAATCATTGCAAAGGGTGCGATCCATTTTAAATGTGATGCGCACTTATATCCCAATAAATTGATGGAGCAATTGATCGCCCATTTAAAACAGGTGGGAGTTGTTTTCAAAACCAATGAAGAAGTGATCGGGTTTGAAAATGCTGCGGGTAAGATCACTAAAGTAAAAACCAATAAAGCTGTTTATGATGCTGACACTATTGTGGTAGCAACAGGTTCCTGGTCTCGCGAGTTGGCAGCGAAAATGGAAGTAAAAATTCCTTTGGTTGCAGGTAGGGGCTATTCTGTAACACTAGAAGATTCAAAGTATATTATTAATCATCCAGCAGTGTTAATTGAAGGCAGGGCCGCATTAACACCAATGGATGGAAATAAAATTCGCTTTGGGGGCACTATGGAAATTACATCTACCAATACTCCTCCAAGAATTGAAAGGGTGGAAGGCTTATTGGCAGCAGTTAAAAGATTCTATCCTGAATTTGATGTGCCTGTTCCAAAAATTGATGGTATCTGGTATGGGTTTCGCCCTTGCTCTGCAGATGGTTTGCCTTATATCGGAAAAACAAATCGCTGGAAAAATGTGGTAATCGCTACAGGGCATTCTATGCTCGGACTAAGTTTAGGTGCCGGAACTGGAAAATTGGTGAATGAACTGGTGAATGAGGAAAAATTAAGCATGGATCTCAAACCATTCGATCCCAATAGATTTAGTTAATAGGGCTTTATTATTTTGATGAATGGCTTTATTAGTTTCTGCTAAGTTGTACTTTTAGTGTCTATGATTGATTTTGACTGTTATAGTGTTTCTTATGAGCAAACCGGTTACTTCTCAAAGTTGGTAACCGACTATTTAAACAATCCATCAAGTCTCTCAGAATTTTATGCGCATCCTCTTTCATTGGAGGGCATTAAAGCTTCTATTACAACAAGAAAATCATTTAATACTCCAAGAGCATTATTAGTGGAGGTTTTGCAAGAACAATACAAAGGGTTAGTAATATCTGAAAGTGTGCAACAGCATATTAGCTTACTATCAAATGCTAATACATTTACGGTTACAACTGCCCATCAGCCCAATATCTTTACAGGACCATTATATTTCATATACAAAATTTTACACGCTGTAAAGCTTGCAGAACAGCTTTCAAAAGATTTACCCGAATATCAATTTGTGCCTGTTTATTATATGGGAAGTGAAGACGCTGATCTGGATGAATTGGGGCAGATCAATGTTGCTGGTCAACAGTTGGTATGGCAAACAAAACAAACAGGGGCTGTTGGGAGAATGCAGGTAGACAAATCATTTATTCAATTGATAGATGCCATTGAAGGTCAGATCGGCGTTCTTGAAAATGGTCAATCACTGATACAATTATTTAGAAGCTGTTATACCATTGGTAAATCCATACAGCAAGCTACACTTGAGCTGGTGAATATCTTATTTGCAGAATTTGGAGTGATAGTATTGATCCCTGATAGCGCAAAACTAAAATCTGCCTATGATTCGGTTGTTAAAAAAGAGTTGTTAGAAAGCTTCTCTCATCATTTAGTAACAGAAACAATTACGGCTTTAAAAGAAAACTATAAAGTTCAAACTGCAGGTAGAGACATCAACTTGTTTTACTTGCTTGATCAATCACGTAGTAGAATTGAACTTGAAAATGCATTGTATGTAGTGAAGGAATTAGGATTATCATTTACTAAAAATGAGATCTTAATAGAATTAGAAAATCATCCAGAAAGGTTTAGCGCCAATGTAATCCTGAGAGGCGGGTTTCAAGAAACGGTACTTCCGAATATCGCATTCATTGGCGGGGGAGGTGAACTGGCTTATTGGATGGAATTGAAAAAAGTATTTGCTGCTGTTGGAATTCCTTATCCTGTTCTTGTTTTGCGCAATTCATTTTTAATCATGAAACAAGCGCAGTTCGATAAATTAATGGCACTTGGATTTAATACAACTTCGTTGTTTAAAAATGCCTTTGATTTATTAAATGAATTGGTAAAAAGAGAATCAACAGCTAATTGGAATATCGCTGATGAAATCAGTGCTATTCAAGCATTATACAAGCAACTGCAGGATAAAGCAGCTCAAGTGGATCAAAGTTTAGATGAACATGTAAAGGCACTTGAAATTAAAGCGGGTAAAAAACTTGCAGCATTAGAAAAGAAATTATTACGATCAGAGAGAAATAAGTTTGATGCATCAAAAAGGCAAATTGCAGCAATTAAAGAAGATCTATTCCCGAATAATAGCCTGCAAGAAAGGGTATTTAATTTTTCTGATCTCTACGCAAGAATGGGGAAGCAATGGCTAGCAATGATCTACCAAGCATCGCCCGCATTGGAAAAGCAATTCACAATTATTGTAATTAAATAATTAGCAATTTATTGATCAAACTCGTTGGGCCAGTCTTGCTTCAATAAATGAATCTTAGCAGCAACCTCATCATTTAATTGGGCTTTGTAAGCAGAAATAGCTGAAGATATTGATTCATCTGAAGTGCCAATAATTTGAGCAGCTAAGATCCCGGCATTTTTTGCAGCATTCAGAGCAACAGTAGCAACGGGAACGCCGTTAGGCATCTGTAAGATCGATAAAACCGAATCCCATCCATCAATAGAATTAGATGATTTTATAGGAACTCCAATTACAGGAAGGGTGGTAATTGCGGCAATCATTCCAGGCAAATGCGCTGCGCCACCAGCACCAGCAATGATCGTTTTCAAACCCCTTGATTTTGCTTTCTGAGCATATTCTACCATGCGAATAGGGGTTCTGTGAGCAGATACCACTGTAAGCTCAAATGCAATCCCGAATTTTTGTAAAATATCGGCTGCATCCTGCATTATTTTTAGGTCGCTATCGCTTCCCATTACAATTCCAACCAAGGGTTTGTTTGTATTCATTGCTTTGTATTACAGTTGCAAGATAATTTAAAATCAGGTATTCTTATGGGTATCATTATTTTTTGAAGGGATGGTACTCGCATTTCCATCTCTGATAGCATTGTAATGAGGCGACATGATTTCAACTCCTGCTTCATTAAATTTTTCCTGGATTTGCTCGTGTAAATTGGAATAAATACTGGCTTGTTGATTTGGTTTTTTGGTATACGCATTGATCTGATAACTCACATAGAAATCATCCAAACTTGTTTGAAGTACAAATGGGAGAGGTGATTGTTCAATTTGTGCCGTAGCAAGTGCAGCATTGATCAGCAACTCGTGTACTTGTTTCCAAGGAGCATCGTAACCAATAGTTACTGATGTATAAATGATCAACCCCTTTCCTTCCCTTACTTCACTGCTATAATTAGTAATATGGCTATTCATCACATTGGTATTAGGAATGCTGATGATTTCTTTTTTGGTGGTTCTTAGTCTGGTAACCAGCAGCGATTTTTCAATTACATCACCAACAGTATCCCCAATTTTAACCCGGTCCCCAATTTTAAATGCCCTAGTATAAGTTAGCACTAATCCAGAAATAACATTACTTAAAGACCCGGTAGATCCAAAAGTAAATAGTAAACCAATAAAGACTGAAACACCTTTAAATACCGGGCTGTCTGAACCAGGTAAATAAGGAAATATCACTACCAGTAAAAATGCGAATAATAAAATGCTGATGATCTGATATGTTGGTTTGGCCCAATCCTTATAAAACCCGTCGATCTTTAAAGCTCCAGATTCAATTTCTTTACTTAGATAATGGAATCCTTTTCTAATGTAAATAATGATGGTAACTAAAACAAATATGGTAAATAGGTTGGGTAAATAATTCCATACCGCGAACAGTATTTTGCGCGTTGGATTTAAAATATAACCAAGTAAAGTATCAGC
>CAIYAG010000051.1 GCA_903924075.1 uncultured Bacteroidota bacterium | reverse complement strand
TATTTTTCTTTTGATTATTATAACAATACTTTGTCAGAACGTGTATTTGGGGGGCGAGACTTATTTGGACTGAATAATGGATCGATTCCTATTTTTTATGACTGTACTACTGGAGGTTCTCCTAGTCTAGTGTATTTTAATGCCTGTCCTTCCAACACTTATACGCCTTATATGTCTTTGGCTCCTATCACGGCTGGAGCACCCACTATGAATGTAGGCCTTAACGGTCACCCAAATGACGAATTCGTTTTCGGCGGCAGTTTAAAACAAATTACAAATTCTTTGGGTGGGAATGTGTCTTTTGAATACTCAAGCTTGAATTCGTTATCGTCGGGCATTGCATATTCCCCTTTACTTAGTGGTTTAGTTTTAAAAAAAGTCATTTATTCAGATGGCTATAATGCTGAAAACAATTATTGTGAAGTTTTTAGTTATGACAACCTGGAACCTTATATTACTGGAGAAGGGGCAAAAAAATCATGGAATTCTTACAGCTATACCCCATGTTCAATCGCAGAACCTGAGGGCAATTTCACAGCATATGACAATACCTATTCAATACTAAATCAAGCGCTAAATGGAGCTAGATATGGCTTTAAATCGGTAAAACAGCAAATTGTGAATAACATTGGCGAGGTCACAAAAACAAATATTTTTACTTTTTCTGGACTTGAAGAGGAACCTCTACATGGAATCAATGAATCTAATAATACTTCGCCAACGTTTGCATTTTCACCACCTTCATGCGTTTTACCGTACATATCATCGACTTCTATTTTTGCTCCATTTGGCAGTTTTACAGCCAACAAACAGTATTTGCGAGACTGGGGTATCGGACTATTATTAACGTCAAAAATGTTTGACTATAATGGAGTACTTAGAGCCACCGAGGATTATTATTACAAAATTCAGACCGACTATAATTTAACATCCACATTAGATTTTTTGAATTATCACGTAGTAATTAATTATGGAGAATGGTTTACCCCGAGTTCAGGCGGAAAAATGATACCGGACATATATTTCCCATATACAGGAAAGACGCAGCTAACGCAGATAGTAAGCCGGCAATATTACAATAACAGTGGTTATTTTGAAAACATTATACATAATTACTATGATGATTTTCCGCATAGAAATTTGATTCGCCAAAATTTTCAAAATAGTAAGGGTGAACAGATCACGAAAAAATTGCACTACAATTATGAATGGCCTTATTCTGTAACTCCTGCGTTTTCAACATTGAATTCTGGTAACGTTGAAAAGTTAATTTATACAGACAAATGGAAATCTACTTCTAGTGGCAATATCCTTACAGATTTAAACGTTTCCGGTTATCAAGTTGTGCCAAGTGATTTATCGCCCAATATTATCCGGCCATTTTACAATTATAAGTTGTTAAAGTGGAATCCTTCTCCATATTTATCATCTGCGATGAACTCTACATCTATAGTAGACCCTGAATGCCTTTCAATAGGCTATAATTTTTATTCTAGTATTACTACTTGTGTGTCTGTCGATAATTTGGATATTTCCTCGGGGAACACTGAATTTGATTCAAAGGGTGTATTGGTAGAAAATTCTGATCTTAAAAGTGCAAATGGTCAAAATACTTATAATTCGTTAATTGTTGATGACCAAACAGAAGGAGTAATTGCTGAAGCGAAAAATGCTCGACATTGTGAGATAGCATATTGTGGTTTTGAATCTGATTTTACCTACAATCCAAATTATAATAATTGCGCATGGAATTTTTGCATATCAGACATTGATGTGAATCATCCATTTTTGGGTAGGTGTTCTTATAATTTAGGTGACTGTGGTCTACTTTGGGGGAATTCTGATGTTATGAATTTGTCAATTGGTAAAAAATATACTTTTTCAGTTTGGTCATTTGGGGGCATTGTTCATGTTGACGACGGTTCGGGTGTTGAAGTTGCTCTAGATATTGTCAAAACGTATACAAATCCGAACACATCCGATGTTTGGGCTTTGTATAAAGGTACTTTCGTCGCAACAGGGCATACAATAAATGTATCGTCGGATGTTAGCACCTATACCTACATTGATGATGTAAAATTATATCCATCAGATTGCATTTTTAGAACAAAAAGTGTACTGCCTTTGAATGGTATTGTTGCCGATGTCGATGAAAACGATAATTTTAGAACATATGAATACGACGTTTTTGGTGAAAAGACGTTGGTTCGGGATCAAAACGGCAATATACTTTCAAAGACTCAAACGACAGTTCAAAATCATTAAAATTTTTACATATGTATATTGGCAGCAAAATATTTTTATTTTTAGGGGGTATAATACTTTCGTCGGTTGTTGGAATTTGTCAGAATATTCCAAACGGCAGTTCAAGTTTGTATGAACCCATAACAAATTTCAATGCTATTCCGGAAGGTTTTATTCCGACGACTATTTTTAATCAAAAAAAAGTATTTTATCCGAGTTATCCAATCGCTGATGAATCCGCAGTGTCAGAAAGTGGAACCTCTGATTTGATAAGAATGGGCACATCTTATTTCGACGGGTTTGGACGAATACTTTTGCAAATTGATCGATATGGATCTTCTACAAATGATATTACTCAATCGTATGATAATCGAGTTTCTAACAATCATTTTGGTTATCTTCCATGTCCGTCGCCGGCCGATAATAGTGAATTTAACTCTACCCCATTTAGCGCGGTCCGTGATTTTTATGCGGCCGAATACCCAGATGAAACACAGCTTTCCTATGTAGGGAGTAGTTTGCTTAGTAAATCAACTTGTTTTTATGAAAATTCCTATAATTCCGACCCTGCTACTGGTGAACAATCGATTTCTCAATATGCACCAGGGGTTTCTAATGTTGGTAATTTTCGAGGGTTACATACAAAGTTCAAATCAAATGAAGAAGAAGAAATAGTAATCTGGGAAATCGATCCGACTTCCAATTGGCCAACCTTTGCAGGGTATTACGCCGCAGGTTCATTAGTTAAAAAAACTGTAACATCTGATGACGGTGAAGAAAAGAGTGATTATTACGATAATGAGGGTAAATTGATTAGCACGAAAGTTTTGGTAAATAATGCACCTACTTATTTGCAATCGTATTATGTATATGATATTTTTGATAGGCTCACATTTTTTTTGTCACCCAAGGCAGTCGAAAAACTCTCATCTTTAGGGTGGGTGGCTACATCTGAGATAATTGCAAATCTTTGCGACTTCAAGTTTTATGATTATTATGGGCGGATATCCGAATCGAGCACGGCCGGAGAAGGAGGCTCTGGTATCCCTCAGACGACAAAGTACATTTATGACAATCATGGTAGGGTTGTCTTGATACAGCGCCCCAAAGACGCTCCAAATATTTGGAATTGGACACATTATGACAGGCTTGACCGGCCAATAGAGTCAGGTTCCTTTGATAACAGTCATTATTATTTTAGCTATAGCGCATATGACTATCAATCGTATTTTAATCAAATGTTAACTGGATCTACGGCATTTCCGCCTGATCTCGTCACACCAGGTAAATTATTTTTCTACTTGGGATTGGATCAAAATCAAGGTAGGTATATTAATCATACGCTCGGGGCATTAGAAAGTGGATGTTTGATTGAAGGCGCAAATTATTACGACGACTATAGTTTCCTTGCAAATGGATTTGACGATGGCAACAATTTGCTTTCAATTACCTCAACGTACGATGCTTCGATTTGGTCCGGCTACCTAGTCACCGGGCCAACGGCAATCAATCCACCAAGTTCAATCAATTTAGCGACAAAAGGATTATTAACGGGAAAAATTACTAAGGTAATAAAGCCATCAATAATTCCGTCAGGAATGAATCCTTTAGCTGAATATACTTCAAAAATATTCTATTTTGACGATTTTTTACGTAATGTTCAAACTGTTCAAAATAATGCTCTCGGAGGGCAAGATTGTTTTGCCTCTCAATTCGATTTTGGAGGCAGAACTTTAACAAAAATTAATAGATTGGCCAACCCATTATCTGCTTCTGACCCTTTGACAAAGGTGGTGACTAGCTATTCATATTTCGAGAAATCATTCGAATTGAAGAACGTCATACAAACAATAAATGATATTTCGACACAACCCATCGTTCAATTTAATTATAACAGTCTTGGACTTCTTTCTCAAAAAAATATTGGAGCAATAGAAATACAGAACTTAACATACAATATTAGAAATCAATTGACAGGAATTAACCCTAATTATGCTCTCTCCACTGCACCAGAACTAAATGTTACCTTTGGTGAACAAATTATGTTTGATAAAGGTTTTTCGAAAAACTATTCATGTGGAAAAATATCTGGAATAATTTGGAGGAGTGATGGCGAAGATCCTCAATCCTATGGCTATATGTACGACCTCGCAAACCGTATGATTCAGGGTGATTACCGTGAATATTCCGGAATTCCATTTACATGGAACAACCATAAACGAGATTTTACCGAAGCTAAGATCAACTATGATGCGAATGGAAACATCACACAGTTATTACGTTATGGACCAATAAATTACGGCTCCTATATTGCACCTGGTATTGTAGACAATCTAAAATATACCTATGCTGCATCAGACAATAGCAATCAATTGTTATATGTTGATGATAATATCCCGAACACTTCAACAACCTTTACAAATTATGATTTCAAAAATAATGCTGTAGGTGCCACAGACTATAAATATGATGCAAATGGGAATTTAACATATGACGACAATAAATCAACAACAACTAGTTATAACTCATTAGAT
>CAIYAG010000050.1 GCA_903924075.1 uncultured Bacteroidota bacterium | reverse complement strand
ATCGTGTATTAATATTTGAAATTTAATACCAGTGTCTTCGAGATAACTGTACATTTTTTCCATGAATGTTACCTGCAAAGTTTGGTCTTGATTTCTGGCCTGATCATAATAACCGTATTTCCATAATATACCTACGCCAATCATATTCTGACGTAATTCATATGCACTACGCAAATGAGAACCGGCTAAAAATCCTAATCCACCGCTAT
Source organism: uncultured Bacteroidota bacterium (assembly GCA_903924075.1). Lineage (GTDB taxonomy): Bacteria > Bacteroidota > Bacteroidia > Chitinophagales > Chitinophagaceae > Sediminibacterium. The sequence goes on along the minus strand of CAIYAG010000050.1, from coordinate 5,647 downwards.
AAATTTTTAATGGCTGGTGAATGGCAAACTCCATAGAAAAATAGGCGGCTTTTTTTGCATATTGTTCGTCTACAGAATAAGGTACCTGAAAGCTTCTAAAATTCATAAATTCTTATTTCGTTTTCAATAAAACTTACGCAAGATAAGTGTTTTATCTAAAATGTAATTTTTACACATTAAATTGGGTAAAATGTGTATAAATAGAGAAAGATTAATATTAATTATTTTTTTTATTTCTGAGTTCTTTTTTACGAGTGTACCGATCATCAAAAAAGCATTTGATTCCACGATGGTTACCGCAAGAGCCTTGCTCTTTCACGCTTACTTCTCTGTCTTCAAAATTAAAATCAATGATACATGGCTCGCCGTTAAATGTATAAACGCCATGTGAAGCATCTTTCATTTTAAATTCTCCCTTCAATTCACCAATACAGGTTCCTTCATCCTTTTCAAAATGAATAAAGAATGTATAGGTATTTACATTCTTACCATCTCTGATAGAAACGAAATTTCTTTTGTCAATTTCGTAATCAGCACTGTATTTGTTTCTGTGAGAAAGTGTATCGATCGGGTTGATGATATTGGATTTAGAAGGGCTTTCATTGGAATCATTCACAACTACCATAAAACCTACACCAGATGCATAAACCCAACCAACTCTTGTGAATTGTTGTGTGTTTTCCTTACCTGCTTTTTCTTGACTTAGTAGAAAAGTAGGTTCTTTGTTGATGTTAAGTGAATGTACGTATTCGTCTTGTACGCTATTGTCGATCAAGAGTTTAGAGGCTAAACAATGATTTGTTTTTGCATCCAATACTACCACCACCAATTCTGATTTATGTTTTAACGCAATATTGATCAGCAGGTATATTTCTTTTTCTTTTTGAATTTTTCCAACAGCATAAAAAGAAGCGTTCTTTTCCTTTCCAATATATTTAGCAACTACCGTATCAGGGATGAATTGTGTTATTGCTTTTAATCCAATTCGAGTTGTGTCGGCAAGCTTTGTGAAATTACTATCAGAAGCAAGAAAGGAATTTGTAATAACTGGAAAAACCGAAAAAAAATCCTTAGGCTTGATTTGTGTTGCACCAGACAAATCGATCTTTTTTTCGCCACAGGCAAATAAGGCTATTAATAATACGTAAAGCAAGCTTTTAGGCATGACTCATTTATTTGTATAAAAATAAGTGTTTCAGTGATTGAACCTGAACTAACTATTTTTTTACTCGTTTAAATTATTTAGATTTACCTAAAAATAATTTTAGACAACATGAATTTAACGGTTTCTGAAGAGAACTACATCAAAGCAATTTTTCATTTACAGCAGGCTGAAGGAAATGTAAGTACCAATCAATTGGCGGCTTCCTTGCATACCAAACCCGCTTCTGTAACAGATATGTTGAAAAAATTAACCCATAAAAGTTTATTAGAGTACGAACCCTATCAAGGCGTAAGGCTGGGTAAGGAAGGGAAAAAACAAGCACTATCAATTGTTCGCAAGCATAGGTTATGGGAGTTTTTTCTAGTCGATAAATTACAGTTTGGATGGGATGAAGTACACGATGTAGCAGAAGAACTGGAACATATTAGTAGTAAGAAATTGGTAGATAAACTTGATGCCTATTTAGGCTTTCCAAAATTTGATCCCCATGGCGATCCTATCCCTGATAGTAACGGCATTATGGCTACCATCAGACAATTTAATTTAATTGATGTGAAGCCTAAAGTTGTGGTGGAAGTTTGTAGTGTGGGAAGTCAGTCTGCCGAACTACTAGAATTACTCCGCCATAAAAACATTGGGATCGGTACCGAATTGCAGATCATTCGAAAGTTTGAATTTGATCATTCAGTAGAAATCAGTGTGAAAAACAAACCCACCATCACTATCAGCCAACAATTGGCGCAAGCCTTATTTGTTAAACTCGTTTAATATGTCATCATCACCCATACAATATCAAAATTCTTTGAGTGAAGTACACGAATCGGTAGATACCAACCAAAGTAAAAAAGGGTGGAAGCGAGCACTTGCCTTTTTGGGTCCTGCTTACCTTGTTAGCGTAGGATATATGGATCCTGGAAATTGGGCAACTGATCTACAAGGCGGTGCTCAGTTTGGTTATACACTTATTTGGGTACTCTTGATGAGTAATTTAATGGCGCTCTTACTGCAAAGCTTGAGTGCCAGACTTGGTATTGTAAGAAGAAGAGACCTTGCTCAGGCAAACAGAGAAGTATATCCGCCGCTTGTTAATTTTTGCCTTTATGTTTTTGCTGAAATAGCAATTGCAGCATGCGATTTAGCTGAAGTATTAGGTATGGCTTTGGGAATCTATTTATTAACCGGACTTCCTTTAATTTGGGGTGTTTGCATTACTGTCCTTGATACACTTTTACTACTTTGGTTACAGAAATTTGGGATTCGTAAACTGGAAGCATTTATTGTGGCGCTGGTTGCAATCATCGGACTTTCTTTTTTAATAGAAATATTTCTTGCGAAACCAGATCTCCATGCAGTAGCAAAAGGATTTATTCCAGGATTGCTCAACAAAAATGCACTCTATATAGCAGTTGGAATTATCGGCGCAACTGTGATGCCCCATAACCTTTATCTCCATTCGGCCTTGGTGCAAACAAGGAAAATCAAAAACGACAATGCTGGTATCAAAAGAGCTTTAAAATACAATTTACTAGATAGCACTATTGCCTTGAATGCTGCATTTTTTGTGAATGCCGCGATCCTTGTTCTAGCAGCTTCGGTCTTTTTTAGTTCAGGTAATACACACGTCGCAAAAATTGAAGATGCGCACAAATTATTGTCGCCTTTATTAGGTAATAAACTAGCTCCAATACTTTTTGCAATTGCCCTCATTGCAGCTGGACAGAGTAGTACCATTACAGGAACTCTTGCTGGGCAAATTGTCATGGAGGGATATTTACAATTGAGAATAAACCCATTATTAAGAAGACTGATTACTAGGATCATTGCTATTGCTCCAGCGGTTATAACAATCCTAGTTTATGGAAACGAAAAGATTGATGCCTTACTGGTGCTGAGCCAGGTTATTTTAAGTGTTCAATTGGGTTTTGCCGTTATCCCACTGATACATTTTGTAAGTGATAAATCTACCATGGGAGAGTTTGCTATTAAAAGCTATACAAAAATTGCAGCTTGGTTGGTAGCTATCATTTTGATTTATTTGAATGCAAAAATGGTACTTGATCAATCACTCGACTTTTTTGAAGAACCTGGCAATTTCATTTGGAAGGGTTTGATCTTGATATGCGCTACTGTTTTTATTTGGCTTTTTTTAATGATGACTTTCTTACCCATTTTTAATAAAAGAAAACTCAGGGATATTGCTCGAATGCATAATGATATCCCGGTTCTTCAAAACTTGGAAGTCAAGGCCAATAGGGTCATCGCCGTTTCTTTGGATTTTTCTGCGGCCGACGAAAAGTTAATTGCCTATGCTATTGCGCAGGGTAAACAAGATGTGAGTTATGTACTGATTCATATTGTGGAAAGTCCGTCTGCTAAATATTTCGGGGAAGCCAGTGACGATTATGAAACTAGGAAAGACCAGGAAAGACTGGAAGCCCTAAGTAAACAATTAAACGATGCAGGTTATCGGGTTGATTTTGTGCTGGGTTATCAAAATAGGATTACTGAAATCGTCAGGATCGTGAAAATGAAGGAAGCCGATATGCTAGTGATGGGAGCCCACAGGCATCGGGGATTAAAAGACTATATTTTTGGCGAAACCATTGAAAGCGTAAGGCACCAAGTAGAAATTCCTGTACTAATTGTGAATGTGTAATTAAGCGAAATATGTTACCTTGTGACCTCTAAAAAAACAGATTAGCTATGTCTCAGAAAATTAAAGTACTTAATCCAGTTGTTGAACTGGATGGCGATGAAATGACAAGGATTATTTGGAAGTTCATTAAAGACAAATTGATCCTGCCTTATCTTGATGTGGAAATAAAATATTATGACTTGGGTATGGAGTATCGTGACGAAACGAACGACCAAGTTACCATTGATGCTGCAAATGCTATCAAACAGTATGGGGTTGGTATTAAATGTGCGACCATTACACCAGATGAAGCAAGGGTTGCAGAATTTGGTCTGAAGCAAATGTGGAAGAGCCCGAATGGAACTATCCGTAACATCCTTGATGGTACTGTATTCCGTGAGCCAATTGTTTGTAGCAATGTGCCACGTTTGGTTCCAAACTGGACTGCTCCTATTTGTATTGGACGTCATGCTTTTGGCGATCAGTATCGTGCAACAGATTTTGTAACAAAAGGAAAGGGTAAATTAACCATCAAGTTTGAAGGTGAAGATGGTAATACACAAGAGTTTGAAGTATTCAATTATAAAGGAGATGGCGTTGCTTTGGCAATGTATAATACCGATGAAAGTATCTATGGTTTTGCTAGAGCTTGCTTTAATCAGGCTTTAACCAAAAAATGGCCTCTGTATCTTTCTACTAAAAATACCATTCTTAAAAAATACGATGGACGTTTCAAAGACATTTTTGAAGAAGTGTACCAAAACGAATTCAAAGCCTCTTTCGATGATGCGGGTATCGTATACGAACATCGTTTGATCGATGATATGGTTGCTAGTGCATTAAAATGGAATGGTAATTTTGTTTGGGCTTGTAAAAACTATGATGGCGATGTACAAAGTGATACAGTAGCTCAAGGGTTTGGTTCATTGGGTTTAATGACTTCAGTGTTAATTACCCCTGATGGAAAAACCATGGAAGCTGAAGCAGCTCATGGAACTGTAACCCGCCACTATCGTGAACACCAAAAAGGTAGACCAACTTCTACTAACCCAATCGCATCTATTTTTGCATGGACAAGAGGTTTGGAATTCCGTGGTAAATTGGATAATAACCAAGAATTGATTGATTTCTGTCAGGCACTTGAGCAGGTTTGTGTGGAAACTGTAGAGAGTGGAAAAATGACGAAAGACTTAGCGCTATGTATCTTTGGTAGCAAAATGAATCATGGTGAACACTATCTATACACAGAAGAGTTCTTAGACGCTTTAGATCAAAATCTGAAAGTGAAACTTGGTAAGTAAGATAAAGTGAAAAGATAAAAGTGAAAAATGGACAGTCATTCCTTCACTAGATAGATACAAAAAAGCCGTCGCGAATTTTTCGTGACGGCTTTTTTCATTTTTTGACTTTTAAATTTTAACTTTTGACTTTGAACATTATTTGAACGCCTCGTCGATCACCTTGCCTACTGAACCACTTGGCATTTGAATATTCAATAATGCTGCAATAGTTGGCGCAATATCTGTCATATAATTTTCTTTATTGGTACTTCCTTTCTTAATTCCCCAGCCATAAAATAACAACGGAATATGCGCATCATAAGGCGCCCATAATCCATGTGTGGTGCCTGTGTTACCGCCTTCAATATAGCCACTCTTCAAGACGATTTGTATATCACCACAACGATTTGGAAAATATCCATTGGCAAACATTTCCCTTTGTGTTTTATTTAAAGTAGTGGTAAGAATTTTACTGGTTTCAAATGCATTTGCAACGGCTTCTTTCTTTAGTAATCCTGCAATGATCAAACTTTTGATACCATCCATATCAGCTTTGACAGAATCGAT
>CAIYAG010000049.1 GCA_903924075.1 uncultured Bacteroidota bacterium | reverse complement strand
GTTAGGAAATGGGGGTTATCAACGTCCACATACAATGGGAGGATTCATCCAAACAATGGTTGACGGTATCCCATACTATCAGAATAGTATCATGGGTACCATTGTATTCGGTGCTATCTTATTCGGAGGTTATAGCCTGTTAAAAACAGCAGAAATAAAACAATTAGCATAGTCAAAAAACTGAATAAAAAAAGCCCGTTTCGAGTAATATCGATACGGGCTTTTTTGTTTTCTTCACTCTTCACTCTTCACTCTTCACTCTTCACTCTTCACTCTTCACTCTTCACTCTTCACTTCCTCATATCCTTCATCCACCAATAAATGATTTCCATCAGCTGCTGATGTTGCCAATTCATCACACCTGTTATTCCATGTGTTTTCTGCATGTCCTTTTACCCAAATAAATCGAAGTTTAAAATGCTTTGAAATAGCATGAAAATGAAGCCAAAGGTCTTTATTTTTTTTGCCCCCTTTGAAATCGGTACGGATCCAGTTATCTAACCATTTTTTCTCCACACTGTTTACAACATATTGACTATCTGTATAGATCGTTACAGAAATGTTTTTCTTAGTTAAAGATTCAAGCGCTTTAATCACTGCTAATAACTCCATTCTATTATTAGTTGTAAGGCGATAACCTGCAGACAGTTCTTTTTTTGCATCCCCCCATAAAAGAACTGCACCATAACCGCCTGGTCCGGGATTCCCTCTTGAAGAACCATCCGTATAAATCTTTAATGGATGCCCCTCCGTTTTTGGACCTGTTTCTTTGTGCATACTTTCCTTCACAGTTTAATTGAGTTTAATAAGTGGCAAAGAAACTTAAAACAGATAAGATTCAGAACGGATAGTAATATTATTTCTGCTAATGATTAAACCTGAAATAAACCTAGGTTGAATTTTTCTTGAAAAGCATTTTGATTTGCAGCATGAATGCCAGCTGAAATATGTTTCCTTGTTTCAATTGGATCAATAATGGCATCTACCCATAATCTTGCAGCAGCATAGGTTGCAGCACTTTGCTGTTCATATTTATCTTGAATACTTTTGAGTAATTTTTTCTCATCAACCTCGGTTATTTCTTTACCCTTTCCTTTTAATGTGGCCACTTCAATTTGGACTAATGTTTTTGCTGCCTGTTCACCACCCATGACTGCAATTTTTGATGAGGGCCATGCATAGATGAATCTAGGGTCGTAAGCTTTTCCACACATAGCATAATTTCCTGCTCCATAACTATTGCCAATAATGATAGTGATTTTTGGAACTACAGAATTGGCAACTGCATTCACCATTTTTGCGCCATCTTTAATGATACCACTATGTTCGCTCCTGCTACCTACCATGAACCCAGTTACATCCTGTAAAAAGATGAGGGGTATGTTTTTTTGGTTGCAATTCATAATAAATCGGGCTGCTTTATCTGCGCTATCATTATAGATAACACCACCGATCTGCATTTCACCTTTTTTGTTCTTGCTTACCAAACGTTGGTTGGCAACGATTCCAACCGACCAACCTTCTATACGTGCATATCCGCAAAGAATTGTTTTTCCATAATCTTCTTTGAACTGTTCAAAATTGCTATCATCCACAATCCGCTCGATGATCCCAAGCATGTCATAGGGCTTTTGGTTGCCAACTGGTATTTGACCGTATATTTCTGAGGGATCTTTTAAGGGTGGTTTTGATGCAATTCTATTAAATCCTGCTTCCGTTTTTTTGCCTATTCGGCCAATGATACTTTTAATATGATCTAAGCAAGCATGTTCTGTATCGAATTTATAGTCTGCAATGCCACTAATTTCAGTATGAGTGATCGCGCCCCCTAAGGTTTCATTATCAATGGTTTCTCCAATAGCTGCTTTTACCAGATAGGAACCTGCCAGAAAAATACTTCCGTTCCCTTCCACCATCAATGTTTCATCGCTCATAATGGGTAAATAAGCACCTCCAGCTACACATGCACCCATAACTGCCGCAATTTGGGTAATACCCATCGAACTCATTTTAGCATTGTTTCTGAAGATCCTTCCAAAATGTTCTTTATCCGGAAAAATCTCATCCTGAAGCGGTAAGAAAACGCCAGCACTATCCACCAGATAAATGATCGGAAGTTGATTTTCCATGGCAATTTCCTGCATCCGAAGGTTCTTTTTACCTGTGATCGGAAACCAGGCACCTGCTTTTACGGTTTGGTCGTTTGCTACAATAACTACTTGATTACCTGCTACAAAGCCCAATCCAGCGACTGTTCCACCAGCAGGGCAACCTCCCTCATCCGCATACATATCAAATCCGGCAAAAGCGCCAATTTCAATAAAGCTATTCATGTCATCCACTAAATAAGCAATGCGCTCTCGGGCTGTAAGTTTGTTGCGCTCTTTCTGTTTTTCTAGTGATTTCTTGCCTCCGCCTTGGTAAATTTTATCTAAACGCTGTTTAGTCTGACTAACTAACAATTTCATCCAATCCTCATTGCTGTTAAAAGCCTGGCTCATATGCGAACATTTGTTAGTTACAAATATAGTTTCCT
>CAIYAG010000048.1 GCA_903924075.1 uncultured Bacteroidota bacterium | reverse complement strand
TGAACAGGGCAGCATGCAATTACAGGGCGAGGTACAAGAACTGATGCTCGAAGAATTGCTTGCAGCAAGCTTCCCCTTCGATAAAATTGAAGAAGTGGGTAAAGGAGTTCGTGGTGCAGATTGTATTCAGGTAGTGCATAATCGCTTAGGTGTTGAAACAGGAAAGATTATTTATGAAAGTAAACGCACCAAAGATTTCTCGAACGACTGGATCGAGAAACTTAAAACCGATATGCGCAACCTTGGCGCTGATGTGGCAGTGATAGTAACACAGGCTTTCCCGAAAGACATGGATCGCTTTGGTGAAAGAGATGGCGTATACATCTGCACATTCGCTGAAGTGAAAAGTGTGGCACTGGTTTTACGCAACGCCATTTTAAAAGTGCACGATGCCAAGAAAAGTCAGGAGAACAAAGGCGATAAAATGGTAATGCTCTACGACTATTTAATTGGTACCGAATTCAGCGAACAATGGAAAGCCATCCGCGAAGGTTTCATGAATATGCGCCAGAGCATTCAACGCGAAAGAGATACCATGGAAAAATTATGGAAGGCCCGCGAGAAGCAATTAGAAAAGGTTTTATTGAACGCCGCACATATTCGTGGATCTATTGAAGGGATTGCTGGAGCAGATGCCGTAAATTTGAATATTACTGACGATACAGACCCTTTAGTACTTGATTAATTTATTCGAAAACCAACGTATCAGCGATCAGCCAGATCGGCCATCGAGAAAGAAACCCATCTTTCCGGTGCAAGCTCCTTTGCGCGATTATTTAACAAGGTATGGCCGCGAAGTAAACCTGCCTGCTTCTTATAACGATCTTAGAAATTTTACCTATACCATCCCCATCAAAGACAAGAACGGGAATGATACTGCCTGGGAAAAAGCTTCTTACGATATGCACCACTGGGAGTATCTGCGCGAGACCTTGGTGATGAACTATGCCTACCTCAAAACAAAGGGAGATCTTAGTTTTGTAAATCATTTGGATGTGGCTGGGATTGATTTTTGTTTCTTCGGAAATAGTCAGCCGATCAGGATCCGAATCATCAATAAATACAACGATAATTACGATCACTATTATATTAAAAAAGCAGACAGCAGTAGGATCTATGGTTTGGAATTAGAGCACTTGCTCTCTCCCAATAGGATTGTATATTTTACAAAGGGCGATACACTTGTTGAAGAACATATTCCCGGCATCCCAGGAGATATTTTTATTCAGGATTATTTGAATCATCCTAGCACCAATCAAATTCGTTTGGCCAAAGAGTTTGTAAAGTTCAATGAACGTTGCTTCGCGCATTTACTAGGCGATATGCGTAGTTATAATTTTGTGGTGAACATCACACCTGATATTGTAGATTTTCAATACCGTATTAGGCCGATTGATTTTGATCAGCAGTCGTACGAAGGCCGCAAGAATTTATACCTTCCTCAGTTTTTTAAAGAGAATAAACCCTTTGTTGATATTGTTACCAAACACTTGAATAAAGAATCAATTGAACAATATCAGGCAGAAGAAAAAACACAGATGGCTTTTCGTTTATCCTCTGCGAAGTTTAGAGTGAAGGAATTACTCGATATCATGATCAGTGATAATATTTCATCGGATCAAAAGATTGATCAGCTGAAAACGGAACTCGCAGATTTTTTTGATCAACCGAAATATCTCAGAGGCCACACGATGGGCCAAATCGTAAAAACCCAAATCAAGCAAACGCTGCTAAAAAGTTTGAAACTCATTCCTCGAAACAATATCAGAGTAGCAGACTAAAATAATAAGGCAAAAGTAAAAATTCAAAAGTAAAAAGATTCCTGCTTTTTTGAATTTTGAATTTTGACTTTTGACTTAGCTATGT
>CAIYAG010000047.1 GCA_903924075.1 uncultured Bacteroidota bacterium | reverse complement strand
ATGTTATTGGGTTTGATTATTTGTGTGGTGTATATCCTAAATAACCTTCATATAGGTTTTGGTGCCAGTATCACAGCTATGTCTGAAAAGGGTTATTCTAAAATTTTCTTTACCGATCCATTAGACAAACTATTCTTTGTAAAACAAATCTTAGCTGGTGCATTTATCACAGTAACCATGACGGGCATGGATCAGGAAATGATGCAAAAAAATATTTCAGTAAAGAATCTGAAAGACTCACAGAAGAATGTGATCTCTATGTCGCTGGTGCTTGCTTTCTCCATTTTAATATTCTTATACCTTGGAGGCTTACTATACCTCTATGCCGGACAACAAGGAGTAACTGAAATTGGAGATAAATTATTCCCTGCAATTGCATTGCACCATATGCCGCCCTTTGTATCTGTGATCTTTATAATTGCATTGATATCAGCACTTTTTCCAAGTGCCGACGGAGCCATTACCGCACTAACTTCTACCTTCTGTATCGACATATTGGGTATTCAAAGAAATAACAATATCACTGATGCTAAAAAGAAAGCCATCCGTCAAAGGGTACATTTAAGTTTTGCAGCCATATTCCTCATCTTCGTGCTCATTTTCAAAGAAGTGAATAGCGCTAGCATGATCACGGTAATTTTAAAAGTAGCTAGTTATACTTACGGACCAATCCTTGGCCTATTTTCTTTTGGCATTTTATTAAAACGTAATGTAACTGATAAATTAGTCCCCTTCATTTGCTTATCAGCACCCCTCCTATGCTATATCATCGATTCTAATCAGGATCGCTTATTGGGCGGATTTAAATTTGGACCAGAATTGTTGATCATTAACGGATTGATCACATTTTTAGGACTTTTGCTCATATCAAAACCACAAACAGCCAAAGAATAGATTAATTTCGCCCGATGGAATTAGTCCATCCACTAGTAGAAGCCTACGCAGAAAAATTCAGCAGCTCAGATGATGCCTTATTAGCGCAGATTCAAATCGAAACCAAAGAACAGCACCCACATGCGCATATGCTAAGTGGTCCGGTTCAAGGCAGGCTATTGGCTTTCCTAAGCAAAATGATACAAGCAGAAAGGATCTTGGAGATTGGTAGTTTTACTGGGTATAGTGCACTTTGTTTGGCAGAGGGTTTATCTGAATCTGGTGAATTACATACGATCGAACTGAGGGAAGAAGATGCCAAAACCGCAGTTTCAAATTTTAGCAAATCAAAAAGGAATAAGCAAATACATTTGCATATCGGCAACGCAAAAGAGATTATCCCTACACTTGATATGGAATGGGATCTGGTTTTTATAGATGCAGATAAAACGGGATATATTGATTATTATGAATTAATAGTTCCAAGGTTGAGCAAGAATGGTTGGATCATTGCAGATAATGTGTTGTTTCACGGACAAGTTTTTGATGACCCGATTACCGGAAAAAGCGCCAAAGCCATACAAGCATTTAATGAACATGTGCTGGCAGATGTAAGAACAGAACAAGTGTTGTTAACCATTAGAGATGGTTTATTTCTGATTAAAAAAAAGAATGAATGAAGCAAATCGCGATTATAATATTATTGGTGATCAGTTCCGCATTACATGCCCAGCGTGAAAAAGCGGAAGCCTATGTTGCCAAATACAAAGACCTGGCTATTGCAGAAATGCAACGTACAGGTATTCCAGCATCCATTACGCTTGCCCAAGGTATTTTAGAATCACAATATGGCGAAAGTGATCTGGCAAAGAATGCCAATAACCATTTTGGAATTAAATGTAAAACAGAATGGACCGGACAAAGAACCTACCACGATGATGATCTTAAAAAAGAATGCTTCCGGGTATATGAATCTGCTGAGGATTCTTATAAAGACCACTCTAATTTTTTAATGACACGCGAATGGTATGCATTCCTTTTTGACCTTGAAGCAACAGACGATAAAGGCTGGGCTTATGGATTAAAAAGAGCGGGCTATGCCACTGAAAAAGACTATCCGCAAAGACTTTTAAAATTGATCGACGATTATCAGTTACAGCAATATAGTTTAATTGCATTAGGTATGACAACTAATAACACAAATAAAACATTTGCTAAAAATTCAAAAAAGCAAAGGGTCATCAATCAAACCGAACCTTCTAGCAATAGTATGATTGCACCTT
>CAIYAG010000046.1 GCA_903924075.1 uncultured Bacteroidota bacterium | reverse complement strand
GTAATACTGGTATTGGTTTGGCATTGGTTGCTGCAGTTAAAGGGTATAAGATCATACTTGTAATGCCTGAAAGTATGAGTATTGAACGTCGTAGATTAATGTCGTTATACGGCGCCGAGTTTGTTTTAACTCCTCGTGAAAAAGGAATGAAAGGCGCTATCGAAAAAGCGGGAGAATTAGTTCAATCAACTCCAAATGGTTGGATGCCGCAGCAATTTGATAACCCTGCAAATGCTGAGATCCATCGTAAAACAACTGCTCTGGAAATTCTTGCAGACTTCCCTGATGGCTTAGATTATTTGATCACCGGTGTTGGAACGGGTGGACATATTACTGGGGTTGCAGAAATTCTAAAAGCAAATTTTCCAAACCTTAAAGTATTTGCTGTAGAACCAGAATTGTCTCCCGTGTTGAGTGGAGGTGCACCTGGTCCACATCCTTTACAAGGAATTGGCGCTGGTTTTGTTCCATCTATATTGAATACTAAAATATTGGACGGAGTAATTACAGTAAGTAAGGACGAGGCATTCAGCTATGCACAACAAATTGCAAAACAAGAAGGGATCTTGGTAGGTGTTTCTACTGGTGCTTCATTGGCTGCTGTTGCAAAAAAACTGGCTGATATTCCAGTTGCATCTAAAGTGCTTACGTTCAATTACGATACAGGAGAACGTTATTTATCAATCGAAGGTTTATTTTAATTTATTAATAAGAAAGCCCAAAATGGGCTTTCTTATTATCTATAAAACCTACTTAAATAGTAGACTATAATGCATAAAATTATCAGTTTTGGGAAAGTGATTCTAGCAGGTGCTGGTTGCGGAGATCCAGAATTAATTACGGTAAAAGCTGCGCGTTATTTGCAAGAAGCAGATCTTGTAATTACGGATCGACTTGTTAGTAAGTTGATCTTAGATACTTATGTTTCTGCAGATACTCCGATTATATATGTTGGTAAGCAATGCAAGCAAAAGGGATCAACACCGCAGGAAAATATCAATCAGTTATTGGTAGACTATGCAGCGGATAAAAAATTAATCGTGCGTTTAAAAGGAGGGGATACAGCCTTCTTCTCCAATATTTTAGACGAGCTGCAAGCGCTTACTGCAGCAGGGATTCGTTATGAGATTATTCCAGGCATTACTGCTGCATCTGGTGCTTCATCTTATGCAGGCATCCCATTAACAGCAAGAGGTTATGCAACTTCTGTTCGTTTCTTGACGAGTTACAATGATAAGATCTTAGATGAAGCTTACTGGAAAGAATTAGCGCATACGGCTGATACGTTGGTATTTTATATGTCATCCAATACAATTGATCATTTAGTTGAGAAATTAAGGAATTATGAAATTTCAAATGATAAAAAGATCGCAGTGGTTTCACAGGCAACTACGCCTCTGCAAAAAATCTTCATTGGTAGTTTTGATAATTATGAAAATGAATTGAAATGCAAAACATTTATATCTCCTTCATTAGTAATTGTTGGCAAAGTGGTTGCCTTACATGAATCTTTTGAATGGTTCAATAATAACAAAAGTGATGCATATTATTTTAAGCCAGTTGAAGAGCTGGTTCAAAATGTATTACCAAAACAAGCAATATGCTAACAAAGGAAAAACAGGCACTGATACAATCTTTAGTGGATACGTCTTCAAAAGAAGAATTGATCTGGATCAACAAATATTTATCTGAATTGATTGGTGATGAAAAATCAACTGAAGTTATATCATCAGCGATCACGTTTTCGAAAAAAATGACAATCGTTTATGGTACCGAAACTGGGAACTCAAAAAAATTGGCAACTGATTTTGCTACTAGAGCCAAAAAGCAACAGATTCAAACCAAGCTATTGAGCCTTGAGCAATATCGATTGAATGATCTTTTAAAGGAAGAATTATTTGTAACAGTGATCAGCACACAGGGAGAAGGTGAACCGCCAGCTGCTGCTCAAAAGTTTTATGATCATATCCATCAAAACGGTTTTCAGCTTCCCAACATGCAATACGCGGTTTTGGCCTTGGGAGATACATCCTATCCACTTTTTTGTAAGGCAGGGGAAGATGTAGATCAACAACTTTCAAAATTGGGAGGGAAGAGGATTCTGCCCATTCAGAAATGCGATGTGGAATATGAAACTGAAGCAGAGCAATGGTTTGATAGCCTTTTACAAGGATTGAAACAATCAAGCCAAGTTAAGGCCGTTGATAAACCAATTGTAGTTACGCCTAAAGAAAAGGGTAAAACAATTTATAATGGAACAGTACTAAATCATATTAATTTAAATGATCGAGGCTCACAAAAAGAAACCTGGCATATTGAAATAGCTGCAGAAGCTCTAACATATGAATCTGGTGATTCAATTGGAATCGTTCCTAAAAACAGCGATGAATTTGTAGATGAGATCTTGCAGATTTCGAAAATAGAGCCCAATCAAATTGTTATTTATAAAACAGAATCAAGAAGCATCAAAGATTTATTGGTTAATAGACTCAATATTTCAAATCTTAATGAGAAAACGATTCAACGGTATGCAGAAATTATCAAACAAGCTATACCATTAGCTAAGAGTGATTTGCTGGAACTTTTAATTAAGTATCCTTTCCAAAATGCCGAGCAGTTTTTAGCGTTAATCCAGGTGTTAAACCCTCAATCTCCCAGACTCTATACAGTTTCTTCTTCTCCAGTAGCCATGGGCGAAGAAGTGCATATCACTGTTGCAAGAGATATTTTTTGGGTTGATCAAATAAAAAAGTTCGGACGCTGTTCCGATTTCCTTAGTGGCCTTAAAGTGGATCAGACCATTGAATTTTTTGTGCAAAAGAATAAAAGGTTTAAGCTTCCTGCAAGTGATAAGGATATAATCATGATTGGTCCGGGTACTGGTATTGCCGCGTTTAGAGGATTTCTTTCTGAAAGAGAAGCCATTGGGGCAACAGGTAGAAGTTGGTTGTTTTTTGGCGAGCAACATTTCGCCTCTGATTTCTTATACCAAACTGAAATTCAAAATTGGGCAACCACTGGAACGCTAACAAAAGTAAGTGTAGCATTTTCTCGTGATCAAGCAGAGAAAATTTATGTACAGCATCGTATGCTTGAATTTGGAGCAGAATTATATCAGTGGATCCAGACTGGGGCATATATCTATGTTTGTGGAAAGAAAGACCCAATGAGTAATGATGTAGAACAAACATTAACACAGATCGTGCAGCAATTTGGCAACAAGACTATTGAAGATGCAAAGAGCTATATCAATGAATTAAAAGACAGTCATCGTTATCACAAAGACGTATACTAAACCTATTGCTGAATATTTGAATTCCCACATCACTTAATATATTACATGTCAAAGCAGGAAAAATTATCAAGTATTGAACGAATAAAAACTGAGAGTCATGGTTTGAGGGGCTCTATAGTTGAGAGTTTGCACGATGAATTAACAGGTGCGATTCGTGAAGATGATCAGGCACTCATTAAATTTCACGGCATGTATCAACAAGATGATCGTGATAGGAGAGAGGAGAGAGCTGAAAAAAAATTAGACAGACTTTATAGTTTTATGATCCGTTTACGCTTACCTGGTGGTTTTCTTAAACCTGAGCAATGGGTTGCTACGCATCAAATTGCAGGGGAGCATTCAACTGGTGTTATCAAAATTACGAGTCGCCAGACCGTGCAATTACACGGATTGATCAAATCACATATCAAACCAACCATTCAGGCATTCAATGAATCAAAACTTGATTCGATTGCTACTTGTGGTGATATCAATCGGAATGTATTGTGTAGTTCACATCCAGGTGAATCGCCGATTCATGAACAGGTGTTTGCTTATGCGGATAAGATCAGTCAGCTTTTAATGCCCAAAACAAAAGCCTATTATGAGATCTGGCTGGATGAAGAAAAGTTGATCGATAAAAAAGATGAAGAAGATCCATTATATCAGGATAGATACTTACCTAGAAAATTTAAAATAGCTATTGCGATACCACCTAACAATGATGTAGATGTTTTTGCAAATGATCTTGGGTTGATAGCCGTGATCGAGAACGATGTTTTAAAAGGATTTAATATAGCAATTGGGGGTGGACTTTCCACAACTCACGGCAACCCTGAAACCTATGCACGTCTTGCAACCGTCATTGGTTTTACAGATACAGAAGAAAAAACACTTTCAGCAATTTATGAAGTGCTGACTATTCAAAGGGATTATGGAAACAGATCGGATCGAAAATTGGCGCGATTAAAATATACCGTTGATAAACTTGGAGTAGCTTGGTTTAAAGAAGAACTAGAAAGGAGAATTGGGTTTCAATTAGAGCCTGCAAGAAAGTATGCATTAACAAAACGCGTAGATCATTTTGGATGGAAGCAGAATGCAGCTGGGACCTGGCATTATACCGTATTAGTTGAAAATGGTAGGGTCTTGGATACAGAAAGTTTGCCTTTAAAAACTGCATTATTTGAAGTTGCAAAAACAGGAAAGGCAAATTTTAGATTTACCTGTACGCAAAACCTGATCTTAAGTGATATAGCAACAAGTGATAAAGAAACGGTACATCAAATTTTAGAGCGTTTCGGGATCATTAAGCATACAGAATATAGCTCTGCCATTCGTAAGAACAGTATGGCCTGTGTGGCATTACCTACCTGTCCGTTAGCATTGGCAGAAGCCCAACGTTATTTACCAGATCTGATCACAAAGATTGAACCTTTGTTAGAGAAATATAATTTGAGTGAAGATGAAATAGTTATTCGAATGACAGGTTGCCCAAATGGTTGTGCAAGACCCTATGTAGCTGAAATTGGATTTGTAGGTACTGCTACAGGGAAATACAATTTGCATTTAGGTGGCGACAGGCAGGGTCAGCGTTTAAATAAAATATATGCAGAAAGTCAGGAAGAATCACAAATTCTGAGCATATTGGATAATTTGTTTCAGACTTATTCAATTGAAAGAAATCTAGGTGAAACCTTTGGTGATTTTTCTGTGAGACAAAAATGGGTCATACATGATTAATTATGCTGAAATATTTTCCGAAAAACTCCATGCGCTGAAAGATTCAGGTACGTATCGCTATTTCCTGAACGTCAATAAGTCGGCACAACATTTCCCTGCTTTTTATTTCGAAGACGCACAAGGGGAAAAGCGTAAAGCTGTTAATTTCTGTAGTAATGATTACCTCGCGATGAGTGTTCATGAAGAAGTGATTAGTAAATTAAGTTTTGTTGCAAATAGAGCTGGCACTGGCAGTGGAGGAACTCGAAATATTAGTGGTACTACTATTTATCATCGGGAACTTGAAAATGCGTTGGCATTGCTTCACCAGCAAGAAACTGCATTAGTTTTTGGTAGTGCTTATCTTGCTAATCTAACTGCACTTTCTGTAATAGGGAAATTGCTGCCAAATGCCATGTTTGTTTCGGATGAATACAATCATGCATCTATTATTGAAGGGATCAAAGCTAGTGGTGCTTCGAAAAAAATCTTCCAGCATAATGATCTGTATGATTTGGAAAATGTTTTAAAAAGTATTCCTATAAATCAACCCAAAATAATTGTTTTTGAATCGGTGTATTCGATGAGCGGAACAGTAGCGCCCATTCTTGAAATTGTATTATTAGCAAAAAAATATCAGGCACTAACTTATATCGATGAAGTACATGCCGTTGGGCTGTATGGCGAAAATGGAGGTGGATTAACAGAACAGTTGAATATTCAAAAAGGGGTTGATATTATTAATGGGACTCTCGCAAAAGGATTTGGAGTTCTTGGAGGATATATAACAGGAAATAAATCCATTATTGAT
>CAIYAG010000045.1 GCA_903924075.1 uncultured Bacteroidota bacterium | reverse complement strand
TTTAGTTTTGTTGATTGCCGCGGATGTAAGTGCAAATAGAAATAATGAATCCGTTGCTTACAACAATCATGCACTACTGAATCATCAGCAGGGAGAAGTAAATGTTGTAATAACCCCATCAGAAAAATCGAGCCATTTTACAACAAAAACAAAGGTAAACTACAAGCTTTTTATTAAGAATGGAATTCCTCAAAATCAGGAAGGAACAATCTCCTTTATTGTAAAAGATTCGGCCAATAAAGAAGTTACAAATAAGATATATGATATTAGTATTCCCGCGAGTAAAAAACTAGAAACACAAATTAATATTCCGCATAGTGGAGATGGAATATTTTCTA
This sequence comes from uncultured Bacteroidota bacterium, assembly GCA_903924075.1. GTDB lineage: Bacteria > Bacteroidota > Bacteroidia > Chitinophagales > Chitinophagaceae > Sediminibacterium. Next base: position 94,875 of record CAIYAG010000045.1, on the reverse strand, counting down.
TAGCTTTCGTAGTAGAACTCAATAGAGTGAAATCATCGTTCAATTTCAAATACACATTTGGCGCTTATAAAAAAGCAGATCAAGCAATAACAGGAAAAAAAACCAAGCTAGAGCCGCCAATTGATGATGAAATAGAGGGTGAAATTAAGTCGAAGATGAAACCAGAAAGCGAAGACGGTATTTATATAGGCAAGTCCCCCATCGTCTATAATGTTGCGCTTGAAAATACATACGACATAACGCAAAAAGGTACCATCGCTTATAGTGTAAAAGACGCTGTTGATGGAACGGTTATGTCTGAAAAGGTATATGATCTTCAAATGCCACGCAGAAGCAGCAGGAATGTCCAGTTTAAAATTGCACCACCCTCAAAACCCGGAATATATAATGTAGATCTAATTATTCATACAAACACCTACGACGATACAACGCATCATACTTTTGGATACGAAATTGCTCAGATCAGTAATCCTTACCACAAACCCGAAGATTTTGATAATTTCTGGAAAGAAGCCCTAGAAGATTTGGCAGCAGTAAATCCTGAATATACTATAGAAGAAGACTTGTCTCAAAGCACGAAACAGGTAACGGTTTACAAAATCGAAATGAATTCAATAGAAAATATTCGAATCAACGGCTGGTTAACAATTCCCAAAATAACGATCCCCGGAAAAAAATTTCCTGTGATAATTGGATATATGGGATATCAAATAAAAGCAGTACCTCAAATTTCGGAAGACTTTGTTGGCCTATCTATTAATGTGCGCGGAGCAGACGTAGAAAATATGGCGGATATTAATCCTGATAAGCACGACCTATTAACTTTGAATATTCAAGATCCTCATAAATATGTTTATAGGGGAATTTATATGGATTGCATTAGGGCATTAGACTTTGTTTTAGCAAAGGAAGAAATGGGATTTGATGTATCTAGGATTGCTGTAATGGGAGGAAGTCAGGGTGCTTCATTTGCTTTGGTGGTTGCGGGATTGATGAACAAAAAAATCAAAACAGTGGTTGCCGATAATCCTACGTTTTGTGATTTTCATATTCTCATGCAAATGCAAAATGAAATCAAGTCAGAATCATTTGTTCTCAAATACTTAAATAAGTACCTAGAAGAAAACAAAAATACAATCACAGAAACAGAAGTATTAAATAACCTATGTTATTTTGAAGTACAAAATTTTGTTCCACTAATTAATTGTCCTGTGTTGTTGGGTGTTGGTTTATTAGATCCATTGGCACCTGCCGTAACAACAATTGGAACCTTTAATAAACTTAAGCCGGCTGTACAAAAACAAAGTGAATTATATACGTTCCCGGGATTAGCTCATGAAGTAACCATGAGACATAATAGGTTTAAAAGTATTTGGTTATATGAAAAACTTGCCCAATAAATGAGGGTGAAATATTTTATAAAAGAAACGATTTTGAATAAAGCATCTATTAAATACATTTTAAATAGTCCCTGGGTATTATTGCTTTCATTTATGATGATAGCGGGTAATGCTAATGCAATAAGTGGAGAAAAAGATGTGGAAGTAACCATTACACCAAAAGAAAAAAATGGTTCTTTTTCAGATAAAACAAAAGTGTTGTATTTGATTAAAATCAAAAATGGATTAGCACAAGAACAAGTCGGAACAATCTCTTATACCGTTTCAACAGAAGAAGGAAAAAAAATTTCAAATCGCATTTACGATATTAAGGTTCCAGGCAACAAAAAATATGAAACAGAATTTAGTGTACCTCATAATGAAGAAGGCGTATTTGATATTAGCTTTCAAGTTAATTTAACCAATATTACTTCTAAGTTAGATTTTCGTTTTGCCTATGGCATTGGGAAAAAACAAAAATTTAATAGCGGAAAAGATTTGTCAAAAGTAAAAACGGTTCCGATAGAAGGCCCCGAAGAAGCAAAGGCTGCAGGAGAAGAGGGAGAGATTGTTGTAAAACTTACACCAGCGCATAAAGATGGAACATGGCTTGGCCCAGGTCAAATTGTTTATGGCGTTCGATTACAAAATAAATATAAAGAGGCGCAAGAAGGAACCCTCGCATATACCATTAAAGATGCAGTAAAGGGAACTCAGGTTGCCGAAAAAACCTATGATATCCTGCTAAAAAAGAAATCGATTAAAAACTTAAATTTCAAAATAGATCCACCACCCCTACCCGGTATTTATAATATTGATTTAGCAATTAATACTACTTCTTACGACGACACGGTGCACTATACATTTGGATATGAAGTAGATCAGATAAATAGCCCGCTTCACAAGCCAGATGATTTTGATGAATTCTGGAAAAAAGCATTGGAGGACTTGGCGCAAGTAAATCCGGCGTATAAAATCGAAGAATCTGAAAGCAAAAGCAATGAGGAATATAAAGCGTTTCGTATTGAAATGACTTCATTAGAAAATGTTCGTATCTGGGGTTGGTTAACTATTCCACGCACCATCCTTAAAGGAAAAAAATACCCCGCCGTATTAATATTTCCAGGATATCAGGTAATGATGAAGCCGTTGTTCTTCCATGATTTTATCGGACTCTCACTTAATGTTCGAGGAATGGATAAAAAAAGCGAAGCATATCCAATTCCACAAGAAGATGAGATATTAACCTTTCATGTTCAAGACCCACTAAAATACATTTATAGAGGAATTTATATGGATTGTATTAGAGGTCTTGATTTTTTATTGGCCAATCAAGAAATGGGCGTTGATCCAAATAGAATTACCGTTTTGGGGGGAAGTCAAGGCGCGGCTTTGTCGTTGGTAGTTGCATCACTGAGAAACAAACAAATTCAAACCTGTATTGCAGATGTTCCAATCTATTGTGATATGCATGCCAACTTAGAAATGGAACCGCAGATAAAAGAAGAGGCGTTTACATTTAAATACATCAATCGATTTTTAGATAAAAACAAAGGGTCATTTACAAAAGAAGATTTCTTGCAAAATTTTAGCTATTTCGAGATACAAAATTTTGTACCAAATATTAGGTGTACTGTGTTAATGGCCGCCTGTTTTAGAGATGCGCTTGCGCCTCCCCCTACCATATTTTATGCATTCAATAAATTACACCCATGGGTTCATCAGAATAGTGAGATCTATACTTTCCCGGAATTTGCGCATGCAATTCCCGATGTACACAATCTATTTAAGAATACCTGGATGTATGAAAAACTAGTGAACAGTACTAAAAAGAAAAAACATGGCTAAAAAAATCTCCGCTGCCCTTTTAATAATAATGATTGGAGCAACGAATATAGTAAAGGCGGACTGGCCAATTGGTAAAAAAAGAGTCAATTTCTCTCCAACCTTTAGCTATTCATATACCAGCAGGTATTTCGATTCTACAGGAAAGGTTAATGCGAATGTGAATGGTGGAGTCTATACCACCAAAACAATTGGACTTTACGTAGCAACCGGATTATCAAGAAGGGTAGACATCTTTGTAAACGTTCCATATACTTTTGTTACATCTTCTGATTATTTTTCAAAAACTAGTAAATCTGGTATTGGTGATATTACAACGGGTATTTCATATCACACCCCATCCGATGATTTGAAAAGTTATTTTACGGTGAAAGCACAATTTATTATTCCGGTATATAGTAATATCACAACACCCTATTTGGGATTTGGATCAAAAGGAGCACAGATTGCAGCCAACTATTCATTTTTACCAAAGAAGGGACAGTTTTCGGTGATTGAAGGTTCCGTTGCGCGATACTTTGATGAGGTTGACGGCCCCACCCAATACGGACTGGGCCTCAGCTACGGGTTTCAGTTACCCCAATTTCAATCACTAACATTTGTATTTAACCACATAACCTCGATAAGTTCCAATAAACTATTCTCTACCAACAATTTTAACTCCAATAAAGATTTTACAGTAGGAAGAATCTCTGCGTCTTATGGTAAAAGAATTAGTAGAACAGTTACCCCCTATCTGCAGGCATCCTATCCCTTTTATGGTAGGAATGTAGGACAGGGTATTAGCTTGTCCTTGTTTTTTTCAATTCGATTGCCCTAGAAAAGCCATTTAAAATCATGTAGTTCCAATTACTTTGATATACAGAATTCTTAAACCATTTATACGTTTCGCATTAGCCATATTTTGTCCGCAGTTAATAGTGCGAAACAAAGCGCTGGCTAATTTGAAGGGCCCCGTTTTAATTACTGCCAACCACCCCAACTCTTTTCTTGATGCAATTATTATAGCCGCTGTTTTCAAAAGACCCATACATTTTTTAGCAAGGGGCGATGCGTTTAATAAACCCTGGCACAGCACACTACTTAGAACATTACACATGTTCCCGGTTTATCGGTTGAGTGAAGGAAAAGAAAACCTAGGATTGAATGCAGCCGCTTTTGAGAATAGCAGAAGGGTGTTGAGTCAAGATGGAATTGTACTCATTTTTATTGAGGGCATCTGTGTGAACAAACACGAATTGCAACCCTTTAAAAAGGGGGCGGCAAGAATAGCGGCAACCTGTTGGAAAGAAGGCATACCGCTCACTGTTTTACCTCTTGGAATTGGATATAGTGCTTTGCATCTGATGGGAAAATCTGTGTTGATTCAAGCAGGCGATTTGATGCATCAATCAGAACTTATGCCATTCGAAGAAGATGCAAAAAACTATGTGATCTTTAATCAATTGCTTTTTGAAAAGATCAATGAATTGATTTGTATTCCAAAATTTAAACCAAACCCCTCTTTAACACAACAAATTTTAGGTAGGATGGGCACAATCTTGAATCGACCACTTTACACGCTCATCAGTGGATATGTAAGAAAAAAAACAAGGAACACCGTCTTTTATGATTCTGTTTTATTTGGGGTTTTATTTTTTTGTTACCCCTTGTATTTATTGAGCCTTGGCTTCTTATTATCGGTTTTTGGTTTACCTCTTTTTCCGGTTTTGATCATACTTTTTTTACATCCCCTACTAGCCTATTTCGCTACCAGCAGTAAAATAGATACAACAAGTTCATTAACTGATTAACTTCATAGCTGCTAAATAAATAATCCATAAGATGGCGAATACCAAAATTCTGGGCAAAAGAAAAAGAATTGCACTAGTTGCACACGATCATAAAAAAGCAGATCTAATAGAGTGGGCAATTTATAATAAAACAGAATTAGCGAAGCACGAGTTATTTGCAACCGGAACTACCGGTAAGTTGGTTGAAGAGGCGTTGGACCGACCAGTAAAAAAATTATTGAGCGGACCTCTTGGTGGTGATCAACAAATTGGCGCCATGATTGCACAAGGCGAAATTGATGTCATGTTATTTTTCTGGGACCCCATGGAAGCACAACCTCACGACAGTGATGTAAAGGCCCTGCTTCGTTTATGTGTGGCCTGGAATATACCCATGGCCTGCGATAGAGCCACTGCAGATTTTCTAATGACCTCTCCATTTATGCATAATGAATACGTTGCAGCACAACCCGATTATACCGGATATTTAAACAGGGATGTGAAGGAAGATGAAGCATAGTGTACAAATCAGAGCCTGGCAAAAACAAGACGCACAAGCGCTTGCCTCCATTGCGAACAATCGAAAGATCTGGAACAATGTAAGGGATCAATTACCGAACCCTTACACGGTTATGGACGCACTACAATGGATGAACCACATTAAAGATCATCATCCTGTTCAAAATCTTGCCATTTTATATAATGGAATCGTTGCTGGAAATATTGGCTGTAAACTTCAAGAGGATGTTTATAGAAAATCGATCGAGATTGGTTATTTTGTAGGAGAAGAATTTTGGGGAAGAGGTATTGCATCAGCCGCAATCGAATTGTTTGTGCAACACCTTGTCCATCATTTTCAACCCATTCGCATTTATGCGGAAGTGTTTGCGCACAATCAATCAAGTATGAAGGCGCTACAGAAGAATGGATTTTTTTTAGAATCCATTCGAAGGAAAGCAGCGATCAAGAATAATGAAATTGTGGATGATTATGTGTGGGTAAAGTTTGTTTAACAAAAGCAAAACCGAAAAAATGAATAAATTATCAGGTTCAACAAAAGACATCGTAGAGTTGATCATTCGCATGGCGGTATTAATTCTTTTGCTGTTTTATTGCTTTGAAATACTTGCGCCATTTATTATGCCTGTGTTATGGGCGATCATCATTGCGGTTTCGGTTTTTCCTATTCATATAAAGCTCAAAAAAACTTTAGGAGGAAGAGAGAAACTTGCTGCAACCATCATTACGATTGCGATCCTCTCTTTTATTTTTGTTCCAGTAGGATTCTTTATTAGTTCTATCTCTGATACCATCATCGATTTTAAAAATCAGGCAGAAAGCGGCACGATACACTTAGATCAACCGAACCCGATCATTGAAACCTGGCCAATCGTTGGCAAACCATTATTTCAATTTTTGCAAAATGCATCGGGAAATCTTACATCCATTTTTCAAAAACATCAGGCCGAAATTTTATCTGTTGCAAAAACGGTGATGATGGGAATTGTAGGATCAGGTGTTACTTTTTTCCAGGTGATTTTTTCAATTATAATTTCCGGTGTTTTATTATCAACAAAAGGTGCGATAGAAACCTGCCAGAAAATATTCAGCAAAATTGCTGATAAACGAGGCGATGAATTTTTATCATTAACCGCGGGTACCATTCGAAGTGTTGTGAAAGGTGTATTAGGCGTTGCAGTGATCCAGGCTTTTTTAGCAGGAGCCGGATTCTTTTTAGCTTCCGTACCACACGCAGGAATCTGGGGATTAATAGCGTTAATCTTGTCGATCATACAAGTTGGTCCGGGTTTAGTGATCATTCCTGTAATCATTTATTTATTTACCACGGGCAATTCAGTGTTTGCAGGGATGTGGACTGTTTATTTTGTCCTTGTCATGTTCTCTGACAATATTTTGAAACCCATTTTGTTGGGCAAGGGTGCACAAGTACCGATGCTCGTGATCTTTTTAGGAGTAATTGGAGGGTTTATTTTATCAGGTTTTATCGGCTTGTTTACAGGAGCAATTATATTATCGATTGGCTACAAACTTTTTCTTGTGTGGATGCACGATCAGAAAGAGGAAGCAGAAAAAATCTAGGATTTATGAAAAATATGTTGATTGCATTTGCGGTCCTTGCTTTTTATAGCGGGGCGGCACAGGATTCTATTCGCGTAACAGACTTAAGGTCTACAGCAAAATTGATGGATCTAACTTATACACAGAAAGAGTTGGATACGATGTATGAAGGTGTGATGGACAATTTCGAAAATTATCGGTTGATGCATAAAACACATTTAGATAATAGTGTACCGATGAGCCTTTGGCAGAATCCTGTTTTGCCGGGCATGTATTTTAATTCAAAACAGGAAGCAATCAATTGGAATATTCCCACAAATATTAATCTGCCTAAAAACAAAAACGACCTAGGGTTTTATTCTATTTTGGAATTGGCGTCGCTGATCAAAAACAAAAAAATTAGTTCAGTTGCACTTACACAATTTTATATCGACCGATTAAAAAAATATAGCGATACCCTTCAGTGTGTAATCAGTTATACAGAAGCCATCGCAATGGAACAAGCGAAACAGGCAGATGCAGAAATTGCAAAAGGAAAATATAGAGGACCACTGCATGGAATTCCTTATGGATTAAAAGATCTGTTTGCGGTGAAAGGAACCAAAACAACCTGGGGGGCTGCGCCTTATAAGGACCAGGTAATTGATGCAGATGCCTATGTTTATACCCGTTTAAAAGATGCAGGCGCTGTGCTTGTTGCTAAGTTTACTTTAGGCGCATTAGCGATGGGGGATTATTGGTTTGGTGGAAGAACAAAGAATCCCTGGAACCTTTCAAGGGGCTCATCGGGATCTTCTGCTGGCTCTACATCTGCAACAGTAGCGGGTCTGGTACCCTTTGCTATTGGTACCGAAACCTGGGGTTCGATCACATCACCTTCTGGCACTTGTGGAGCAACCGGATTGCGTCCAACTTTTGGAAGTATTAGTAGATCTGGCGCAATGACTTTGAGTTGGAGCCTAGATAAAGTTGGCCCAATTTGTAGAAGCGCAGAAGATGCTGCTGTTGTTTTTAATGCTATTCATGGTACTGACGGAAAGGATCAGAGTGCAGTTAATATGCCCTTCAACTATCAATCAACGAATAACCTGAAAGGCAAAAAAATTGCCTATGCAATCAACTATTTTAAAAACATAAAAGATACTACCGCCACCGAGTGGAAAGTGTTAGATGTGTACCGAAAACTAGGTGTTGAATTGATTCCTGTTAATTTCCCAGATAGTGGCGTATATAATTTCAATATCATGGATGTGGTGATTAGCGCTGAATGTGCTGCAGCTTTTGATGAGTTTACCAGAAATGGATTAGACGATCTGATGACACGCCAAACTAAGAACGACTGGCCAAACAGTTTTCGTGTTTCAAGATTAATGCCTGCAGTGGAGTATGTGAACGCAAATCGCCATCGCTATTTATTGATGCAAAAAGTAAACGAATTGATGCAAGCATATGATGCGGTGATCTGCCCCAATTTCGGGGGCAACCAATCTGCCATAACCAATTTAACCGGACACCCGGTAATTGTGTTTCCAACCGGTTTCAACAAATCTCAAACCCCATCTAGTATCACATTAGTAGGAAAACTATATGATGAGGCTACGATAATTACTATTGCAAAAGCGTATCAATCTGCCACAAATTGGAATAAATTGCATCCAACAATGTTTCAATAATAAGCTCATTAAACAATCAACAGATACATGAAAAAAAATTTTCAAACCATTCTTTGCATCATTGGTGCCAGTGTCATTAGCTTAAATGCAATGAGTCAAAAATCTATTTCTGGTTTTACCGAAAGCAGTTCTGTTAAACAAAAACAGAACGAACAAAAATTTGACGCAGTATTAAGTGCTGAAAAAATTGGTGCAACCATTAAAGACCTATCTGCTAAACCCCATCACCTCGGATCTGTTGGAGGCAAAGCTGTTGCAGATAATATTCTTGCTCGATTTAAATCTTATGGATGGGATGCGTCTATTGAAACCTATCAAGTTTTATTTCCTACTCCCAAAACAAGGGTATTGGAAATGATTGCTCCAACTAGTTATAAAGCTTTATTAAAAGAGCCTGCATTAAAGGAAGATGCAACTTCAAATCAAGAAGATCAATTACCTACCTATAATTGTTGGAGTGCAGATGGCGATGTAACAGCCGAAGCAGTGTTTGTAAACTATGGAGTTCCTGCAGATTATGAAACCTTGGAAAAATTAGGGATCGATGTAAAAGGCAAAATTGTGATTGCGAAATACGGACATAGCTGGAGAGGCATTAAACCTAAGGTTGCTCAAGAGCACGGTGCCATTGGTTGTATCATTTATTCTGATCCGAATGATGATGGATATGGTGCTGGTGAAGTGTATCCAAAGGGTCCGTTTAAAAACGAATACGGCGTTCAACGCGGATCGATCATGGATATGGTAATTTATCCTGGCGATCCTTTGACCCCGGGAATTGGGGCAACAGAAAAAGCAAAAAGATTAGAAAGAAGTGAAGCAACGAATTTGCTGAAAATTCCTGTTTTACCTATTAGCTATCACGACGCAAAACCATTATTAGAATCTTTAGAAGGCGTAGTTGCTCCTGAATCTTGGAGAGGGGGTTTGCCTTTTACTTATCATATCGGACCGGGAAAAACAAAACTGCATTTGAAAGTAGACTTTGATTGGAAGATCCGTCCGGCTTATGATGTGATCGCAAAGATCAAAGGTTCAGAATTTCCTGATCAGTGGGTGATTCGCGGTAACCACCACGATGCTTGGGTGAACGGAGCAAATGATCCGATCAGTGGTATGGCTGCTTTATTAGAAGAAGCAAGAGCAATTGGTGAATTAACAAAAACAGGATGGAAACCCAAAAGAACATTGATCTATTGTGCTTGGGATGGTGAAGAACCAGGACTTCTGGGATCAACAGAATGGGTAGAAGACCACGCAACTGAGCTACAAGAAAAAGCAGTAGTATATATTAACTCAGATGGTAACGCACGCGGATTTTTAGGCGCCGAAGGATCACACGCTTTAGAGCAAGTGGTGTATGAAGTTGCTAAAGATGTAACCGATCCACAGACCGGCGTGAGTGTGTATGAAAGAAAAAAAGCGAATGATCTTGTAACTGCCACCAGCACCAAGGCAAGACAAGAGATCATGAACGAAAAAGAATACCATATAGAAGCGATGGGTTCGGGTTCTGACTACTCTTCATTTATTCAACACCTTGGATTACCTGCATTGAATATTGGTTTCGGTGGTGAAGACGCAGGAGGAGAATATCACTCGATCTACGATAGCTATGATCATTATAGCAAATTCAAAGACCCAGGATTTGTTTATGGCGTTGCACTTGCAAAAACTGCTGGTCGCGCTGCTTTGCGCATGGCAGATGCAGACGTATTGCCTTTTGATTTTAGCAGATTGCAAAAAACCATCGCAGGATATGTAAAAGAATTATCTGGTTCTGTTGATCAATTACGTGAAACAACCAAGGTTGAGAACGAGATGATCAAATCAAATGTATATCAACTTGCTGCAGACCCAACTAAGCCAGAAAAATTACCAGTTGCAAAAGCTGCAGTTCCCTATCTCGATTTTCACGCACTTCAAAATGCTTTGGATGATCTTGATAGAGCTGGAAAAAGTTTGAACGAATGGATAGGTAAGCAAGATGGAAAAGTGAGTGCAAAAACCAATCAATCATTGTATCGCGCAGAACAACAATTATTGTCTGTTCAGGGATTGCCTAGAAGATCCTGGTTTAAACATACCATTTATGCGCCAGGTTTTTATACTGGCTATGGTGTAAAAACAATGCCAGGAATTCGCGAAGCAATTGAACAAAAAAATTGGATCGAAGCACAAGAACAAATGAATATCGATGCAGCAAACATTACTGCATTAGCAAAATACTTACAAGCGATCACACAATAAAACATAGACTTTGAAAAGCTTTATCATATTACTAGCCGCTGTTTTCTTTTTTAGTTGTTCTGTTTCGCATAAAGCGAATACAAATAACAACCAAATAGGATCTCTGAAGTTTATCAACGAGTACGAAGTACCCTATAACCAAGAATTCAACGGTACAACGATCGGAGGATTGTCTGGTATTGATTATGATGCTGAAAAGGGAATTTATTATATGATCAGCGACGACAGATCTGCCATCAACCCGGCCAGATTTTATAGCGCAAAAATAAGTGTGAGCGAAAAAGGAATTGATACCGTACAATGGATTGCAACAGCACCTATGTTGCAATCCAACGGTAGTCCTTATCCAAATTCAAAACAAGATCCCGCACACACACCAGATCCAGAAGCCATCCGATACAATAAAATGGCCAATGAATTAATATGGACAAGCGAAGGCGAAAGAATTGTTCGTGGAAAAGATACGGTCCTTGAAAACCCTGCGGTCACGCGCATTTCATTGAATGGAAAATACATCGACACATTTCCACTGCCCGCAAATTTGTTGATGCATGCTACTGAAAAAGGGCCGAGACAAAATGGGGTTTTAGAAGGACTCACATTCGATAATAATTTCAAAACCATGTATGTGAATGTGGAAGAGCCTTTGTATGAAGACGGACCAAGAGCTGACACCAAACCCAATAATGCATGGATCAGAATTTATAAATATGATGTAGCAAGCAAAAAAAATACCGCACAATATGCCTATCATCTTGAACCTGTTGCATATCCTGCAATGCCAGAAACTGCTTTTAAAATAAATGGTATTCCAGATATTTATGCGATCGGAAACAATCGATTGATTGTTTTAGAAAGATCTTTTTCTTCTGGTAGACTGCCATGTACCATCAAAGTTTTTTTAGCAGACCTCAATGATGCAGAAGATATTAAAGAAAATAGTTCCTTAATGATCAATCCAGTTGCTAAACCGGTCAAGAAAAAATTATTATTGAATATGGACGACCTAAAGATCTATACCGATAATATTGAAGGGGTAACATTCGGCCCAACTTTAGCAAACGGCCATCGCACACTCCTATTTATTTCCGATAATAATTTTGCATCCTTCGAAAAAACCCAATTGTTATTATTTGAAATTCTTCCCTAGTTAATTGTAGCATATGCGCCGTATCTTTTTTCTATCGTGTCTAGTTTTCATCCTGAGTTGTAAACCAAAACCGCATTATGAGAACCCGCATATTGCGATTCAGACAAAATATGGCGATATCGAAATTGAACTCTTACCCAAACAAGCACCCAAAACAGTTGCCGCCTTTTTAAGTTATGTTGACTCCGGTTTTTATTTCAATAGTAGTTTTTATCGTGCATTAAATATGGAGAACCAACCATCGAACGCCCCCAAAACCGAATTGATCCAGGGCGGCATTTGGAAAACCAACTATCAGAAAGCATCCACCATTAAGGGCATCGAACACGAAAGCACCGAGCAAACCAAGATCAAACACACGGAAGGGGTGATCTCCTTAGCTAGGGCCAAACCCGGTACCGCCGGTACTGAATTTTTTATTGTGATCGGAAACCAGCCTGGACTCGATTATGGTGGTGAAAACTGCGAAGACCGTCAGGGTTACGCCGCTTTTGGCAGGGTGGTAAAAGGCCTCAACTTGGTATTTAAGATCTCTGGCCAGAAGCTGAATGGCCAATACATCTCCCCACAGGTTGATATTTTCAACATCGTAAGACTATGATAATCAGTCTATTTAACAGAATATTCGGTTTTTTTTAGGTTTATTTTTTGAAAACTTGGCACGAGCCTTGGATTAGGTATGGGGAATTTGTTTCTATACTTAAAACAAACGTTATGCAAAAAATGAAATGGATACTTGGAATGCTGACAATGGTAGTTGTACTAGTTAGTTGTGGAACCACAGCGATGGTTCAGAAAGATGATAAGGTGGATATAAGAAAGTTCAGAACCTATGCTTGGATAGACGCCAGTACAAAAGATACTTCAAACCATAGTGTAAAACCGAGCGATTTAACCGATCGTAAGATCAAGGAAAGCGTTGAGCGAAACCTCACCGAAGCTGGATGGAAACTGACCAAGAAAAATCCGGATGTATTGTTGACTTACGAGATCGACATCGAAAAAGAAAGAAGAGATCGCCAAACACCTGTGTATTCACAACCCGGCTATCAATATGTGTATAGTCCATATAGCAGGAGATGGATCCCGATGTATTATCCATCAGATCTAATGGGTTATCGTAATAGCACAGAAGTGGTGCAGGAGCATACACTAACCTTAAGTTTGATCGATGCCGAAACAGATAAGACTGTTTGGCAAGGATGGACTACAGTTGACAAGAACACAAAAAGAATGACAGATAAAGAGATTGATAATAACGTTCGAGCAATTGTAAAAAAGCTCGACAGATAAGAGCTTAAAGCGCACCCCCCGGCGCATTTAATAAGGTCATCCTGAGAGATTGGGATGGCCTTTGTTTTTAATTAAAATCTTGGTGGAAAGTAAGTTTATGTCGATAAACAACTGGCATACCTTTATATGTTGCTGGTATCCATCTAGGACTTTTTTTCAAGACCCGAATACATTCACTATCAAATGATAATTCGCAAGATTTTTCAATCAGAATATTACTTAGATCACCTTGTTTATCAATTATAAAACTAGCCACAACAGTATATTTAGCGCTGCCAGTGGTAAGTTTTTGTAGTCGTTCGGGAACAATAAAACTCTTCTCCATAAACCTGGTCCAACTTTTTAATCCACCTTCAAACTGGGCAGGTTGGTATGCTGCAGCCGAATCAGTAAAATTAATATCATGTGGCCGATCTGATTCATTATTATTATCAGATATTTTTTTTGAGTAAGCACTAGAACTTTGAATACCCTTTCCCATATCAGACCATCGTGGCAAAGGTTTGCCATTCAAAAAACTTCTAGCACTATCTATTTCCCCCTTTAAATTGTACCAAACAAATTTGCCATTTGGAATTTGAAATGCGGCGTCTTTATACGATTCCCAAGAGATCAGAGGGCCGTAAATATTATAATAACGACAGATATAAAGTGTATCGTTTTCTTTAAAAGAGCTCATAATAAATCGAGCTGAATCGATCTCTTTTGCCGGACTCCAATCTTCTTTATACATATAAAAGTTTTCTCCTTTTTGTGCATGCAAAGAAGTGAGAACGGAACTTGTAAAAAGCAAACAAAAAAATAGTTTCATAAACTGTTTAAAGTATTTTCTTTTGATTACAATAAATACCGATTTAACTTAGTTGTATAAGTAACCACTATGCCTTTTCATTTACATGCACCGTATTCACCAGCAGGCGATCAGCCCTCTGCCATTCAGCAGCTGACGGATAATGTAAATGACGGAGAACAATATCAAACCCTATTAGGTGTAACTGGAAGTGGGAAGACCTTTACGATCGCTAATTTAATACAAAATACACAGCGACCAACTTTGGTGCTGACGCATAATAAAACCTTGGTAGCACAATTGTATGGAGAGTTCAAACAGTTCTTTCCAGAAAATGCAGTGGGTTATTTTGTAAGCTATTACGATTACTATCAACCGGAAGCATACATGCCTGTTACAGGTACTTATATTGAAAAGGATTTGAGTATCAATGAAGAGCTTGATAAATTAAGACTGCAGGCTACTTCACAATTGTTGAGTGGCAGAAGAGATATTATAGTTGTGGCGAGCGTGAGTTGTATTTATGGTATGGGTAATCCCACAGAATACGAAAACGGGATCATTCGCATTCACAAACGCCAGGTGATCTCTCGCCAAGGTTTTTTGCACGCACTCGTTAATTCATTATACAATCGTTCACAAGGTGAATTTGGTAGAGGAACGTTTCGTGTAAAGGGCGATACGGTTGATATCAATTTGCCCTATGTTGATTTTGGCTATCGCATTACATTTTTCGGCGACGAGATTGAAGAGATCGAAAGCATAGAAACTGCTACCAGCAAGCGTATTGGCTTGATGGATACTGCTGCCATTTTCCCTGCAACACTCTATTTAGCGCCGAAAGAAATGATCCTGCAAGTGATGCACGAGATCCAGGATGAGATGATGGCGCAGGTGGAATATTTCAAGAGCACTGGTAAATTCATTGAAGCACAAAGATTAAAAGAGCGGGTAGAATATGATATTGAAATGATTCGCGAATTGGGTTATTGCAACGGAATCGAAAACTATTCACGCTTCTTTGATCGTAGAAGACCGGGTACCAGACCTTTCTGTTTATTAGACTATTTTCCAAAAGATTTTTTATTGGTGGTGGATGAAAGTCACCAGACCATTCCCCAAGTTGCGGGCATGTACGGCGGTGATAGAAGTAGAAAATTAGTGTTGGTAGAATATGGTTTCCGTTTGCCAAGCGCGATGGATAACCGCCCTTTGAATTTTAATGAGTTTGAAGCACTAACTGGACAAACCATTTTTGTAAGTGCCACACCCGGTGATTATGAATTAGAAAAAACGGGTGGCGTTGTGGTAGAACAAGTAGTTCGACCAACAGGATTATTAGATCCACCCATTCAGATCAGACCAAGTGTAAATCAGATCGATGATCTGTTAGATGAGATCGATAAGACAGTGAAAAAGGGTGATCGCGTGTTGGTTACAACCCTTACCAAACGCATGGCAGAGGAGATGGATAAATACCTCGGTCGTATCCACATCAAATCAAAATATATCCATAGTGATGTAGATACTTTAGAGCGTGTAGAAATTTTGCGGCAATTGCGACTGGGAGAAATTGATGTATTGGTGGGAGTAAACTTATTGCGTGAGGGACTAGACCTTCCAGAAGTATCATTGGTGGCGATCTTGGATGCGGATAAGGAAGGATTTTTGAGAAATGAAAAATCATTGACGCAAACCGCGGGAAGAGCAGCGAGAAACGTAGATGGCTTTGTGATCTTTTATGCTGATAAGATGACGGAAAGTATGCAACGAACCATCGACGAAACCAATCGAAGAAGGGAAAAGCAAATCACCTATAATATTGAACACGGCATTACACCAAAGACCATTATCAAAAGTAGGGAACAGGTTTTTGCTCAGGGTTCAGTGTTAGATATTAAAGGATATGACCCATCCAATCCATATGCATTGCAACAGGATGCACAATTAGTGGCACCTAAAGCAGCCGAAGAACAAGTGACCTATCAAACCATTCCACAGATCGAAAAGGCAATTGGGAAAACGAAAAAAGAAATGGAGAAGGCTGCCAGAGACCTTGATTTTATTGAGGCTGCACGTTTACGTGATGAAATGTTTAAATTACAGAAAGAACTAGAGGCAATGAAATAAACGTATTTATGCTAAAAAACAGCAAAACAAGAATAATACTTAGTGGACTTTTACTCATATTAATTAGTCTGGGAAATTATTATTTTTGGTATGAAGAAATATCCACCTTATTGTTCATTGGCGTTATTATCTTTTTTTCCTATCAAGACGAATCACTCTTTTCTAGTTCCATCATTTTCTGTGTGGTAGCAAATATGCTTTGGGCATGGGGAGATATGCATAATCATAAATTCATCAATGATTTTTCTGCGTTGTTCATTAGTAGCACAAGAATAATTATTTCGGTGCTAGCAAGTATTGGCACACATACGTACTATTTAGAAAAAAAACAGAAAGAAATTATTTTCAGTCAAAAAAAGGCACTTGAAAAATCCAATACCGAATTAAATAAGTTTATTGGTATGGCGGCACACGATATTAGAAACCCGGTAGCCTCCATTAAAATGATCGCAGATTTTTTGATGGAGGATGCCACATTAACAGATGAAGCAAGAGCGTGGGCTTCTGTGATACAAGTTTCAGCAACTAATTCTTTGTTGATCTTAAACAATACTTTAAATATTAGTCAGATCCAATCGGGTACGGTTGTTTTAAACTTTTTCAAAGAGGACTATATTCAATTTATAAAAAACAATCTGGCAATCAATAATCACTTAGCAACTACAAAAAATCAAGAGATACTTTTTCAAAGTGATATTGATGCAGTAGTTGTAGAAATTGATAAAAGCAGGATGTTACAGGTTATGAATAACCTCTTGAATAATGCCATTAAATATTCGCCCGATAATAGCAAGATAGTGGTGGGTGTTTTATACGATGAAAAAAACAAGGGGAATATATATACCTATGTAAGGGACGAGGGTCTTGGAATTGACGAAGCCTTTCATGATAGTATTTATAATGCCTTTTCAACCACTCCGAACCAACCTACGAATAACGAAACGAAAACCGGACTTGGTTTAGCCATTGTAAAGAAAATAGTTGAACTACATCATGGAACTATTGGTTTCCATTCCAAATCGGGTAATGGGTCTGAATTCTTTTTTTCGATTCCCATATCACAAAATAGCAGCACTTAGTGCTGGGAATTAAAGCTCTTTCACTAATGAAAAATGTGTTGCTTTTCATATTGGGATTCATGATGCATGTTGCGTTAAACGCGCAGAACATTGTGGTGAATAGCGATCTGGAAGATGTGAATATTTGCGTCGAACACGATGCCAGATGCAGTCCGGCCGGTTGGTTTTATTTTAAAGCTGATCCTGCAGGATATCTGAACCCCAGCACACCTAACAAAACCATTTCAGCAAGTGGCATACATCATTTTAATTTAATGGCAGTTAGTGTGCTGGACAGTTCCAGAGATTACTGGCAAACTAAATTATTATGCCCAGTTGAGCCCGGAAAAAAATATACCATCTCTTTAAAAATTTCCTCCACTTGGGCCGACCCCAATTTAAACGATATTGGTTTTTGGTTTACTGATCAATTCATAGATGCAAGTAAAGACACACTATTGCAACCAGATCACTACGTCAATTTTTTAGACGCCAAAGTGAAGTCGATGAAGAACGGCTGGTTTCTGATCAACAAAGAAATTACCGTTACCGACACCGCATCAATATTGGTGATCGGTAATTTTTCTAAAGAGAATAATGGAGAGATCATCATGAAAAGACATCGGGATACTAAACCCATTTCTATTTTTGTAGATGACATTCAAATCACCTGCGATAAAGCAACACCCTGTATCATCAATCCGAATTTAAAGGATTCGCTCTATGCGCTAAAAAGAAGGCACTCAAAAATTGAAGTCATTCAGCCAATACCCACAGCGATTCAAAAACCAATTTTCCAAGACACTACAAAACAAAAACCAATTGTTGATACATTTAGTATTAACAGTATTCAGTTTGCGCTGGATGATTCGAGGATCACGGATAAATCAGTGGTTAAGATGTTGAGTCCGCTTACACAAAGAAAAGACGCCATCGAAAAAATGGAAGTGATTGGCTACACGGACGACTTAGGCTCAGAAGAACATAACTGGGAGCTTTCAAAAAACAGGGCAGCGTCGGTGATCAAATTGTTGGTGGAGGAAATAGGGATAGACCCAAAGATCATTTCTGTTAGAGGCGAAGGCATATCAAGAAAATACGAACAAAAAGATCTGAATCGTAGGGTGGATATTTTTATTTATTGGAAGTGATTTTAGTGAAGAACGAAGAGTGAAGAGTGAAGAACGGAGAATCATTCGTCTTGCGACAATGCTTTTTAATCTGCGGCAGGCCGCAGATTTGTCTTAAAGACAAATCATGTCATTAAAAAACCCTTAGCAGCGCTAAGGGTTGAGCGTTTAGATACTCATCGTCCGTTCTTCACTAAGATTATTTCAGAACCGCAATTTTTGACTTTAATGCCTCCCATCTCTTTGAAAGCTCTGAGAGTTGCTCATTAATTTGTTTCACCCCCGCCACCGCTTGTGTTGTTGGCGTCATTTCTGTTTCTTGTAAAATTCCAAAAAGTCCAGAAAATGCAGACTCAACTCCTGCTGGAGTTGGAACGGCTTGTGCTGTTGCACCGCGGCGAGATCTGGTGCCTCCTTCAAATGTGCTCAGTTCTTGATCTAAGGCTTTCATTGTTTCAGGGTTGGCAGATTTTGATTTCAAGATCTTTCTTTGCTCTGCAGCTTCTGCTGCAATGGCTTTTGATTTGATTCGTCCTTCATAACAGATCATGGAAAGTGAAAATTGCTTTTGTAGATCAGCAACACTTGTTTTTACACGAGGGTCCATTTTAATGGTGAACGGCTGACTATTTGTTTTACCATTGGCAGTCAACTTCACCGTATAATTTCCTGGCATAGCCCATGGTGATGTATAAGCTGGAGGCGTGTTTTTGTAGATGGCACTCATCGGATAAGTAGCAGGCTCGTTCAATTCTGTATAATGTAGATCCCAGATAAAACGATGGGAACCAGCTTCTGCAGACAAGATCGTTTGCGGGCGAATCCAATACAAAGGAATATTCACATCAGGAATTTCGTAAGGCTTGTCGTTGCTGCTATACTTGCGAACAGATTTTCCTGAGGCATCCAATATTTCAAGCACTACTTCGCTTGCAGATTTTTCGCTCAAATAATAATTGAAGATGGCACCATCGGGAGGGTTTTGTCCGCCAGGTTCTTCCTGTGGCATTGGTGTATCTGTATTCATATCCCAACGCACACGTAATGCAGTTTGAGGTTTGAAAAGGATTGCTTTTTCTGCTGCAAGATTGGCACTCATTTGTCTGAGTGCTGTAATATCATCTAAGATCCAGAAGCTTCTTCCGTGTGTGCCAATGACTAAGTCATCATCTTTAATTACCAGATCACGAATAGAAGTTGGTGGCATATTCAATTTCAATGACTGCCAATTTTCTCCATCATCAAAAGAAACATACACTGCATTTTCAGAACCTGCGAATAATAAACCCTTACGATTTGGATCTTCACGAACCACATTGATCGGCTCATTAGCAGGCAAACCCTTTGTGATCAACTTCCAAGATTTTCCACCGTCAGTAGTTTTATAAGCATAGGGATGCATATCGTCGCAACGAATCCTGTTCACTGCTGCATAAACCGTGTTGGCATCAAAATGACTGGCATCCATCAAAGAGATCTTGCTCCAAGATGTGATGGCAGTTGGTGTTACATTTTTCCAGGTTTTTCCGCCATCGCGTGTTACCTGAATGTATCCATCATCGGTACCGGCCCAGATGGTATTGATGTCTTTATAAGAAGGAGCCACGGTATAGATTACACCACGGCGTGGCATTTTTTTCATGTCTTCGGTGGTATAAATTCCCACACTTGCAGGGATTTCGTAAGTTTCTCTTGTTAGATCGGGGCTAATGATTTCCCAACTATTACCCGCATCTCTGGTTTTAAAGATCACATTTCCTGCGAAGTACAAGGTTTTGGGATCGATAGGCGAAAACAAAACCGGAGCCGTTCTTACAAAACGGTACTTGCCGCTTCGTACAGCTTCGGGCGCAATATTTTGAACCTGTGTGGTGCGCTTATCATATTTGGTAAGCTTGCCACCATAGATAATATTCGGATCCAGCGGGTCTGCTGCAACATATCCATATTCTTCCACTCCCACAGGATGCCATTCGCGAAGGCCGATCTGTCCGTCGTTACCTCTTGACGAAATCCCCACCGAACCACTCTCCTGTTGTGCACCCAATACATTATAAGGAAAGGCATTGTCTGTACTCACGTGGTAAAACTGCGCAGTAGGTTGGTTGTACCAGGAAGAAAAAGTTTCTCCCCCGTTCACGGTTACAATGCCACCCTGATCCAAGGCTATTAGCATGATCTGCGGATTGGTGGGATTGATCCAGATGCGGTGATAGTCGTCTCCACCAGGAGCGCCTCGGAAGCCGGTCCAGGTTTTTGCGCCATCAGTTGATTTCCAGACCACTACGTTGGCACTGTATACAATATCGGCATTGGTAGGATCACATTTTACTTCCGCGAAATCTGACCCGCGGCCCCAGAAGCGGCCATCGGCATTCGCCATCGACCAGGATTCGCCACCATCATCACTTCTATAAATGCCACCATATTTTCCCGCATCTACTGTTGCATATAAACGATTGCTATTGGTTGGTGCGATGGTAAATCCAATTCTTCCCAAACCCTGCTCAGGAGTTGGAAGGCCTTTGGTGAGTTTTTTCCAGGTGGTTCCGCCATCGGTTGATTTGAAGAGCCCACTCTCAGCACCATTCCAAGCACCGTTTTCCCAGGGACCCTGGCGTCCGGCCCAAAGGTCAGCGTAAATAATATTTGAATTATTAGGGTCGAAGTTAACTTGAACTGCTCCTGTGTTCTCGTCTTTATACAAAACGCGCTCCCAGTTCTTGCCGCCATCGACACTTCTGTAGACGCCGCGTTCGGTGTTGGGTCCGTATGGATGCCCCAAAACCGCCACAAAAAGTCGATTCTCATTTTTTGGATCGATGATGATATCGCCAATTTGCTGACCATCTTTCAGGCCCATATTGGTCCAGGTTTTTCCAGCGTCGATTGATTTATATACCCCATCACCCACCGAAAGATCGGGTCTTTGAATTCCTTCACCGCAACCCACATACACCACATTCGGGTTTGATTCGGATACGGCGATATCACCTACAGAGCCGGTTGCCATCTGATCGAAAATGGGGTTCCAAGTGCGACCATAATCATTCGTTTTCCAGACTCCTCCATTGTTGACACCGATATAAAAAATATTCGGTTGGGATGGAACGCCCACAGCACCAACGGTTCTTCCGCCTCTATGCGGACCGATCATGCGGTACTGCATGGCGCTAAAATAACTACTAGAATAGGGCTGGGCTTGTAATGTTTCGCTTGTAAAAAGGAGCAAAAGCAATACTAATGAGGGGAATATTTTTTTGAATTGCATCAGGATGGGTTTATCAATTAAATGATCACCCAATATACAAAAGATGCGAAGATTAAATAGTAAATAAGTAAATAGGAAGAGTGATTCGCTCTTCCTATTTACTATAAAGGATTATTCTTTGTCAACATCATGCTTACTATAGGCTTCCATCAGCTTTTTCTGAACCTCAACAGCCACTGGCGCATAGGATGCAAATTGCATATTGAAGCGGGCGCGGCCCTGGGTTAAACTCCTCAAAGAAGAAGAGTATTGATGCATTTGTGCGAGCGGAACTTTAGCAGTGATCTTTTGGAAATGACCCTCGGCTTCCATTCCTTCTACGACGGCCATTCTGGTTTGAAGGTCGCCCATGACGGCACCAACCTGATCATCCGGACAAGAAATCTCTACCTGATAAATGGGTTCGAGCAATTGCGGATCGGCGTCTTTGAAGGCAGAACGGAATGCCTGCAAGCCGGCGATCTTGAATGAGATATCGTTGCTATCAACCGGGTGCATTTTTCCATCATACACACTTACGCGAACGTCGCGTACATAAGAACCGGTGATTGGTCCGTTGTGCATTTTTTCCATAATGCCTTTTAAGATGGCAGGGAGAAAACGGGTATCGATAGCACCACCCACGATGCAATTGAGGTAAACGAGTTTACCTCCCCATTCGAGATTGATCTCTTCTCTTCCCCGCACGTGCAATCCTGGAGGATCTGGAATTCCTTCATACCAAGGTTCAACCAGCATGAATACTTCCCCAAATTGTCCGGCACCACCAGATTGCTTTTTATGGCGATAGGTAGCTTCGGCTTTTTTGCGGATGGTTTCGCGGTATGGGATCTTGGGCTTGTCGATCGTGATGTCTAGTTTATGGATATTGGCGATCTTCCACTGGATCACTTGTAAATGCAATTCACCCTGGCAATGCAATAAGATCTGTTTCAGTTCGGGAGAAACTTCGAAGCGAACCGTTGCGTCTTCGCTGACCAATGTGTGTAATACCTGTGCCAGTTTTTCTTCTTCACCTTTGTTAACGGTTGCGATGGCAACGGTCACATTTGGTTTTGGAAACTGAATGGGCTCGAGCTCAATATTCGCGCCTTTCTCGTGCAACGTATTGTTGACATGAGTGCTGCGTAGTTTGAGGGTAGCACCAATATCACCCGCTACTAATTCTGGAACAGGGATGCGGTTATGTCCTTCCAATAATAATAGTTGATTCAGCACTTCTGTTCCGCCGGTATTTTCGTTTACTAATTCGCAACCTGCTTTAATGGTACCGCTGAAAACTTTGAATAAACTCAGCTCACCAATATGTGGTTCGGTAATTGTTTTGAAAATAAAAATGCAGGCCGGACCCTTTGGATCGCAGGGCAATAATTTTCCTGATTTTGTTTTTTGAGGGGGCATTTCTACTGCAGACGGACAAACATTATCAATGAATCCCATAATCCTTCCGCTACCCATATTTTTTTCTGCTGATGCGCAGAACAAAGGAAAAATGTCATGACGAATCATAGACTTGTGCAGACCCTCTTTCATATCGTTTTCATCCAACTCACCCTGATCAAAATATTTCTCCATCAAGCCTTCGTCATTTGCAGCAATGGTTTCTACTAATTCTTTATGCAATTGTTCAGCCCTTGCTTTTAAGTTTTCTGGGATCGGTTCTTTTGCGGGCTTACCACCGTCTGGACCATAGTGATACATCACCATATTCAACACATCTACAATGGCGTTGAATTTAGATCCTGTTTGTACGGGGAATTGAACCGCAACCACATTTGCACCGAAATGGTTTTTTGCTTCTTGTAAAGTTTTATCAAAATCAGCATCATCTTTGTCTAATTGATTTACAACAAAGAGTGTTGGTGTTTTAAATTTATCGGTGTATTCCCAGATCACATCTGTGCCCACTTCTACGCCGGCGGTGGCATTCAGGATCATGAGGCCTGTGTCTGCAACACGAAGTGCGCTGATAAGTTCTCCAGAGAAATCATCGTAGCCGGGAGTGTCGATGATATTGATTTTATAGTCGCGCCAAACAGTATGCATTAGAGACGCAAAAACAGAACTCTCGCGTTCTGTTTCTAATTCGTGGTAATCACTCACAGTATTTTTTGTAAGCACTGAGCCGCGACGTTTAATAAGTCCGGCTTCGAATAACATGCTTTCGGCAAGAGTAGTTTTACCGCTGCCGGGGTGTCCCAGCAGCGCGATATTTTTTACGTGGTTTGAATCGTAAGTAGCCATGATAAAATTATTTATTCATGAATTGATGAAAGTCTTTTTCTAATTTTTCTATGAATCCGAAGAGGATATCCAGTTTATCTTTTAAGTAGTGGTGTGGTATTCGATGTCCGAAGTTGGGGTGCTTCTCTGCTTCAAAAATGTGGTGTTTGATTTCGTGTTTCAGATCGTGGAGGTTGATGAGTTGAATGTGGAACTGGTTGTGAAAATGTTCGATGCCTTCAACTGTTTGATGATCTGTTTTTCCGGGAGCAAATAAGTACAATTCGTTTTTAAGCTTGTTGATCTTTTCGCGATAAGTTGTAAGTACCTGCTTCCATTCTTTGCACTCGTCAATGAGTGCCAGATGCTGTGCTTCTGTTATCATTGCAATCGTATTTAGGATGAAGAAAATGGGGCTGTCTGTCCCTAAAATTTGACATAATAAATGTAAAATCCAAGCAAAAAAATAACCATGACTTTTGGCATGGTTATTAAAAAAAAATAGTAGTATATTAGATAGAATCGTTGTTAGAACGTTCAGTTTGCATTACACAAAACCTAGCTAGGCTGCGCTGCTAATTCTAGGGTTGCAAGATCCAACTTCTTCATTTTCAAAAGCGCCTGCATTACATTTTTTCCTGTGGCTGGATTACTCATCAATTTAGATAAAGAAGCTGGAATGATCTGCCAGGAAACACCAAAAGGATCAACTAACCATCCACACATGGATTCTTTACCGCCATTGGCGATGAGGGAATTCCAGTAATGGTCGATCTCTGCCTGATCTTCGCATTGTACCACATATGAAAAGGCTTCGTTGAATTGAAACTGGTGATCGCCGGGACCATCCATTGCAACGATCGAATAATCCTGGATATGAAAACGTCCGAACATAAGTTTGCCTTCTGCTTGTGGTGCGCCGGGTCCGTATAACTCCTTTACATCAGTACCTGAATTTGCAAAGATGGATTGGTACAATTCCATGGCTTCGAGTCCGCGGCCATATTGTTTGTTTGAAAATAGCATAGAAGGTGCTAAGTCTACCATATCGGCCAGCATCAATTGCCAGGTCATTCCGAATTTGTCTTTGATCCAGCCGTATCGCTCTGCCCAAGGATATTTATCGAGCCCCATCATCACCGTTCCACCATCACTCAATTTTTCCCAGACTTGATCGATGGCCTCCCTGCTATCAAGATGCACCAGAAATGAAATAGAAGCGTTGAGCTGGAACATCGGTCCTCCATTGAGGCCCATGATCTTTTCGCCCATTACTTCAAACATGACTACCATGCCCGAATCGTATACAACTTTTGAATTGGGGAAGATGCCAGCCCAGAATGCTGCGGCAGCTTTGGCTTGTCCGTCAAACCAAAGGCAAGGGTATATTTTATTACTCATAAACTGATTTGTGGTCAATTTATAAAAAATATCCAACTGGTCTGAAACAAAATGATGAGCTTAAGAAATGGTTGGATTTAAGAGCTTACTATGAGATGCGTAAAACTTGTCGGGGCTGTACACAAAGAGACAGCTTCCGTTACGAATGGTTTCGATGATCGGCTTTTTCAGCGCTTCTGGGATGGCTGGGCAACCCTGACTGCGACCAATAAAACCACGTTCCTTCGCTTCATTTTCGCTGACATATTTAGCGCTATGTATGACGATTCCGCGGTTATATGCGTTGTCGTTAATGCCCGCTTCCTGTCCTTCTAGACGAAGTGAATATCCGTGCTTACCATTATAAGTATCAGCCGTGGTATAAAAACCCAGGCTGCTTTTAAAACTATTGAATGCATTCGAAAAACGAGTTGCCAAGACCGTACCTGAGCCACGGCCATGAGATACGAATGTGTTGAAAAGGAGTTGCCCGCTTACCAGATCGATCACAAAGAGGCGCTTCTGACTGGAAGGCAAACTAAAATCGATGATGGTTAATATATTATCCTTTTGAATCTTTCCCGTTTCAATCAAGGCGTTGTAGCCAGTCAATGCATACTCAAAAGCTGCTTTTGAAAGGCCAAGGGTAGACAATTGCAAAGAGTCGTATAGGAAGAAATTCTTGTCGATATTTTTAGCACTTGTTGGTACAGGTGCAGCAATCGCAGCATTTTTTTTGAGCGTTTTTGACTTGCTGGTTCCAAAAACAAATGAGCCCATCAGCATCGCCACCGGAATCAAATAGATCCTCAATTTCTTAAAATGATACAATCGCATGGGGAGAATTTTAATGAGGAACAAAGTTAACCATTCTGTTTTCCCCCACCTATTTATCCAGAAAACCTTACACAAGGTTTAACGTATTTTAAGCTGTTTTAGCCCAAAATCAGTTAATTTTTAACAAAAACAGGCAAAAAATGACCAAAATCACACAAAAATTGAATAAATCAGCTTTTTGAGTTTTTCGCATTCCGGTGAATTTTTAGAATTGTTTTCCACGTTCTGTTTTTCAACAAACCATCTGTTTATCTTGCAGACATGCAGGAGTATTTGAACGGACTGAACGAGCCTCAACGGGAGGCGGTGACACATATTAATGGACCCATTATGATCGTGGCGGGTGCGGGTAGCGGCAAGACCAAGGTTTTGACAACTCGAATTGCGCACCTAATGGCAAAGGGCGTTGACGCGTTCAATATTCTTGCGCTGACTTTTACGAATAAAGCTGCTGCTGAAATGAAGGAAAGGATCGAGAAGATCCTGGGTAATTCTGAGGCGCGCAATTTATATATCGGAACCTTTCACTCGGTATTCGCCAGAATATTGCGGGCCGAAGCACATCGCCTGGGCTACCCTAGCAACTTTACCATTTATGATACCGATGATAGCCGTTCAGTGATTAAAACGGTGGTGAATGAATTGAATCTCGACGATAAACATTATAAGGCCAATGTGGTGGGAAACCGCATTTCACAGGCGAAGAACGCGCTGGTTGGTCCGGCCGAATACGCCGTGGATTATTATATACAGCAGGAAGATATGCGTGCCAACCGTCAGGCCATTGCGCAGATCTATCAGGCATATGCCAACCGTTGTTTCAAAAATGGAGCGATGGATTTTGATGATCTCTTGTTGAAAATGCACGAGCTTTTGAAAAATTTTCCAGAAGCACTGCATAAGTACCAGCATAAGTTCAAGTACATTTTAATTGATGAGTATCAGGATACCAATCCGGTGCAGTACGAGATCACGAAGTTGTTAGCAGCGGTGCATGAAAACATTTGTGTGGTGGGTGATGATGCACAGAGTATTTATAGTTTCCGCGGTGCCACCATTGAAAACATTTTACAGTTTCAGAAGGATTATGACGATGTAAAAATTGTGAAGCTCGAGCAGAATTATCGCAGTAGTAAGAATATTATTCACGTGGCCAACGAAGTGATCAAAGTGAATCAGGGCCAGATCCCGAAAAACTTATGGACCGATAATAACGAAGGTGAGAAGATCCGTTTGGTAAGAACGATGACTGATAATGATGAAGGAAAATTTGTGGCGGATACGATACAGGAACAAAAACTACGCAACCATTTTTATAATCAAGACTTTGCCATTTTATATCGCACCAATGCGCAGAGCCGTGCGTATGAAGAGAGTTTGAGAAGAATGGGCATTGCTTACAGAATTTATGGTGGCGTGAGTTTCTATCAAAGAAAAGAGATCAAAGATTTCCTGGCTTATCTGCGTGTGATCGTAAATACACAGGATGAGGAAGGGTTGAAACGCATCATTAATTATCCGGCACGAGGCATTGGAAAAACGAGTATTGAAAAATTGGTGATCGCTGCGAATGATCTGAATATTTCGATGTTTGACGTGTTGGCAAGAGCAGGTGAGTTTGGATTCAAGGGCGGCACATTGGAAGCCATGCAAAACTTTGTAACGATGATCCGTTATTTCCAAAGTATCATGGTAGAAAAAAATGCTTACGATTT
The DNA here is from genome assembly GCA_903924075.1 of uncultured Bacteroidota bacterium. Classification (GTDB taxonomy): domain Bacteria; phylum Bacteroidota; class Bacteroidia; order Chitinophagales; family Chitinophagaceae; genus Sediminibacterium. The sequence continues at coordinate 66,900 of CAIYAG010000045.1, read as the reverse complement.
AGCGATTCAAGTTGGTAAGCATACCAATATTGTAAAAGAATTATTTAGCGATAAAACTACCGAGGGACTTGCTCGTTATGAGAACGTACAAGAGATCCTGAACTCTGTAAAAGAGTGGACGGAGAGTCCGAGTAATGATGATGGAGAACTTGGCGATAAAAGTCTGGGTTCTTATCTGCAACAAATTAGTTTGGTAACCGATGCGGATGATAATAAACAGGAAACCGATGTAGTGAAATTAATGACCATTCACGCGGCAAAGGGATTGGAATTTAGTTGTGTATTTGTGGGCGGCATTGAAGAAACTTTGTTTCCGAATGCGATGGCCATTAATACACGCGAAGAATTAGAGGAAGAGCGTAGATTATTTTATGTAGCCATCACCAGGGCTAAGCAACATCTTTGGTTGACATATGCCAATTCAAGATATCGATTTGGGCAGCTAGTGCAGAACGAGCCGAGCAGGTTCATTGAAGAAATGCCGGAAGCCTATGTAGATAAAAGTTATGCGGGCGGTGGAGCGCGCAATAACGCTGGAACGCAGTTTGGCAGCGCATTTGAGCGGATGCAAAGAGGTGGTGGATATGGATCTGCCGCATCTGCAGAAAAAAGATATGGCCCACCTCCAGCAAAGAAACCAGATACAGGAAAATCAAAACCAGAATACTTACCAATAGTTCCGCCATCTTCAAAAGTTGTGGAGCATCAGCCAAGCGGAAATTTTGAAGCGAGCGATACGAGTAGTTTAGCGGCCGGACAAAAAGTAGAACACCAAAAATTCGGATTCGGTATTGTTGGAAAAATTGAAGGCTCGGCACATAATCCCATTGCAACGATTCAGTTTGAATTGAATGGAGAAAAAAAGATCATGCTGAATTATGCGAAGCTGCGTATTGTGAGTTAACACTAATTTTTTTCGTTCTTAGGTTTCAACTTTTTTTCTACTGATGCAGGCGCGTAGACACCTCCAGAAGGAGTAGGCATTAATGTTGAATTAGGTAAGAATAAAAGTGTCTCTGGTAACAGAAAAGAGAAAGAATTTTTTGAGCTTGGGGAAGTTCGTTTGTATTGAATTAATACTTCCATTTGCGGACGTTCTTCTTGCACAAAGGGTTGTACAGAAAGAGGATATTTATTCCAGCGCGAACCTGCTGCCCAATAACAACCATTGATATTATTCTCGCTCAAATATTTCAGAAAATTATCAAGCACTTTCAACCAGCGCAGATCATTATCAGGAATTCCATATTCACCAACAGTACCACGTTTGTTATTCTCTTTTAACCAACGAACAAATGGCATGATGCGTAAGACGCCCGTATATTCTGTGGCGCCACTGCTATCATAAGATTCGTTATAGCGGCCCGAATAATTTTTATCGAAATAACTATGTGCATCATAGATCAGGTTGTTATCAGGATCAACCAGATTTTTTAACACATCGCTATGTTGTCTCCAAAGTTCTGCATTGGCATAATTATCACCAGAAATAATGATGCTGGTTTTTTTATCAACCGTTCGAATGGCTTTGATGGTTTCTTGAGCAGTAGTGAACCAATCAAATTCACCCATATCGTGTGGCTCGCACATGATCTCAAAACCAAATACATTTTTAAAATCATCGAGTTCGATGGCCATTTTCACCCAGAAGTCTGCAAGATGTTGTCTGGTTACTGTAGTTGAACCAACTACATAATCAGTATCAGCAATTCGATAACGACCAAAATTGTGCATGCTCAACAGTACTTTAATATTTCGAGGAGCGCAGTATAGTATGACCCTTCTGATCTCATCAATATTGGCCCGGTCCAGCTCACCACCCTGCACTTGTTGCACGCGCTCCCACTTAAAAGGAACGGTCATTAATTGAAAGCCCTGTTGATAGAAATATTCAATATCATCGTTGGAGGGATAGGCATAGTCTTTATTCAAAACACCCGGAATGGTTTTTTCTTCAAACTCAGCACCACAGATATTGATCCCAAAGGGAATTCCCTTTAGTTGCGCCTTGATGGTAGAACCGGATAAGGCAATAAGTACAAACAGTAGAAATAAACGCATATGCATCACTTATTGCTATGAACGTAAAATTCGGGTTAAATATTGACTGATTCTTTAAAAATTGGCTGGACCTGCTGGTTATTCAGTTTTCGATATCCGAAAAATATGGGTGTGCAGCAAGATCCTTGGCTTTGAATTGGCGAATCCCTGTTTGCTTTTGATTAAATTTGCAGCAGTATTTATTTTGGTAAGCCAGAATAGAAAATTATTAACTATGATCCAAACAGGCAATCCGGTAATCAGCATTTATACCGAAATGACACCCAATCCAGAGACCATGAAGTTTGTGGCAAACAAACTTTTGTATCCAGGAAAGAGCATTGATTTTGCAGAAGAATCTTTAGCAGGACCTTCGCCTTTGGCAAAAGAACTGTTCGGTTTTCCGTTTATTAAGAGCGTATTTATTGCCAGCAATTTTATTACGCTCACAAAAACCACTGATACAGATGATTGGCAGGATGTGATCCCAACGATCAAGGCATTCATGAAAGAGTATCTTGAGAATGGTGGAGTAGTGGTGAATGATGATGAGGTTGCTAAAGTAAAACAGGAGTCAACCAATACAGTTAGCGAAGACGATGATGATATTGTGAAGCGCGTAAAAGAATTATTAGAGAACTATGTGAAGCCAGCCGTTGAAATGGATGGTGGTGCTATCCAGTTCAAAAGTTATAATGATGGCATCGTGAACCTGATGTTGCAAGGATCTTGCAGCGGATGCCCTTCTTCGATGATCACTTTGAAAGCAGGGATTGAAGGACTGATGAAGAGAATGATTCCGGAAGTGAGAGAAGTGGTAGCAGAAGCGGAATAATAAAATAGTTTGTTTGAGTGTAATTAGCGCCCCCGATAATCTTGGGGGCGTTTTTGTTGTATTTTAGTTGACTCATTGAGTAGGAATGAAAAAATCGATTCTAACTTTTGTACAGTTTCACTGGGATGCCATCATCGCATCTGTAGTTGGATGTATTGCTATTTATTATCTCACCAGATTTGGGGGCATTGGAATTTCTCCTGATTCGGTTGGTTATAGTGTTGCGGCAATGAATCTCAAAGAGCATGCTGCGCTGATCGATTTTAATGGATTGCCACTTGTAGATTTTCCTGCTGGTTATCCCATTTTTTTAGGGATCAATTATTTTATTATTGGCGTACCACCTGTTCCACTTGCTCCGTTTATCAATGCGGGTTTATATGCTGGAGTGATCATCATGAGTAGTATGATCATGCGATCATTCAACGGAATTACCAGATGGTATAGCATTGCCATATTGATTATGCTTGCGTCGAGTCCTTGTTTATGGGAGGTCTATGGTATGATCTGGTCAGAAACACTATTTTTATTTTTGGTGTTGCTGTTTCTTTTGGCCTGGAAAAATTATTGTGAGCATAAAACAAGTGCAACAATTTTTCTTTTTGCATTAGTGGCCGCAGTTGCATTTGTTACGCGCTTTGCGGGAATTACTTTAATAGCAACTGGTGCAGCTTTATTGTTTTTTGACGGAACGGTTCCTGTTTGGAAAAAGATCAAAAACCTTTTGTTGTTTTTGTTGACTGGCGTTTCATTGGTAGTAATTAATGTAATTAGAAATCATTGTTCAAGTGGCACACTTTCTGGTGTGCGGGAAAAAGCATTGAGAACGGTGGCTGATAATTTATTAGATATTGGTGCGGTATTAGGTGGGTGGTTTCCGTTTATTGGTGAGCACCAATTAGCGGGCGCGATTGTTTTTTGTTTATTAGTTGCAGCTGCTTTGATACAAATCATTTATCGCATCATTCAACAACAATTTTATTTGCGCAATGAAACGGCGGTGTATGGTTTCTTTTTGGTGTACAGTGTTTTTATTGTAGCCGTGTCTAGTATTTCTCGATTTGAAGAATTGAGTAGCAGGTTATTATCGCCCATGTATATACCAATGATCTGGGTGGGTACAATGTGGATTCCAAAATTTATAAATCAAAAGGCAAAAACAATGCGAGTTGTTTTGTTCTTGGTTACGTCAGTTTTCTTTCTGGCGTTTTTTAAAAATCAATATCAACAGAATGCTGGGAACTGGGAAGGCATTGCTTATGCAGGTATACCGGGTTATTCAGAAAAACAATGGAGACAATCGCCCACTATTCAATATATCAATGCGCATAAAGACAGTTTGAATGGGGCTATTTATTCTGATGCATATGATGGTTTATATTTTTTAACGGGCGTGAAATCTTTACCCTTACCGCACAAAGAAATTGAAAAAGAAAAAGCTGCATTTTTAAATCATCCTGCGTTGATCGTTGTTTGGTTTAACGATGGAGTGAATACCGATCTGATTGATCTTGATTTTATTCGGGCCAGGAAAAAGTTACTACTCACAAGAACTTTTGAAGACGGTGCCATTTATTTTTATGCCGATTCAACCATTGCAAAATAATTTACTAAAATAAGATTATGACGATACACCAAGTTTGGGAACAACTTATTAGCGGCATTCAACAAACCGGATTTCTGGAATTTGTAGGTGTGTTTGCTGGAATAGGTAGTGTATGGTTTAGCAGAAAGGAAAATATTTTGGTGTATCCGGTTGGCTTGGTAAATACCATTATTTATATCTACATCAGTGTGAAAGGTCACCTTTTAGGAGAGGCCAGTGTTAATCTTTATTATACTGTGATGAGTGTTTATGGTTGGGTATTATGGAGTAAAAAAGATCAGATAAAACACGAAGCCGTTTTACATATTACCAATAGCAATGCAAAAGAATGGATCTCTCATCTGTTGTTTTTTGCCGCATTTTATTTCGCCATCTTTTTCTCGCTCACATGGGCCAAGCAGGCATTTGCGCCTGAAGCAATTCCATGGGCTGATGCGTTTGCCAGTGCCACCGCGTATACTGGCATGTGGTTGATGGCAAGAAAAAAAGTGGAGAGTTGGATCTGGTGGATTGCAACAAATATGGCTTCTATTCCGTTGTACTTTATAAAGGGATATGTTTTTACCAGCGTACAGTTTGTAGTGTTATTGATCCTGGCGGTAATGGGATTGATTAGCTGGCAAAAAAAAGCAGTTAAGGTATGACAGTAAAAAAAGTAGTTGTAATAGGACCAGAATCTACCGGCAAGAGCAGCTTATGTGCCATGCTTGCAACACATTTTAGCAGTAGCTGGTGTCCGGAATATGCACGTGAATACCTTACCACCCATGGTAAAGCCTATCAGTATGCCGATCTGTTGAAGATCGCAAAATCGCAATTGATATTAGAAGATCGTTACACCAATGAATTGATCGAGAGTAAAAAAAATCCGGTCTTATTTGTTGATACCGACATGTATGTGATGAAGGTCTGGTGCGAATACGTATTTCATCAATGCCATCATTTTATTCTGGAACAGATCTGCGAGAGAAAATACGATCTCTATCTTTTGTGTGATGTGGACTTGCCCTGGGTACAAGACGATTTAAGAGAATATCCGGAAGACGGACCACGCAAAGAATTGTATCAAATTTATAAAGACCTCTTAGTGAATCAATCGGTTCCCTGGGTTGAGATCAAAGGGAATTTTGAGGAAAGAGAGCAAACCGCGATTGATGCGGTTAGTAGATTACTTTATCAATAATTGAATGTCTTCATCGTCTTCAATATTATGCATCTGCTGCAGAATTTGAGGATAGCGCCAGCCTACACGTCCGCTCATCGGTTTTACTGAAAAGCGTTTTGGATTTGGTAAGCATGCAATGATCATGGCAGCTTCGGCCCTGCTTAATTGCTTCGCTGGTTTTCCAAAATATTGTTGCGACGCAGCTTCGATCCCAAAAATGCCTGGTCCCATTTCAATGGTATTCAAATACACTTCCAGGATGCGATGTTTGCCCCAGATAAGTTCTATCAAAATAGTAAAATAAGCTTCCGGAATTTTACGGATGTATTTAGTGATGCCACCACCCTGCCAAAGAAAAACATTTTTAGCTACCTGTTGTGTAATAGTACTTGCGCCAGCACCAATTGGTAGCTTTTGTTTTTTTCCTTTTTTCTTGGGCTTCAAACTTTTTTCGATCGCATCCCAATCAAAACCAATATGATCTGGGAAAGCCTGGTCTTCACTGGCAATAGCAGCTAGCTTCGCATTAGAAGGAATGGCTGAACCACTTACATAATCTCTTTTTAATCCGTATTCAAAGCTGTTGGTGATTTGAGTAATTGTGATTGGTGGCATCACCCATTTACAAATGATCACATACAGTAGCGAGGATATAAACATCCATAGCAAGATCTTTTTTGTAGTGCGCCATATCTTTCGAATCATCTTGTTTGTACTTTACATTTGAATGGTGGTCATTCTATATTTTTTACCCATCTGCAAATAGGATTTATGCGTTTTTTCTAAAATTTTTCCTATCACAAATACACCAGCAGCGACCCCTAATTTGGGAAGATTGTCTGAACCAAAAACAGGATCTGATTTTATGAGGCTATTGATCACGTTCAGAAAAATATAAGCACCACTTCCCAATTGAAAGAGACTTCCGTTGGTGATCAGATTACCGGCAGAACCTTTTTTTGGCATGCCATAGATCTCGCTGATATGTAGTTTCAATAATCCGAAATGTGCGGTATCGATGGTGGGAAGTCCGAATTGATTTCCAACCTGTCGCACTTGAATTTGATCTATTAAAATAGAATCGTTTTTAATGGATTTAATAATTCCTTCGATCCATTGTTTGCTACTGAATTGAAAAAGGATATAAGAACCTGACGTCCATGATTGTAGTGTCTGACTATTTTGCTTCAACAAAAGCACATCTCTTTGCGCCATCACAGACAGTGAAAAAATGCAGCAAATGAGTAGGCCAGTTAGTTTCATGTGTCTATGATTGATTTTGGTTACATGTAATTCGCCTTTAGTCATTTTGTATACTATCAAAATTTGTTTTGGCTCATTTCATGAACTGAAAGATAGTTTGATGTGTAAACTTCACAAAACAAAATATCGTTAAAGCTATTTTAGTCTAGCCCCAAAACTGAGCACGCCCCAACAGAGTGCTACCCCAAATCCTATTAAAATCAATCCAGAGAGCCGATTGATATTGTGTAGATTTTTAACTGTGAGCTTTGGTCTGAGTTTGCCTGCCAGCGCCACTTTCAGCAGATCGGTGGCAAGTACAAAGATCAAACAGGTTCCAAAAACAACCGCGCGGTATTGCAAAGGATTTGAATAACTAACTGAATCGGCTAATATCGCAGCCGACCATGCAAACCAGAAAATAAATACGCCAGGGTTAAGCATATTCATAAAGTAGCCCGACAAGAAAGTTGCCACCCAATCTCTTTTTCGAAAAATCTTTTCCTTTAAATTATTCTCTTCATCCACCACTACTTTCTTAAAAAAGAAGGTATAGATGCCCACTCCGATCAGAAATAAACTGCCTGTTACAGCGATCAATGTTTGATGTTTTAAAGCGGTATCAAAAAGAGAGGTAAAAAAATTGCAGACGAGCAATAGGGTTATGTCGCTACTAGAAACACCAGCAACAAAAACGTATCCGGCTTTATGACCGTGATTAATACTTTGTTTGATAATTGCAAAAATGACAGGGCCCACAGAAATTGCGAGAAGGATCCCTAATGCCAAACCTTTAATGAGGGCTGCTACCATTGCTGATAAATAAAACGATATTAATGATGCGTTTCTTAAATGGATTCGCCCTTTAAGAACTTTTGCCAATCGGCCAACATGCCGCCTTTTAATACACGAGGAAATTTATGCTGTCCGCCTACCTTTCCCTTCGCTGTCATAAAATTCATAAAATCCTGTTCGCTTAATACATCTAGTTTTACTTCTTTCAGCGCGCTTCTGCGTTCAACTGCATAGTCGTCGTTCAGTTCACAAAGGTGTTTGTCGATTTTTTTTGCAAGCAACAGATTATCTACTTTATCATTACATGCAACATACCAATGGTGTGCGAAGAAGTTTCCATGAGGCACACCTGCAACGGTGAATTCAGGAATGCTGATATTCATTTCTTCACTAGCCAATTGAATGGCTTTATTCATATTGTCTACGCTCAGGTGTTCACCAACCAGGCTTAAAAAGTGTTTGGTTCTTCCCGTGATAATGATCTCACATCTTTCTTTATCAACGAAACGAACAGTATCGCCGATCAGGTAACGCCATGTTCCTGCTGTGGTGCTAATTAATAAAGCATAATCTTTTCCTTCTTCCACTTCATGGATCATGAGTGCTTCAGGTTTATCGATCATATCGCCATTGGCGTCGAAATTAATATCATCAAAAGGAACGAATTCAAAGAAGATATGTTCGTTGGTAACGAGTTTCATCCCCTGCGCATATTGGCGGTCTTGATAAGCAATAAAGCCTTCACTAGCCAGATAGGTTTCGATATAAGTGATGGGCTTGCCCAATAATTTTTCGAATCCTTTTTTATAGGGTTCGAAGCTTACGCCTCCGTGCACAAAGAATGCGAGGTTGGGCCACATGTCGTGGATATTATTGAGTTTGTAGCGCTCGATCACCATTTCCATACACATCTGGATCCAAGCGGGTACGCCAACCAGAAAGCTGATATCCCATTCAGGCGCTTTTTCAACGATCTCTTCGAGTTTCTTATTCCAATCTTTTTCTTTGGCGATCTTTTTCCCCGGTTTATAGAAGGGCTGAAACCAGAAGGGCGATTTTTTCTGGGTGATTCCGCTCAGGTCGCCAGAGTAATAACCCGGTCCTTTTTCAAGATCCGTACTTCCACCTAGGGTAAGCCAACCCCTGCCCAAAGCACCCAAAGGGATGTCTTCGTAATTGCGAAGGGTGAGCAGGTGTTTGATCATGGCAATTTTATTGCCCCTTAAAAGGTCGTTGGTGATGGGTAGGAATTTACTGGCCGATTCGCTTGTTCCGCTACTCAACGCATAGTATTTGATCTTGCCGGGCCAGCAGATATCTGACTTGCCTTCCAAGGTCTTATGCCACCACTCTTTATAGATCTTATTATAATTATAGGTAGGAACGAGTTCCTGAAATTTTTTACCAAGGTGTTTGCTGAGTAGAATGTCGTCGAAGCGATAGGTTTGTCCGAATTCGGTAAACCGGGCCTTCCTAAGCATTTTTTTTAAGACGCGTAACTGTTGCCTCCTCGGATTATTTTGAGGTAGGCGTAGCGCTTTAAGAATGGAATTAGGGAGCTTGATATCAAGTATTGCCATCGCTAGAACAACGTTATTAGTTACGCGAAGCTAAAGGAAATGCTTTAAAATCGCTTATGAAATGATATTAGCGGCTAGGGTTTCGCCCTCCGTTTCTTTGGAATCGCTTCCTACAATACTATTGCTTTTGCTGGCATGAAAGCGAAATTGAGCATTTGTACAACTAAAAACTTCCACCTGCGCTATGATCTGCTTCCAGTTAAAGGATTCGGATTCAAGAAACAGAAGGATACTATTTTTGTTCAATTTAAGGGTTTGTGCTTTTGCCATATTTGGCACTAAAATCATCGATTCTGCTCGTTTTTGGTCTGTTTTTGATGATTTTTGCCCTTTTTTTAGGAATAAACCCAATATTTTGGAGATGACAGAAATTAGACCGCGAAATACAATTGCCAGCTGAATAAAAAAGCCAAATAGTCCGGCCTTGGTACCCCGATAGTTTTTTCGAACAAATAAAAGCATGGCATTATAGAAGAGCAATACATAGTTCAAACTGCCTTTTCTGGTGCTTTCGCCCTTGAAATGGATGATGGAAGAACCCGAAAAATAGTAGTTGTAAAAACCTGCTTTTTGGATGCGATAACTGAGATCGATGTCTTCGCCGTACATAAAAAACCGCTCATCAAAGGCCCCAGTGGTATCCAGTACCGATTTTTTGACCAGCATAAATGCACCAGCAAGTACGTCAACCGGATGGTTTTCATACTCACTCAAATGCCCCAAAGAATATCTGTTGAAGAAAGCTGATTTGGGAAAAAGAGCAGAAAGACCCACCAATTTGCAAAAAGCGGTTACGGGAGATGGGAAAGCCCTTTTGCTTTCAGGAAGAAATTTGCCCGAACCATCAAGCATTCGAATGCCTAGGGCGCCGGAGCTGGGAATGGTCTTGATAAAAGCCAGGCATTTTGATAAACAGTCTTCCGGCAAGAGGGTGTCTGGGTTTAAGTAAAGGATAAATTCTCCCGTACACGCCATCAGGGCTTGGTTGTTGGCGGCTCCAAATCCGGAATTTTTTTGATTTTCTATAAAATGAACCTCGGGAAATCGGGGCTTTAAGTAAGTCAGGGAACCATCTGATGAACAATTATCAACCACCCAAATTTCGGCCTCGATTGGGGAAGCCGCTTTCAGAACAGTATGCAAACACTGTTCTAGAAAGAATTTTACGTTGTAGTTGATTATAATGATCGATAGTTCCAAGAAAATCTGCTTGTACGAATTAAGATATAACAATTCGGCTATCACAAAGATGCTTATTTGCACACGAAATCTTTCATAATCCTGATAATCGGGGGTACTTTTGCATATGATGTTAAAGCAAACACTGATCAAAGCAGCCGAAACAGGCGCTGCTGTGATGCAAAGCTATTTCAATGGAAAATTTGAGATCAGCAATAAAGAGGGGATCAATAATTTGGTAACTGAAGCAGATCATGCTTCAGAGAAAGCCATCTTTGAAGTCATTAAAAATGATTTTCCTGATCATTATATTTTGAGTGAAGAAGCAGGCGAGATCATTCAAGACAGCACTTATAAATGGATCATTGATCCAATTGATGGTACGGTCAATTTCGCAAATGGAATTCCTATTTGTTGTGTAAGCATTGGTGTGGAGCAGGCTGGGAAAATGATTTTGGGTGCAGTGTATAATCCTTTTATGAAAGAATTCTTTTTTGCGCAAAGAGGATTTGGTGCCACTTTGAATAGTAAAAAAATTCAGGTGAGTACCAAAACAGAAGTTGTAAAAAGCTCGATGGTAACAGGATTTCCATACACGTATTTGGATGCACCCAATGGTCCATTACAAGTATTCGAAAAATTAATTCGTAAAGGCGTTCCAGTAAGAAGATTAGGAAGTGCAGCGATCGATCTTTGTTGGGTGGCAGCAGGAAGGTTTGATGGATTTTATGAGCATCAGTTACAGGCTTGGGATAGTGCTGCAGGATTTTTAATGGTGGAAGAAGCGGGAGGTAAAGTAACCGACTTTAAGGGAAATTATTATTCTCCGTATCAACCACATATTATTGCAACCAATGGATTAATTCACGATGAATTATTAGCGATCGTGAACGGCGGAGAAGTGCATATGAAGTAGCACTTTGCATTTTTAAGAATCATTAAATTAAATTATGGAAGAAAGAACAGAGATAGCCGACTTAGGCGAATTTGGGTTGATAGATCATCTCACAAAAAATTTTGAAATTCAAAATGTCAGCACTGTTTTAGGTGTTGGTGATGATGCAGCAGTGATCGATCATTTTGGAAAACAAACGGTGATCACTACCGATCTTTTATTAGAGGGTGTTCACTTTGATCTGATGTATACACCACTGAAACACTTGGGATATAAATCGGTGATGGTGAATTTGAGTGATATCTATGCGATGAATGCCACACCTACACAGATTACTGTGAGTATTGGGATCAGTAATAGGATCAGCGTGGAAGCTCTGAATGAATTTTATGAAGGTATTTATGCGGCATGCGAAAAGCATGGCGTTGATCTTATCGGTGGCGATACTTCTACTTCTCAAAAAGGATTTATTATTTCTGTGACAGCAATAGGTGAAGTAACACCAGATAAATTTGTGAAACGCAGTACCGCTCAAAATGGTGACCTGATCTGCGTTAGCGGAGATTTGGGAGCAGCTTTTTTAGGGTTGACCTTAATGGAAAGAGAAAAGCAGATCTATTTAGAGAACCCAAAAATTCAACCAGATCTTGAAGGCGAAAGTTATATCGTAGGTAGATTATTAAAACCAGAAGCAAGAAAAGAGATCATCGAATTTTTTGAAAAGAATGAGATCGTTCCAACTGCTATGATGGATGTGAGCGATGGTGTAAGTAGTGAAGTGTTGCACTTGTGTAAACAAAGTAATTTAGGATGTAGAATTTACGAAGAGAAATTACCGATCTCTGATGAAAGCAGAAGGGCTGCCTATAAATTTGGGTTAGATCCAACAGTATGTGCGCTAAATGGCGGCGAAGATTATGAGTTGATCTTTACGTTGAAGCAGGAAGATTATGATAAGATCACTTTCAATGAAGAGATCAGTGTAATTGGATACATGACAGAAATTGAAGCCGGCTGCAAAATTTTAACTAAAGGTGGAAACGAATTTCCAATCACTGCGCAAGGTTGGAATGCATTTACAAAATAATTATCACGCATGCAGAGAGTTCAATATTTAATGGGGCTGATCTGCATGCTCTTTTTTTGGGCTTGCAGTAGTTCTCATAGTAGCCAGTATAACAGCAATCAAAAATTTGATGCAGCTGCACTCAGAGAAGATGCGCAAATTTTAGAAAAAATTCTAGAGTCGAATCACCCCAGCCTTTATTGGTATACACCCAAAGAAAAAATGGACGGCTATTTTGCTGAAACCATTAGTAGTATTCATGATTCTCTGAATGAAGTACAATTTAGAAATAAGATCGCGGCGTTGGTGAGTCAGATCCATTGTGGACATACGGTTGTGCTAAACTCAAAAGCTTTTGCAAAAGCTAATGCAAAGATCAGGCCCCCACAATTTCCATTAGCAGTTAAGGTTTGGGATGATAGCATCGTAGTAACTGGCAGTATTAATACAAGATCTACCGGAATTAGAAGAGGAGCTATTATTACTTCTATCAATGGCAGAACCAATAGAGAAATGCTGGATAGTTTTTATAAATACATCAGCATCGATGGTAATGTGGCAACCTATAAGAGTCAGCGGGTGAGCAATAATTTTGGTGCATGGTATAAAAATGTTTTTGGTTTAGATACGAGTTATCTTGTTGGATATATCGATTCAACTGGTGCTGAGCGGAAAGAGCGTGTTCGCATTTTTAAAATGCCAGTCTTTGACAAATCGAAAATGGATTCTATCCAAAAAATATTGGCGGCCTATAAAGTTCCAACGAAAAAGGAGCTCAGAAAACAGCGAAGAAATGCCGAGCTCTCATTAAAATTCGATGATACAACGGGCACAGCCTATCTGCATTTAGCTGGATTCTCGGTGAATGGTTTACAAAAATTCGTTCGCAGATCTTTCAAACAGATCGAAGATCATCAATCAAAAAATCTGGTCATCGATCTGAGAGATAATGGAGGTGGCCATTTGAATAATAGTATATTGCTCACCAAATATTTAGCGAAGCATCCTTTTAAAGTGGCAGATACGATTGCGGCTATCAACAGAAATTTCACTTATGGAAAATATATTCATCAATCAATCTGGTATTGGTTTCCATTAAATTTCAACACCACTAAAATGGAAGACGGGCGGTATCATTACCACCGATTTGAAACCAAAATGAATAAACCCTTTTCTACACATCATTTTGATGGAAAAATTTATTTGTTACAGGGACCATCAACCTTTAGTGCAGCCACGGTTTTTACAGGGAGTTTAAAAGGACAAGACAACGTGCAAATCGTTGGTGAAGAATCGGGTGGTGGTTATTATGGAAACTCAGCCATTCATTTGCTGACCATTACATTACCCAATAGCAAAATTCAAGCAACACTTCCTTTGTTTAGAGTGGTGTTAGATAAAAATAGACCAATGGGCAGGGGTGTGATGCCAGACATTTTAGTTATGCCGAATTCTTTTGCGATCAGGAAAGGGGTTGATCCGAAGATGGAGAAAGTAAAAGCATTAGTGAAGAAATAAGAGTGAAGAGTGAAGAACGGACGGGGAAGGTTATCCCCTCCTGGGAGGGGGAGGGGTGGGTAAAAACTAATCCGCAGTAACCAAATGCTCAACCACTAGCGCTTCATTTAAGCAAACCAGATTTGCCGGATATCCTACTTGAATTTTTCCCATGCTATTGTTTCTTTCTATGGCTTTTGCGGGATATGTGCTTACCATGCGCAACGCTTCTTCAAGTGGTATGTCTATTTTATTGACCAGATTTTTTAGGGCGCTGACCATGGTTAATGCTGAGCCGCTGAGGATGCCATTGGATTCGTATTTGTCGCCTACTAAGTGATGCGGATATGGTCCTGTCTTGGTTTCTGCCACCGCGTCTGTGATCACAAACAATCTCTCGCCCATTTGTTTTTTTGCGATCTTGATGGCTTCGAAATCTACATGGTAACCATCCGGTACAACACTACTCATTACCGTTGGATGATTAAATACGGCGCCAACAAAACCTGGGGCACGATGTTGCAAGGGGCTCATCGCATTGAATAGATGTGTAGCAGTACCAATGCCATTATTGAATGCATTGGTGGCTTCTTCGAATGAGGCATTACTATGTCCGGCAGAAACAATGATTCCTTCAGATTGAATCAAAGCAATAATTTCTTCACTACATACTTCTGGTGCAAGTGTGATAATCTTGATCACGTCTTTACCGTAGGCTAATAATTCTTTTACTTCTTCGAGTGAAGGGGAATGAATAAATTCTTCCAAGTGTGCTCCTTTCTTAGAGGCATTGATCCATGGTCCTTCCACATGTAATCCCAAACAACCCCTTCCGCCCAGCTCCCAATATGCTTTCACCGCATTAATGCAGGCATGAAATACTGTATTGCTATTGGTAGCAACTGTAACCAGAAAATGAGAAGCGCCGCCCTTACTGCAATAGTCATATAAACGAAAGATCGAATCAGCACTTGGGTAAACGGCTAATAATTTATCATGTGCACCATAGATCTGAATATCAATAAATGCAGGCGCAATGATGTCATAAATAGGTCCAGCGTGAGGAGGGATTTGATCAATAGACAGTATATCAACGATTTTATTATCCTCAACAACTACCGCTTGATTGCTGAGGCATTTGTTTCCGGTAAACAATTTTTTGGCGAGATAAGTTTTCTTAATCATGGTGCTCGTCTTGTAAAATATGAAAATCGTCAGCGTCTTTCCAGAAAGGGAATCTACCACGAACCTCGGTGATAGAATCTTTTTTCAGTTCTACCTGATGGATCAGATCTTCATGGGCGTTGCTGAATAACACAGTTCCCAGAGGGTCGATTAACATACTGTCGCCACTATAGTTGATCTGGTTTCCATCTTCACCTACCCGATTCACACCAATTACATAGCACTGATTTTCGATGGCGCGTGCAGTGAGCAAGGTTTTCCAGGCATGGTTTCTACGTTCTGGCCAATTGGCAACATAAATGAGGAGGTCATATTCTGGTTGTTCTTCAGATTGTTGACGCGCCCAAACGGGGAAGCGTAGATCATAACAGATCTGTAAATTGATCTTCCAACCATTCACGCTTGTGATCAACCTTTTATTTCCTGCAGTATAAAATTGGTCTTCTCCAGCAAACGCAAATAAGTGTCGCTTATCATAAAAGCCGAGGTTCCCATTCGGTAACATCCAGATCAGCCGATTATAATAATTGCCATGCTCTTCAATGATGAGGCTACCAGTCAGAATAATTTTTTTAGAAACAGCCAATCGCTTCATCCATGCGATGGTTTCGCCCTCCATTGATTCGGCCAGTAATTCGGGCTTCATACTAAAACCGGTTGAGAACATTTCAGGAAGAATCACCAAATTTGTTTTTTCGGTAATGCCCATAATTTTCTCTTCCAGCATGGCAAGGTTACGCAGCTTGTCTTCCCAAAAAAGCTTTGTTTGAATGATGCTAACAGAAAGTGTGTTCATTTTTGTTTCAAATCTGACTATAATATTACTCTTTTTCTTTTGATCGAATTTGTGCGATTGCTTCTTGGATCAAATTTGATTCATAGCCCTTTTGCAAAAGATAATTGGTTGTTTTGGCCATTCGATTCATCCATTGTTCTGATTTAACCGATTTCCATTTTGCTGTAGCGAGTTGTAGCAGGCATTTACGGTAGGCCGGTTCTTCAATCACTTGTAAACCCTTGCGGATATTATAGGCGCTTACCTTTTTTTGTTGAAGCGCTGCGTTGATCTTGATTCGTCCCCATTTTTTGGAACGGAAATGCCCTCCTGCGAAAAGGGTGGCATATCTTTCTTCATTGAGATAGTCTTCTTCGATCAGGTTCGAGAGTAATTGTTCTACATCTGTTTTGTGTAATCCAAAGGAATAGAGCTTTTCTTTTGTTTCAGAATGACTCCTTTCTTGATACGCACAATACTGCTTAATTTTTTGTAGTGCTTGCTCTTTTGTATAGGATTTATTCAAAACAAATTCTTTGAAAAAGGAAAATAAGAACATTATATTTGTAGACAGCCCCCCGATTTACTGTACAAAGGTAATTATAACCACTTTTACTATGAGTACTGGAAAGCACAATGTTTGTTTAATTGATGACGATAAAGTTTATCAGTTTACTGCAAAAATGATTTTAGAAGCAACTGGTCTTACGAGTAGTATCAAGACCTTTTTTAATGGCAAGGAAGCAATCGATTTTCTTACAAATCCCGAAAATCAACATGCAGACTGTTTGCCAGATGTCATCTTTTTAGATATCAATATGCCGGTGATGAATGGCTGGATTTTCCTGGAAACTTATGATACGATCAAGCAAGATTTAGCCAAAAATATAGTGATCTATGTAGTGAGCTCTTCAGTTGATGAGAGCGATATCCAGAAGTCGAGAAGCTATCCCGCCGTTACAGACTACGTCATCAAACCCATCAACCGCGAAAAATACAGGCAACTGCTTTCTGTGTTACCACAAGATTGATGGTTTTCAATCCACAACTCATTAACATTAATTAAATTCTTACCTGAAACAGGCATTTCGGTGCGGGGAATATTAACATTTTACACTAGGTTTGTTGGAACATAAATTTGCAGAATGAAATTCATTGTTTCTTCCTCCTCTTTGTTAAAACACCTGCAACAGATCAGCGGTGTGATCAATGCCAATACGGTACTTCCGATACTGGAGGACTTCCTTTTTGAAATTGAAGACAAAAAATTAAGTGTAGTTGCTACCGACCTCGAAACGGTGATGCGTGTTCAGATGGATGTGGAAAGCAAAGTGAATGGTAAAGTATGTATTCCGGCAAAAATCCTATTGGATACTTTGAAGAATATTGCGGAGCAGCCACTTACTTTCAATATCGACAAAAGCTTCTCTGTTGAGATCACCAGCGATAACGGTAAGTACAAAGTCATGGGCGAAAATCCTGATAACTTCCCGAAAGAGCCATCGGCTGATGATACTACTGGATTTAATATGACAAGCGGTGCATTATTAACCGCCATCAATAAAACCCTTTTTGCTGTGAGTGGAGATGATCTGCGCCCGGCAATGACTGGTGTTTATTTTGAGCTTACCAAAGACTACGTGCAATTTGTAGCTACAGATGCACACCGTTTAGTTCGTTATAAGCGCACAGACACAAAAGCAACTAAAGTTGATTCTTTCATTGTGCCTAAAAAGCCGTTGAACTTATTGAAGAACGCTTTGCCAGATAATGAAGACGAACTAACCATCAGTTATAATAGCAATCATTTGTTTGTACAACATGGTTCTACGCAAATGATCTGTCGCCTGATCGATGCACGTTTCCCTGATTATAAAGTGGTGATCCCTGCCGACAATCCATATAAATTGATTGTTAGTAAAGCAGATTTTCAGGGTGCACTACGCCGCGTAAATGTGTTCTCGAACAAGAGCACGAACCAAGTGGCTTTGAATATTAGTGGAAGTGAATTACAATTGGCTGCACAGGATATCGACTTCAGTTTTGAAGGTAATGAGCGCATGAATTGCCAGTACGATGGAGAAGACCTTCAGATCGCATTCAATGCAAAATTCCTGATCGAAATGCTGAATGCAGCTGATACCGATGATGTGAAGATGGAATTGTCAACTCCTACTAAAGCCGGTTTGATCAAACCAACAGAGCAAGGCGAAGGTGAAGACCTGTTGATGTTGGTGATGCCGTTGATGTTGAATAACTAGTACAAATCTTTATGATATCTAAGCCGTCCCGAACAATCGGGACGGCTTATTTTTTGCTCCTAATACACTTGTGGATTCTATTTGTTTGTATATTGAAAGCAAATCGATTGCCCACATGATAGAAAGTATTGTAAATTATTTCGAGCATATTCCCAGCTTGCACCGTGCGTTGATCTTAGCTGGAGGCATTAGTTTTTTCTGGATCATCGAAAGTTTCATTCCTCTTTTTAGTTTTCGCTATAATAAATGGAAACACGCATCCCTCAATATCTTTTTTACCATTACTACCATCATCATCAATTTCGCGTTTGCTTTGCTCATTGTAAAAGCAAGTGATTGGGCCATCAGCCATCATTTTGGTTTAATGCAATTAGTGTCGATGCCCCTTTGGGTATTTATGATTGTAGGATTATTGTTAATGGATCTCATCGGAGCTTACCTGATCCACCTGATCGAACACAAAGTAAAATGGATGTGGAAATTTCATATGGTACACCACGCAGATACACACGTGGATACAACAACCGCAAATAGACACCATCCTGGCGAAAGTGTGTTCCGTGCGGTATTTGCAATGATCGCAGTGTTGATCTGCGGCGCACCCATGTGGTTACTGATGATGTACCAAAGTTTGAGTGCTGTTCTATCGCAATTCAATCATGCAAATATGCGCTTACCATTGTGGTTAGACAGTGCAATTGGATGGGTGATTGTTTCTCCGGATATGCATAAAGTGCACCATCATCTGGCACGCCCTCAAACAGATAGTAACTATGGAAATATCTTTTCTATCTGGGATCGGATCTTTGGTACTTATAATTATACGCCGATTGATAGCATTGTATACGGACTAGACGTTTTAGATAATAGTCAGGACGAGAATCTTGCATTTCAGTTAAAAATCCCATTCGATAGTAAGGTGAAAACGGATTATTGATCCATTCACTGCATCTTTGCATAAATCGTTTTTATGAAGATCGCCGCATTTATTCCAGCACGTTATGCAGCAACCCGATTTCCGGCAAAACTCATGCAGGTATTGGGAGATAAAACTGTTATCAGACACACATATGATAATACAGTTGCAACTGGTTTATTTGATGATGTATATGTGGTAACTGATAGCGAGATCATTTTTAATGAGATCAGTTCAAATGGTGGTAAGGCAATCATGAGTATCAAAACTCACGAAAGTGGTAGCGATAGAATTGCAGAAGCTGCTGCCGATATGGATATTGATATTATCGTGAACGTACAGGGTGATGAGCCTTTTGTACAAAGAGAACCGCTCGAAAAATTGTTGGCAACATTTACTGGTGTTGATGGTGCTACTGTGAAAGTGGCTTCCTTAATGCAAGAATTGAAAGAACTTAGTTTAATCGAAGATCCCAACTATGTAAAAGTTGCAGTAGATCGAAATATGAATTCTTTATTCTTTTCAAGAAGCGTGATCCCTTATCCAAGAAATAAAGAATTAGCAACGATCTATTACGAACATATTGGTGTCTACGCGTTCAGAAAAGAGTCCCTGATGCAATTCACCAACTGGCCAATGACGCTTTTAGAAGCGGCTGAAAAAATTGAATGCTTGCGTTACCTCGAATATGGCATTCCGTTGCGCATGGTTGTTACCACTTATATGGGTGTGGAGATTGATACACCAGAGGATCTAATTAAAGCCGCAAAACTTTTGCAATAGCTTTCTAGCATTTAATCACAACAATCGTTTGATATTTTTAGATAGTAATTTTTTGCAAGGCTTTTACTATCTTTCTGTATCTAAATAACGATTGCATATGAATCAGAACAAGCTCATTCGCTGGTCGATTGTGGTAGCACTAGCCGGTTTTATTTTTGGATTTGATACGGTAGTCATTTCCGGCGCAAACCAACCCATTAAAGAACTCTGGCATACCTCTCCTTTATTTCATGGATTCTTTATTATGTCGATGGCATTATGGGGAACCGTGATCGGTGCATTGTTTGGAGGAATACCCACAGAAAAATATGGGAGAAAAAAAGTTTTGCTTACCGTGGGCATCTTATTTGCAATTTCTGCATTCGGTTCTGCACTTGCAAATGATCCTTATGTTTTTTCTTTCTTCCGATTTATTGGCGGATTAGGAATTGGCGTTTCATCTGTGGTAGCACCGATTTATATTTCTGAGATCTCAACACCTAAAACAAGAGGAACACTTGGCGCATTGTATCAATTCAATATTGTATTTGGGATCTTGATCGCCTTTTTATCGAATTACTTTTTACAAGGATTTGGTGGCGCGAACGACTGGCGTTGGATGCTGGGTGTATTAGCCATTCCTTCTATTTTATATACCGTATTGGTATTTGGAATTTCTGAAAGTCCGAGGTGGCTGATCTCAAAAAAGAATGATCAGGAAGGCGCAAAAAAGATCATGCTACAAATAGGTGTTGAAGATGTGGATGCAGAAGTGGCAACTATTATTCAAAGCAATCAACACGATGCAACGAAAGGAAACGCTTCTGAATTTTTTAATGCGAAGCACAAGAAGATTATTTTCCTGGCATTTCTGATCGCATTTTTTAATCAGGTTTCTGGGATCAATTTCATTTTATATTATGCGCCAGAAATTCTTGAAAAAGCAGGGCTGGCAGCTAAAGAATCTTTATTCAATTCCATTGCCATTGGTGGCACCAATTTGATCTTCACTTTTGTGGGATTGTATTTGATAGATAAGCTTGGAAGAAAAACATTGTTGTTGATCGGCTCATTTGGTTATATCCTAAGTCTATCAATGGTTTCGTATGCATTCTTTGCGCATATGAGTCCGTTGTTTTTGATGTCTTTTCTTTTGTTGTTTATTGCTTCACACGCTGTAGGGCAAGGAGCGGTGATCTGGGTATTCATTTCTGAAATATTTCCGAATAAGATCCGCTCAGCGGGCCAGTCGTTCGGCGCAAGTATCCACTGGGTATTTGCAGCATTGATCACTTTGGTAACACCTTATTTCCTGGACAAGGATAACGGCATTTTCAAAGACAATCCATGGCCCATTTTTGCATTTTTTGCAGGTATGATGGTATTGCAATTGATCTGGGTTGTTACAAGTATGCCTGAAACAAAAAACATTTCATTGGAAGATTTAGAAAAGAAATTGATCAAATAATTAATTACGATGCGCAAATATTTTTTATTATTGAGCTTATTTTTCTTTGGAAAAACAGAAGCGCAAGAACAAACCATTTACAAAGAACAGTACCGGCCGCAGTTTCATTTTACACCCATCAAAAATTGGATGAACGATCCCAATGGTTTGGTATATCAAAATGGCCAGTATCATTTGTTTTTTCAGCACAATCCATTTGGAAATGAATGGGGACATATGAGTTGGGGGCATGCAACAAGTAAAGACCTGATTCATTGGAAAGAATTACCCGTTGCGCTGGCAGAAGAAAAAGGAACGATGATTTTTTCAGGATCTGCGGTTTTGGATAAAAATAATACTGCAGGTTTTGGAAATGGCAAGAATACTCAAACGTTGGTGGCTATATATACAGGTCATACCGATACCCTGCAATCACAACAACTTGCGTTTAGTAATGATGATGGATTGACATGGAAAAAATATGCGGGCAATCCTGTGTTGAATTTGCACAAAAAAGATTTCAGAGACCCAAATGTTTTTTGGTATGAACCAAAGAAAGAATGGATCATGGCTGTGTCTCAACCAAACGAACATCAAATTTCTTTTTATGCATCCAGTAATCTCAAAGAATGGAAACATTTGAGTGATTTTGGTCCGAAGGGCGATACCAGTGCGGTATGGGAATGCCCCGATTTAATGCAAGCACCGATAGTTGGAGAACCTGGAAAATACAAGTGGGTTTTATTTACATCACAAAATAGTACGATGCAATATTTTGTAGGTGAGTTTGATGGCACGCAGTTTTTAGAAGACAAGCCAAGTTCAATCATTCACAAACAGGATCATGGAACCGACTATTATGCAGCAGTGGCATATCACAATACAAATGATAAACAACCGATCAGTATTGGATGGGTGAATAATTGGGAATATGCCAATACGATCCCAACCAAGCCATGGAAAAGTGCCATGTCTTTACCTCGAAAATTATCTGTGAAAAAAATTGGTGACGATTGGGTATTGGTGCAGCAACCCATTTTGGGATTACAAATATTGAGAGGAGCAGAACAGCATGCGAATGATCTAAGTGTTCAGCAAAATAAGAACCTCTCATTTTCGGGGACTAGTTATGAATTGTCGTTAAGCATACAGCCTTCAGAAAATGCAGTTGCTGGTATTAGAGTTGCAGTTGGGGGAAACCATTATTTTGAAATTGGTTACAATAGCAAAACCGAACAAATATATATTGATCGATCACATACTGTAAACGATTTTAATGCCAAGTATGCTTCGATAGCAAAATCGGGAACACCATTAAAACTTAAAGAAGGCAAAATTGATCTACATGTTTTTTTTGATGCTAGTATCGTAGAAGTGTACAACGGTGATGGTACCGTAGTTTTTACATCTCAGGTTTTCCCTGAAAAAACAGACAAAGGCATACAATTATTCAGTGATGCTGGCATTACTCAATTCAAGAACATACGTTTTTGGCAAATGAAAGCAATCCGTTAAAGAATTTGAGATTGACATAATGGTTTTGAGGAAGTTGTATCTTTGCCTTTTCAATTAAGAAAATCAAAAGACCATGTCAAATTTCCGAAATTTTAAAATGGTTAGCTATGTGGTATATGGCCGAGGTAGCTTCAATCAGTTAGATGAAATATTGGCACCACATCGAGTTGGTGATGCACCTATGATATTTTTGGTAGACCATTTTTTTGATGGTAAACCTTTGGCAAGTCGTGTACCGTTGAGAGGTAAAGACAAGATCGTTTTTGTAGATGTTACCTATGAACCCAAAACCACACAGGTCGACAAATTAGCACAAGATCTAAAGAACGAATTTGGAACCATTAGCGGAGTAATTGGTATTGGTGGAGGTTCTGCAATGGATCTGGCAAAAGCAGTTTCGTTGATGATGACAAATCCAGGATCTTCTGCAGATTATCAAGGCTGGGATCTGGTAAAACAAGCTGGTGTTTATAAAGTTGGGATCCCAACTTTGAGTGGTACTGGAGCAGAAGTGAGTAGAACAACTGTGTTGACGGGCCCGGTTAGAAAATTGGGTATGAATTCTGACTTCACTCCATTTGATCAGATCGTTTTGGATCCTGAATTAACCAAAGACGCTCCGATCAATCAACGTTTCTACACTGGTATGGATTGTTATATCCATTGTATCGAAAGTTTGGAAGGAACCTATTTGAATGAGTTTAGTAAGAGCTATGGTGAGAAAGCGCTTCAATTATGTCAGAAAATTTATGTAGATAAAGATCATTGGGATGATGAAAGTGATGATCAATTGATGATGGCTTCATATGCAGGTGGAATGAGTATTGCTTATTCTCAAGTAGGTGTGGCACACGCCGTGAGTTATGGTTTGAGTTATTTATTAGGAACCAAGCATGGTATTGGTAATTGTATTGTGATGAATCACCTGGAAGAATATTATCCTGCTGGAGTAAAGGAGTTTAAATGGATGGTAGAGAAAAATAATATTGAGATTCCTGTTGGGATTTGTAAAAACCTGACAGATGAACAATTCGAAAAAATGATCAATGTATCCATCGGTATGAAACCATTGTGGGAGAATGCGTTGGGTAAGGATTGGGAAAAGATCATGACCCGCGAAAAATTACGCGCGCTCTACGAAAAATTATAATGATTAATCAAACATGGCTTTGAGAAAATCAGAGAAGTGTTGATTCTGTTGATAAAACTGCACCCCATGTTCCCTTTGTTTAAAAGGGGATTTGCGTTGCAGTTTTTTATTGCTCAGGCTATCGTTTTTGATATATAAGGAAAAATCTACTGGAACAATTTTTATTTTCGGATTAATATCGTTGATTGCAATGATGGTTTTATTTACTTCATTTTTATCGTCGGCACCTAAAGCCGTTGATCCAAAGGAGCTAGCAAATAAACCACCTTTTGTTACCGCATAATCAAAGTGATTATAACCAATTACAACTCTAGTAATAGTTGGAATGGTGTTTTCTGGTACGGTATAATCGATATGATCGAATACTTTAATTCCAGGAATGGCTGGGGCTAACATGGCAATTCGAATATCTTTTTGTTTAGGAGTGGGAATGTTTTCTGAATGATATTCCTGTTCCAATTCTTCCTGAAATTTCTTGGGCCATTTACCCGGATTAAACAATGCGTGCGTTGCAACGCTAGCACCAAGACTGTGTGTAAGTAAGGTTAAACGGATATTGGGGTTTATTTTATTCAGCAGGCTTCTTAACCCCAATCCAACCTTTGCAGAATTACTTTGAGCATAGCCCCAGATATTACTAAACAATGGATTGTCTCCCAAAGCTGTTAATCCATCCCAATACACTTCTATGAATACGGGTTTGGATCGCAAATATTTTTCAATGTTTTTTCTCAGTGAATAATAAGCAGCATCGGGAATGGGATCGTTGAATCCATGGATCAATACGATCAGGTCGTTCGTATTGTTGGCACTTATTTTTTGATTGATCTCTGCAATGATGTTTTTACGAATGGCTTCTTGTAAACGCAAAAACAAGCGCACGCTGTCTACGCCCGTTAGGTTAAACTGTTGGCGTATTGCTTCACGAGAAATGCTATCATATTTTGTGAGCGCCGTTTCTAAAGTTGCATACTCAGGGTTACTATACCTTGCCAGCTTTTTTTTATTCAAGTGTTCTAAGTAAAAATAATAAGGATTGATGCGCACATCGGGTGGATATAATTTACCCTCACGATCAAAATATAATTTTACTACGCCAGGCTCTTCTTTTCTGGGCACCATTAATACCTGCCTTGTTTTAACTGCACAGGAACTAATGAAAACAACAAATAGAATGAGTAGTGGGCGCATAGCTTTGCAAAAAATGAGAAATAAATATAACTATTTTATTTTCTTAATTTTGGAGGAAACCATTTTATGTCGATACGTATTTTCATCACCGGCGGAACATTTGATAAGGAATACAATGAACTAAATGGGCAATTGTATTTCAAAGACACACATATCCTTGAATTGTTAAAACTAGGAAGGTGTAGAGTAGATGTAGATATCAGAACGCTGATGATGGTAGATAGTCTTGAAATGACCACCGATGACAGGCAGCTCATAGCCCGCCAATGCCAGAATTCAGAAGAAGATCAGATTATCATCACACATGGAACCGATACCATGGCCGAAACAGCTGCTGTACTGGCTAAGGAAACAAAAGATAAGACCATCGTATTAACTGGTGCCATGATCCCTTACAAGTTTGGCAGTTCAGATGGTTTATTTAATCTGGGCAGCGCGTTGGCTTTTGTACAAGCTTTACCAAAGGGTGTTTATGTAGCGATGAATGGTCGTTATTTTACCTGGGACAATGTTCGTAAGAATAAACAGACCGGCGGATTTGAAGAAATCAATAAGTAATACTACTATTCCAGATCTGGTGATCGATAGATATTGGTATAGTGTAGCACCTTTTTAAATAATTCTTCAGGAAGGAATGGTTTTACAACGATATCATTCATACCCACGGTATCTATTCGGAGTTCTACTTCTTTGGGTAAACTTGCGGTAAGTGCAATGATCGGTATTTGAATGTTTCTCTTTCTCAAAATTTTAGTTGCAGTGTAGCCATCCATCACTGGCATATGCATATCCATCAGGATCAATTTGTGACGTGTTAGATCTAGCAGATCCAATGCTTCCTGACCATTTTTGGCGATCGTTACTTTGGCGCCCCATCTTTCTAAAAAGCTAACAGCTACAAGAATATTTACATCATTATCCTCAACTAATAAGATCTCAATATCTTTAAGCGGCTGGTCTTCTTCTGATGGTAGTTGATTGTATAATTTGTTGGGGTTTAAATGAATTTTGCTTAATGGAAATGTTTGAGTGAAAATAAAGGTAGAACCCTTCCCTGGTTCACTTTCCAGCATCAATGGCACATTTTGCAAGTCCAATAATTTTTTGCAAATGGCTAAACCTAGTCCAGTACCACCAAAACTTCTTGATGTAGAAGAGTCGGCCTGAGTAAACCGTTCAAAAATGTGTAATTGTTTTTCTTTATCAATTCCAATGCCTGTATCCTGAATTGTAAATTGAACTGTTACGGATTCAGTGTTTAATTCAGTAGGTATCATTGAAAAGATCACCTTACCTTTTTTAGTGAACTTGATTGCATTATTTAAAAGATTACTGATCACTTGTGTTGTTCTGGTAGGGTCTCCCTGTACTGCCAAGTTGATCGAGGGATCATAATTAAAGATCAGCTCATCTTTGTTTTCATTTGCATAGGTTTTGAAACCGGTGACAATATTTTTTGCCATTTCATTGAGGTTCATTTCTATTAATTCGAAATGAATTTTCCCTGCTTCAATTTTATTATAGTCCAGAATATTATTAACGATAGACAATAGATTATTTGCAGAAAAGACCATAACGTTCAAATACTCTTCCTGGTCTTTTCTGGGGTTATCACGTAATAATAAATTGGAGAGGCCGATCACTGAATTTAGTGGTGTTCTAATTTCGTGCGACATGGTTGATAAGAATTCACTCTTTGCAAGCAACCCCTGTTCTGCTTGCTTTTTTGCTTGATTTAAAACAAATGCAAATCGAAAAGATAATATCAAAGATTGCAGGAAAAAGAAAGCAACAAACCCAATAAATATGATGCCTTTCTGCGGACTAACCAACCCAAAATATTCTAGATTAATTAAAATATTAATGATCAACCCTACTGTAGTACTCCATATAGCATAGTTTGCGCCTACCCTATTACTTCTTGCTGCTTGGATATAGACATAAAAAACATAGAGCAAAAACACAAACATCGCAAGCAGAAAGTAATTGATCAGTGCGGTAAAATAAACAGAAGGAAGTAATAATGTAACAATGGTAAAGCCCAAACAGATCACCATCATCAACTTCATCACCGACTTATTAAAATCCTCTGGATATAAATACCAGGTATATAAAGTAAAGAAGCCTGCAACTGCGTAGAGACTTAAATATTCAAGATGAAGTGTTAACCAGAAAGGTAAAGAAGGAAGTATATTATGTAATTCATATCCACCCGAACCCACAACCCGATAGCTATAAGAAATGCAAAATAGTGAGAACAATAAAATTACTTTATCGTGCTTTCCAAAAAGGTAGAGACCGATAAAGAATAGTCCGCCCATAAATAAACACCCAGTTAAAATAAGGTCATAGGCTTTTTCTTTTTCAGCCTGCCCCATCATTTTGTATTTATTTCCAATTTCAATACTTCGATAAGGTCCGCCTTTTGCGTGCCAGTAATTTGCAATTTGTAAAACCAAAACGAGGCTATCTTTTTGGGTTTCTAGTGGAAACGTTTTAGTTAACCAATTGGCTTCTGACCTAGATTTTGTAGTGTCTGGATTTCCATTTGACGAAAACAATTTTCCGTTCATGTATAAGCGATAACTAGAATAGGTATCCGGTACTGTTATAGCAATTCCATTTTTGTTTTTAGGAAGAAGCACTTTCAAATAATAAGTGGCATATCCAATGGAGGGAAGTTGCACACCGTTTAGTTTGATATTATTCCAGAGTTTTGGAAAATCAATAAACTGAGAATTCTGACTAAGGCTATCTGGAATAATTAATTGGTGCCAGTAAAAAGCCCATGTTCCTTCTAGTTTAATGATCGATTTTGAAAAATCCACCTCCCGTAAATCAATAACAGCATTTTTTGCAACGGGTATATTCTGTGCACAGATCTGGATTGAACCGAAAGAAGCAACCAAGAAAAATAGCAGGGTAAAGGCTATTAATTTAGGTTTATAAAAATGGTTTAGAGACAACATATTTATCATGGTTATGAAATCAGTCGGATAAACCAGAGGCGGGTTAATTAAAAATAACAAACTTTTGCAGAATGTGTATCATATTGGAAACGATATCGTTTAAAAACCAAACAAAAAAGCCATCCTCAAAAAGAGGATGGCAGTAGAATTTGGGTTAGTTCGTCTATTACTTCTTAGTTTCTAACAATTTGAAGAACTGGTCTAATTGAGGTAAGATCACAATTCTTGTTCTGCGGTTGGCAGCACGGCCTTCAGCTGTACTGTTATCGGCTAGTGGTAAGTATTGACCACGGCCAGCAGCTGTCATGCGTTTTGGATCCAATCCGTACGTGTTTTGCAAAATACGTACTACGGTAGTTGCACGCTTAACGCTCAGGTCCCAGTTATCGATGATACCAGTGCTCTTAATAGCCAATGAATCGGTATGACCTTCTACTAAGAATTCGATATCAGGTTGTGCGTTCAATACTTTCGCAACTTTTCCTAATACTTCTTTAGCTCTATCAGTTACATCATAGCTTCCGCTTTTGAATAACAGTTTATCAGAAATGTCTACATACACCACACCTTTATCAACTTTGATATTGATGTCTTTATCGTCTAAGTTTCCAATCGCACCTTTTAAGTTCATCACTAATGCCATATTCAAAGAATCTTTACGAGCAATTGATCCTTGAAGGTCTTTGATATAGATGTCTTTTGCACCAATATTGTCGAGCGACTTTTTAATGCTTTCTGCCTGAGCACCTGTAACAACAGAAAGATCTTTCAACTGATTCAAAACAGTATTGTTGTTTTGTTTTAAATAGTCGATTTGATTTTTAAGGTCGGTATTCGATGATTCTAATGCAGATTTTTTGGTATTCAGGTCAGCAACCTGACTATTACATTTGCTTTGTTCGTCTTGCAGTGTGCGATATTTTCCTTGTAATTCAAGATAAGCACCGTTCAACTCACCGTATTTGGCCTGCTGCTGCCTCATTTGCTTCTGGCTAACGCAAGAGAACAGCATCACTGCACTCAAACTAAGCCCAACATAGTTTCTA
This sequence comes from uncultured Bacteroidota bacterium, assembly GCA_903924075.1. GTDB lineage: Bacteria > Bacteroidota > Bacteroidia > Chitinophagales > Chitinophagaceae > Sediminibacterium. The sequence goes on along the minus strand of CAIYAG010000045.1, from coordinate 37,783 downwards.
AATTTCATATCTATTTGGTTTATATCAGTTGATATCTATCTAAACGAATTTGTAACCCAAAAATTGTGGATCGGTTGTAGTTTTCACAATTCATTCACTATGAAATAGTTCCATCTGAAAAAATCACCAATTCTTCGGCAGAACTCCAACTTTGATATTGGGTTTGATACCGATCATCTACTGTCTTTCGCTTTATTTTTAAGGTAGGGGTAAGAACGCCATTTTCAGTGGTCCAGTCTTCTGCAATTAATACCAATTTGGCAATTCTTTCGTGGTGTTCAAGATCAGCGTTAACGGTTTTTAAGAAGTCAGATAAGTCTTTGCTGATGAATGATGGGTCGAGATTTTTTGCACTTTCAGACAAGATGCAAAGCGCGAGGGCATGTGGTAGTGCATGGCCAACCACGCAAGCTTGTGTGATTAGAGCATTGGTAAGCAGTTGACTTTCGATGGGAGCCGGATTAATATATTTCCCCTTACTCGTTTTGAATTGATCTTTAATTCTTCCAGTAATGCTTAGGAATCCTTCAGCATCAATCGATCCCTGATCGCCCGTTTTCAAATAGCCATCTTCGAAACACTCGGCAGTAAGTCCTGGTTCTTTGTAATAACCGAGCATCGAAGCGGCGCTTTTAATTTGTACTTCCTGGTCTGAAGCTAAACGAACAATAACTTCTTCATATGCCGTACCCACTGTTCCGAATTTAGTGGCGTTTTTTCGATTGGCATGGGAAAGGGCCAGATTCTCTGTCATGCCATATGCTTCCATGATGGTGATCCCGAGTTTGGAGTACCATTCTAATAAAGCTTTATTGATCGGTGAGGCACCTGTGAAAATAAAATGCGCCTTCGCTAATCCCATTTTTTTACGAATGATCTTTTTAAAAATTCCAGCAACAATGGGAATGGATAAAATACGATTCAGTTTTTTTTGCGGCATTTTTTTCAGAATCTCTTCCTGCATTTTTTCCCAGATCCGCGGAACGGCTAAAAACATGGTGGGCTCGGTATCTTGTAAATTCTTTGAAAATCGGTCCATCGATTCTACAAAGTACATCGTGCTACCAGTATAGAGGGTTCCGCATTCAACCAACATTTTTTCAGCAACGTGGCAAAGAGGTAGATAGGAAAAAAAGACCTCGGTTTGTATGGTAGGATTGGCTTTTAGAAAAGAAGCTACTGCAAAATTCATAGCCCGATGGGTATGCATGACACCCTTAGGTTTTCCTGTAGTGCCCGAAGTATAAATGATACAGGCAAGTGCATCCATGTCAATATCAGGTTTGCCAATCAAAGGTTTTTGTGCTCTTATGATGTCTGACCAAGTAGGACAGTTTTTGATTGGATAAAAAGGAAAGCAAATTTGAACCAACTGTTTGGGCACGCCGGTCAGCATTTTTTCAGGGTTATCCAATTTTCCAATAAAGATCATTTTTGAATCGCTATGCAGGAGTAATTCATTTAATTGGTTCGGGCTGATATTTGGATAGAGCGGAATTGAAACACATCCCGCCATCATGATGGCCATATCTGCCATGACCCAATAAGCGCAATTTTTACTTAAGATTGCGATCTTATCACCTTTTTGGATCCCCAAGGAATGGATTGCGGTTACCATTTTCCGAATCTCCTCGCCTGCAGACTGCCAGGTAAAATTCTGATATACCTGATTCACAGGTTCTGATAAAAAAAGCTGGTTAGGCTTGCTTAGTTCGAAACGGCAAAAGCTATCGATGATGGAAGGGGGGTTCTGCGATGCTGTCATATCAGTGGCTGTTCAGATGAGTTGTAAATGTGATAGTCCTAGTTCGGTGTACTTACCCTGTATGGGTGCGTAGTAGTCGATGATCTTTTTAAAATCTGCGGCTTCATCGCTGGTAGTATAAAAAGGCTGCTCAATTCGGATCTGTTTGTTTCCAAAATCAAAAGCCACCATTACAATTGGCACTTGCGCTTTCTGTGCGATATAATAAAAGCCGGTTCTGAGGCGCTCCACTTTCTTTCGAGTTCCCTCTGGTGATAATGCCAATAAGAATTCGGAATGCGCATTGATCTGATCAACAGCCTGATCAACCATATTTTTTTTGCTGAATCGGTCAACCGGCATTCCTCCAAATGAGCGCAGTAAAAACCCGGTAACACCTTTAAAGAGTTCTTGTTTTCCAAAGAAGTGGAGGGTATTTAGTCTCAGTATGCTTTTTGCGGCAAGGCCAATGAACAAATCGTCTACACAGGTATGGGGTGCAACGATGATCACGGCTTTGGGCGTGTTGATAGGAAAGGGGTCTCTGATTTTCCACCCAATCAGGCGAAAATAGAGTTTCCAGAGAAATCTCATGGGCAAGCAGCTTTGTACAACAAGTTAAGATTTGCTTTTGAATTTTAGTAATAATCTGATAATATAAAAACAGTAAAATATTAATCAGAAAGAGCAATTTTCTATTTAATTTGACGTTTTTGTAAAAACCCCATCCATGGCTACCTTCCGAAGCTTTATTGGCTCCGAGCTGCTTGCTATCAAGCAACACCTTGCTGCTGTAAAGAGCATCATCCCCGACAAAATAAAATTAACACCCTCAGAGCGCAGAAGTTTGTTCAAGTTGCACTTAAAAAGAAAGGATTTCGCATTCAAAGCCATCAATTTAATGCGTAGGAGCCCAAATACCGCTCCAAGTTTTGTAGATATACAATCCTGTAATAATTATATGCAGCTCTATGAGCAATACACGGAGTTATTGGATGAAGTTGATGCAGTGAAACGTCACTTAGAAGATGCCAGATTATTGGTGGGGCATGAAATTCTCAAACAGACCAGGTCTTATTTTCAGAACGCCAAGAATGGTGCAGATTCTGGGGATACCCAGTTTGAAAAAATTTACGAATCCCTCAAACCCTATTACGCTGTTGGGAGAAACAGTAAAAAATTGGAAGAAGAACGTATCTGATCAAGTAGTCAATCCTTGAATCTGCGCTTTTATCCTTATTAACGGGCTTCCAAATAAAGAAAGTTTCGATATATAGATTTATTGGCAAATTTGTAATAGCCAAAATGGTTCTGCTATCTCATGAACAAATACTTTAGAATTGACAAAGTAAGCCGCAAAAAACTCTACTGGATCTTTCAGACCTGTGGATGGACGGCTATGTTATTCTATGAATTGATCAATTATATTGGCCTTGGATTTTTTACGGTCCCAGATTTTCTTTCCTTAATGGCGCTTACGGTCATCGCCATGTTGTACACGCACCTTTACAGACATATCATTAACAAATCCAACTTTAGTGCACATACTTATCTGGTTCAGTTTTTTTGGCTGCTTGTGAGTTGGGTGTCTTTGTCTCTCATCATTACTTTAACAGGAACACTTTTATCCTATATTAATAATCATAGGGTTAAACTGAATTTATTTAACCTCCAGTTTTTCATGAACGTCATTAACTGGAGTCGTTATTTGGCAGTTTGGTTATTGATGTACCATATTTCTAAATTCCTTTACTATAAATCGAAAGCAGATCTGAGGCAATTACATACTGCACTAGAATTGCAAACTGCCCAATTGGAAATTTTGCGTCTGCAATTAAATCCACATTTTCTATTTAATGCATTAAACAGTATTCGATCTTTGATCATTACCGATGGTGAGCAGGCAAGAACCGCTACAACACTACTCTCACAATTGTTGCGTCATACTTTGAACTATGAGAAACAGCGATTCATTTCCTTGCAACAGGAAGCAGAGATCGTCATGGATTATTTGGCACTTGAAAAAATCAGGTTTGAAGAAAGGCTGGAATATTGTGTAGATATTGAACCAGAATTATATGAAATAACAGTGCCGCCAAGTATTTTATTAACGCTCGCAGAGAATGCCATTAAACATGGTATCAGTAAATTGGTAAAGGGTGGTGCCATTGTGGTGGAAGTAAAAAAGATGAATGATCAGGTATTTATCATGGTTACCAATAGCGGCAAGATCACAGTAAATGAAGACAAGGGAAGACAAGGCATTGGAATTAGTAATTTGAATAAACGTCTCAAACTGTTTTATCCTACACAGCCTTCTTTAGCACTGCAGCAGGTAACAGCTGATCGGGTTGCTGCAACCATCCAATTACCGATGGAACACAGCAATTAATTTTACGATCAGGATAATTAGATAAATTGTTTCTTTGCACGAAACCAGAACCATGATCAATACCCAAAACAAGATCATTATTATCACAGCACCTTCTGGAGCAGGAAAATCTACGATCACCCATTATTTGATCAATAAATATCCAGCACTATCTTTTTCTATTTCTGCTGCCACAAGAATACCTAGGGGGCAGGAACAAGATGGAGTGGATTATTATTTTTTGAGCGAAGAGGCATTCAAACAAAAGATCAACGAAGACGCATTTTTAGAATGGGAGATGGTGTATGAAGGAAAATACTATGGTACGCTTCGTTCTGAGTTGGATCGGATTTGGTTAGCCGGGAAAGTACCAATGTTGGATATTGATGTGAAAGGTGCGATACATGTTCAGCAACAGTTTGGAGATAATTGTTTGTCCATTTTTATAGAACCACCCTCTGTTGACGAGTTGAAAAAAAGACTAGAAAGCCGGGGCACCGAAACCCCAGAAAGCCTGGCAACCAGGATCAACAAAGCCAGCTATGAAATTTCTTTTAGCCATCGTTTTACAAAATCTATTGTGAATGATGATTTGACTAAGGCATGCGAAGAAACAGAAAGGGTTATTAAAGATTTCTTAGGTTGGTAAGTTTGTTTTACTGAAATTTAAGGTCTAACATTTCTACCATGCCATTTAACAACAGAACCATTTTAATTACAGGTGCCAGCAGAGGAATTGGCAAAGCAATGGCCATTCGTTTGGCCAAAGAAGGTGCAAATATTGTGATAGCTGCTAAAAGTGTGGATGAAGATCCTAGACTTGGAGGTACTATTTATTCTGCAGCTGCAGAAGTAGAAGCTGCTGGCGGAAAGGCCCTGGCCGTTCAGGTGGATATTAGAAATGAAGAGCAGATCCAGAATATGGTGCAGCAGGCAGTTGATAAATTTGGTGGGATCGACGTGGTGATCAATAATGCATCTGCCATTCAATTAACTGGAACCGAGCAAACAGAATCAAAGCGTTTCGATCTCATGCAAAGCATCAATGTGAGAGGTACCTTTCTTGTTGTGAAACATTGTATCCCTTATTTACGCAAAGGAAAAAATCCGCATATCATTACACTATCTCCCCCAGTTAATTTAGATCCAAAATGGATGGGTGGCCATATTGCATACACGATCACCAAATTCAATATGAGTATGTTGGCATTGGGATGGGCTGCAGAATTTAAAGGAGCAGGTATTGCATCCAATGCATTATGGCCAAGAACAACCATTGATACTGCAGCAGTAAGAAATTTATTGGGTGGAGAAACCCTTGCTAAAATGAGCAGAACACCTGAGATCATTGCAGATGCTGTCTATTTTATTTTGAAGAAAAACGCTTCGCAATGTACTGGCCATACTTTTATTGATGAAGAAGTGTTGGCTGGTGAGGGCATTACCGATCTGGAAAAATATTCTGTAGTTCCAGGTGCCCATTTATATACCGATTTATTCGTTTAAACATTACCGATTTATGAGTGTACAAAAGATTGTTACTGCAAGTGCCCTATGCCTTGCAACAGGATTATTATTTGCACAGAAAGCAAAAACAAAAACCGCAGCAGTAAATCCAGTGGACGTTTTAAAAACGCAAGCCATACAAGAGATTCAAGCAGGTTACAGTGGCTATAAAGATGTGGCTTTGCAGATCTGGAATTATGCAGAAGTGGGATATAAGGAAACAAAGAGCTCTTTGTTATTGCAACAGACTTTAAAAGATGCTGGCTTTACTGTTCAGGCAGGTGTGGCAGAAATACCCACTGCATTTGTTGCAACATACGGTACTGGCAAACCAGTGATTGGTATACTGGCTGAGTATGATGCATTACCAGGACTTGCACAAAATGCAGTTCCAGAAAAATCAGGTATAGCAGGAAAAGATGCGGGGCATGGATGTGGACATAATTTGTTTGGAACTGCATCAGTAGCTGCAGGTATTGAGATCAAACAACTGATCGAATCTAAAAAGTTTACAGGAACGATCAAAGTATTCGGATGCCCAGCAGAAGAAGGCGGCAGCGGTAAAGTGTATATGGTACGTGCTGGTTTATTTAATGATGTTGATGTTGCAGTACACTGGCATCCAGGAGATGTTAATGAAGTAACCATGATCAGTGCATTGGCAAATACTTCTGCTAAATTTCGCTTTCATGGTTTATCGGCACACGCTTCTATGTCGCCCGAAAAAGGTCGCTCTGCTTTAGATGCAGTAGAAGCGATGGACTATATGGCCAACATGATGCGCGAACATATTCCTCAGGAAACCAGAATTCATTATGTAATAACTAATGGTGGAAAAGCACCCAATGTGGTTCCGGATTATGCAGAAGTATTTTATTATGTACGTCATCCGCAAAGAGAACAAGTGGTTTCTATTTTTGAACGCCTGGTAAAAACAGCGAAGGGTGCTGCACTAGGAACTGAAACTACGATGGACTATGAGATCATTGGAGGCACACATGATCTATTGATCAATCAAACACTAGGAGAAGCGATGCAAGTGAATCTTGAAAAAGTTGGAGGTGTAAATTATACGCCTGATGAAATTGCTTTCGGAAAAAAGTTACAATCAAGTTTAACATTTAAAGCCCCAGCAATAGAAAAAGCAGCAAGTATTGAACCTCTGAAAAAAACAACGGATAAACAAGCCGGACAAGGTTCTACAGATGTTGGAGATGTTAGCTATGCTGTACCAACAGTTGGGATCTCAACTGCTACATGGATTCCGGGAACACCGGCACATAGCTGGCAGGCCGTTGCTTGTGATGGCACTGAAATAGGAACAAAGGGTATGATGGTTGCTGCGAAAACAATGGCGTTAATGGCGATCGATCTGTATACCAATCCATCACTTGTGCAGAAAGCAAAAGATGAATTCAAAACTAGTGTGGGTGATTATAAATATAAAGCCTTGCTTGGTGATCGGAAGCCGGCACTGAATTATAGAGACTAGAAGAAGAAGTGAAAAGTGAAAAATGGACAATCAATGTTTTAAAGAGGGTAAATAAAAAAGGGCTGCAGATTTTTCTGCAGCCTTTTTTGTGGATAGTATTTTGTTTAATTTATTTTTTGTTGAAGTCTCCGCCGTATACTAGAACCAATTTTTTAGGATCAATGTATTTTACTAGGGCTTGATTAACTTCTGCAAGCTTTAGCGCAGTTACTTTCTTCTCTTGATCGGTGTACCAGGTTAGGTCGCGATTGATATAAAGATAGGACTCTAATAAACCAGCTAACTGACCATCAACACCTAGTGTGATCTTGCGGCCTTGTAACCAGCTATCGGTTGATTTCTTTAATTCATCTTCTGTAAAACCTTTGTCAATTGCTTTGGCTATTTCTTGTTTCAAGGCACTGTCTAAACGGTTTTTATAAATGGGATTAAAGATGGCATATACACCCCATTTTGCAGTTTTATCTACGCTAGATGCCTGGAAAAAAGATCCTGCACCATAACTCATTCCTTCGCTTTCTCTCAAACGTTTTGGAATACGTGAAGAAAGAAAAGCACCGCCACCTAACAATTCATTGGCCATGGTAAGGGCTGGATAATCTGCGTCTGTATCGGTCATTGCAATATTCATAAAGCCCAATGCCATTGCATTTGCTTTATCTGGCGTAAGTATGGTTTCATCACTACCAGCAACATCAAAATGTTGGCGCGGAATTCTTGTAAAATTTGTTTTTGAAACCCATGTTTGAAAAACAGAACTAATTGCTTTATCTGCTTCTTCTGTAACAAACTCACCTACTAATGCACCAGTACCATTATTGGCGCCATAATGACTTGTATAGAAATTTTCTAAATCAGATTTTTTCAACTGATTCAAAGCAGCAGTTTCTTCATCTGCATCCATGGTATGATAGATACTTCCTTTAGGATAGCGTTCGGTTTTTTGAGAAGCTAAAACAGATGCACGATACTGCGGGTCGTTTCTATTTGCATCAAGCGATGCTTTGTTTTGAGCAATCAATTTATCAAGCTCATTTTGATCAAAAGAAGGATTACTAATGATCTCTTTGAGCAAATTCATACAGGCACTGAAATGTGGCTTATCGGTATTGATGTTAATAGTAACTACCTGCCCATTACCTCCGATATTGATCTGAGATTTGATCTTATCAAGAGAATCGTTTAATTGTTTTTTGTTCAAGGTCTTGGTGCCATTTCGCAACATTGCAGCAGTGAGGCTAATGATCACGTCTTTATTTTCGAGACTTTTTTCATTACCAACACGTAGGTTAAAGTTTCCGATAATCTTTTCTCCCTTTGCTGGTTTCTTCAGTAAGGCATATTTAAATCCATTCGATAACTTTTTATATTGGGTATTCTTTTTAATATTAGCAATACTTGTTTCAAAGGTTTCTGTTTGTTTTTTTACTTCCTTGCCTTTGTAATCTGTTACCATTGCTGTGATATCACCTGTACCAGCAACTTTCACACGATCAGGATTTTTGTCGGGAATAAACATACCCCAGGTTCTATTAGACGGCTTGTAATAAGTTTTCGCAAAATTTTGCACGTCTGCAAGCGTTAACTTTTCTACCCAATCACGATTGATGAAAAATAATCTCCAGTCGCCTGCACCTATAGCTTCTGTAAGATTAACACAAAAACCAATGGTGTTATTGGTAATATTCTCGTTTCTTTTGATCAACGCATTTTTTGCCCTTTCCAATTCTTCAGCTGTAATAGTTGTTGTGCCTAGATTGTCGAGCGTGGAAAGAAAAACGGTCTTTGCAGAATCAATACTTTTTTCTTTAGGAACTTCTGCCTGAAAATAAGTAAAGCCTGGATCTTGCAATGCTAATAACTCCTGATCAACACTGGTTGCTAATTTTTTTTCAACCAGCGCTTTGTATAAAATTCCAGATGGGTTATTGGTTAAAATATTTAAAAGTGCCTGGTTGGCTGCATATGCTTTATCAGAATATGCAGGCGTGTGATACATCATTCCCAGATATTGAATATCTCCTACTCTTTTCAATTCTACAAAACGCTCACCATCTTGCACGGGTTCTACTGTATAGGTAGGTTGTAAAACCCTAGTTGGTTTTGGAATATTGCTATAAAATTGCTGGATCCAAGCAAGCGCTTTTGCTTCATCGAATTTGCCTGCTACCATCAATACAGCGTTATCTGGCTGATAATATTTTTTATAGAATGCACGAAGATTATCAACCGGTACTCTTTCAATATCTTCTTTACTTCCAATGGTTGATTTACCGTAGTTATGCCATAAGTACCCGCTTGCAATAACACGCTCTTCTAAAACGCCGCTAGGATCATTTTCGCCAGATTCAAATTCGTTTCTTACTACACTGAATTCTGTTTTTAATTCCTCCTTTAAGATCTGACTATTCACCATCCGATCAGATTCCATGTCTAATGCCCATTTCAAATTATCGTCGCTGGCAGGCATTACTTCATAGTAATTGGTTCTGTCGTACCAGGTTGTTCCATTTGCTTCTGCGCCCTTATCAGCAATGGCTTTTTTGATTTCTTTGTAACGTTTTGATGTCTTGAACATCATGTGCTCTAACAAGTGTGCCATACCACTTTCGCCATATCCTTCGTGGCGAGAGCCAACCAGATACACAATATTCACTACCACGTTATTCTGCGAATTATCCGGTAAAAAAAGAATTTTCAAACCATTGTTCAGTTTGTATTCTTTGATGCCTTCCACCTGCGTAACATATTGGGGGGCACTGGTAGTAGGTTTGGTAGTCTGACTGTTCGCTGAGCAGATCAATGCAAACAAGCAGATTGCGAGGAATTTGATTTTGATCATATAGTTAGTTTTAAATAAAAGAAACCCCTGTTTTATTCGAAACAGGGGTTATCAAATATATTCAAAAAAAACTACTATGTCAATAGTGTAGCGTTCGAAATTGTTAATCTTATTTTATTTCTTGTGGTGCATCGGAGCCATTGTTTTCAGGACGCATTTGAGGGAACAATAAAACGTCTTGAATGGAAACCTGATTGGTCATCATCATACACAAACGATCAATTCCGATCCCGATACCTGATGTTGGTGGCATACCATATTCCAAAGCCCTTAAGAAATCATAATCTATAAACATTGCTTCATCATCTCCTCTTTCCATCAGTTTCGCTTGTTCTTCGAAACGTTCGCGCTGATCAATTGGATCGTTTAGTTCAGAATAAGCGTTGGCAATTTCTTTACCATTCACCATCAATTCAAATCTTTCCACTAAGCCTGGTTTACTTCTGTGTTTTTTGGTAAGCGGACTCATCTCCACAGGATAATCAATAATGAATGTTGGCTGTATATAAGTGTGTTCACTTGTTTCGCCGAACAATTCATCAATTAATTTACCCTTACCAATATTATTTGGAACGGAGATATTCAATTGCTTACACACATCTCTCAAACCAGCTTCATCCATACCACTTACGTCGATACCTGTATTTTCTTTGATGGCATCTAATATGCTGATACGTCTGTATGGTGCTTTAAAATTGATGATCTTATCGCCCAATACCACATCTGTTGTTCCGTGTAAACTCAAAGCAATTTTTTCGAATAATTGCTCGGTAGTTTCCATCATCCAGAAATAATCTTTGTAGGCAGTGTACCACTCCAAAACGGTGAATTCTGGGTTGTGTGTGCGATCCATTCCTTCGTTCCGGAAGTTTCTGCTGAACTCGTATACCCAGTCAAATCCTCCTACAATCAAACGCTTTAAGTATAATTCGTTGGCAATACGGAGGTACAATGGTATATCGAGGGCATTGTGGTGCGAAATAAACGGACGGGCAGCAGCGCCACCAGGAATGCTTTGCAACACTGGTGTATCAACTTCCAAAGCACCTTGCGCATTCAAGAACTCGCGGATGGTGTTCACCAGCTTGGTTCTCTTCACGAAAGTCTCTTTTACATCCGGATTGATGATCAGGTCGGCATAACGCTGGCGATAACGAAACTCGGGGTCGGTTACAGCATCAAACACATTTCCTTCCTCATCGCGTTTTACCACAGGAAGTGGTTTCAGTGATTTGGTAAGTAGGGTTAAGGTTTGGGTATGGATCGAGGTTTCGCCGGTTTTGGTGATAAAGCCATAGCCGGTAACGCCGATGATATCTCCCAAATCGAGACCACCTTTAATTACTACATCCCAAAAAGTCTTGTCTTCATCTGGGCAAATATCATCTCTCTTTACATAGAGTTGAATAATGCCCTTGCTATCCTGGATCTTAATGAACAATACCTTACCCTTATCGTTGATACTCATGATACGGCCAGCCACACAAACATGGGCATACTGTTCTTTGGTCTCTTCGGTATAATTTTCTTTGATATCGGTAGAAAAGTGCGAAACCGGGTACAAGGGTGCAGGAAACGGATCAATTCCAGCTTCTTGCATTTTCGCCATTTTTTCACGACGAATGATTTCTTGTTCAGACAAGTGGGATAAACTCATAATATTAATTGCTTAGAGCGGGCAAAATTAACGCATGTTGGGCAGGTTGACAAGGGTTGGCTAAATAAAGCAGTATGCAACCTATTTTCTATGAAAGAGTTTTTGGTAAATCTCCTGTTCGGTTAATGCAATCATTTCACCGGGTTGCATATTATTTAAACGAATGTCTTCGATACTATTTCTAATTAAACGCAAAGTGGGGAATCCAACTTTTGCAGTCATCTTTCTGACCTGTCTATTTTTTCCTTCGGTTAAGATGAGTTCGATCCAAGGTGCAGGAATTTCTTTTCTAAATCTGATGGGTGGATTTCTTTCTGGAACGATGGGATCAGTTTCAAAAATTTTTGCAATTGCCTTTTTGGTGCGATAGATTTTTCCATCAAGGTTGATGTCAACACCATTTGATAAATCATTGATCGCATTTTCATTGATTGCTCCATCAACTTGCACCCAATAACTTCTTTGGTGTAAAAATGTAGGATGCAGTAATCGATGATTTAATTGTTTATCGTTCGTGAGTAAAAGCAAACCTTCACTATCATAATCTAATCTTCCAACAGGATAAACGTCTTTGGGTACATCAAAAAAATCGGCTAAAGTTTGCTTGCCTTCTTCGGGTGAAAATTGAGAAAGTACTTGATAAGGTTTGTATAGTTGGAAGTAGTAATTCATAAAAAACAAAAGTCCCGCAGAAGCGAGACTTTGTATATGGATGGGTTAGTAAGTACCAGGAAATTGAATTTCCTTACACAATATTAAAAAACCTTTTATCTAATGCAAAAATTTTTTTAAACAATTTTATTAACATTTTCAAGCAGGTTGTGAATTCCAGCCCCTTTTCAGACGCTTTTATGCGCATTAAAATTAGCAGTTTAATAAAGTAAAAACAGCAGTATAAAAAACACAAACCGCTGAAACAATGATGAATAAAGGGTTTCAGCAGTTTGCAAAAAACGAGTGGTAAGAATTGAACAAGATTTGAATCATCAAGGAAACCTTAAAATCTTTGCTTGAAACGGTCATTTTTAACGAAAAAAAATTTCTGCTTTGCACTAGCCATTACCTTTGATTTTCACAAAAAACACAGTTATGAAGTTTCCTGCTCCTGTTTCTGTAGAATGGATGGCTGATTTGATTGGTGCTGAAATATCGGGTAATCGCAGTGCGCAAATAAGTGGTATTAACGAAATACACAAAGTTATGAAGGGCGATCTTGTTTTTGTTGATCATCCAAAGTACTACGATACTTGTTTGAACAGTGAAGCAAGTTTCATCATTATAAATACGAAAGATGTAGTTGTTCCAGAAGGAAAAACAATTTTCGTTGTGGCAGAACCATTTGAATCTTATTTGAAAATCGTAAACCATTTCAAACCATTTGTTGCTGCAGAAAAATCGATCAGTGATAATTTAATGATTGGTGAAGGAAGCATTATCATGCCCAATGTTTTTGTTGGTAAAGATGTTGTGATCGGAAAAAATTCTGTGATCTATCCGAATGTTAGTTTATTAGATGGGACAATTATTGGTGACAATGTAGTAATTCAAGCAGGCACTGTAGTAGGTAGCGATGCATTTTATTATAACACAAAAAAGAATCGCGATAGTTGGTTTAAACGCATGCAAAGTTGTGGCAATGTAGTGATCGAAGACAATGTAGAAATTGGTGCAGGATGTACCATCGATCGTGGAGTAACAGCAGAAACCAGAATTGGTTTTGGAACCAAGATGGATAATATGGTGCATATCGGACACGATACTACAGTAGGAAAAAATTGCTTGTTTGCAGCACAGGTTGGAATCGCTGGAGGAACCATTATTGAAGATGGGGTTACACTCTGGGGGCAGGTTGGCGTAAGCAAAACACTCACCATTGGAGCCAATGCAGTGGTTTTAGCACAGAGCGGGGTTCCTTCTTCATTAGCTGGTGGAAAAACCTATTTCGGCTATCCAGCTGAAGATGCCTCCCTCAAAAGAAGAGAGTTGGTATGGATCAAACGCATACCGGAACTTTGGAAAAAAGTGATGGAATAATTATCCAAGCAACCTAACAGCGTCTTTTGCAAAATAGCTAGCTATTAGATCTGCCCCTGCTCTTTTAATGGAAAACAGGGTTTCTAAAATGGCTTTGTCTTCTTCAATCCAACCCATTTTGGCTGCAGCTTTGATCATGGCGTATTCACCACTGATATTATAAGCGCTAACAGGAACATCTACCGTGTTTTTGATTTCGCGGATGATGTCTAAATAAGAAAGGGCTGGTTTGATCATTACTATATCAGCACCTTCTTCTATATCCATCAGGGTTTCCCTAATTGCTTCTGAACGATTGGCATAATCCATCTGGTAGGTTTTCTTATCACCAAAACCAGGAGCACTATCCAAGGCATCCCTGAAAGGTCCATAAAAGCTAGAGGCATATTTTGCACTATAGCTCATGATGCCAGTTTTAGTGAAGTTATTTTCTTCCAATGCTAAACGGATAGCGCCAATTCTTCCATCCATCATATCGCTTGGTGCAACAAAATCGGCTCCTGCCTGCGCATGACTTACACTCATGGCAGCCAAAACTTCCACTGTTGCGTCGTTCAGGATCTCCTGATTTTCTACAATTCCATCGTGACCGTAACTTGAAAAAGGATCTAGTGCAACATCCGTCATGATCAGCATTTCTGGCACTGCATCTTTAATGGCACGGATGCTGCGTTGCATCAAGCCATTCGGGTTGAGTGCTTCTGTTCCTCGATTGTCTTTCAAAGAATCATCACACTTTACAAATAACAATACAGATTGTAAACCCATTGCCCACAACTCTTTTACCTCTTTAATGGTTTGATCTAGAGAGCGTCTAAAATACCCTGGCATAGAAGGAATCTCAGAAATCAGATTTTCTCCCTCCACAATAAATAGTGGTACTATAAAATCATTTGGGGTAAGTAAGGTTTCACGAACCATTGCTCTGATTGCAGGAGATTGACGTAAAATTCTGTTTCTTCTTTGTAAGTGCATGTGATAATATTTTTTAGAACGATAGCTGATTCTTACTTTTTAATTGGACCCAAAAAACGGCCCCACATTTTCTTGACAAGGTTTACTTTACCTGGAAAATCTGCCACCACCATTTCGTTAATTGTTCTAGAAGCTAGTGTGGCTGCTGTTGTTTTGCCAATTGAAAAAACAACTGTTTTTTCGGGTAAGCTGTTTGAATGAAAAAAACTTATTACTGCACTCGGACTAAAAAACAGAATTCCGTCATAAGCTTTATTTAATTTCTGTTCTATTTCCTTGGTCTGGTACACTGCAATTTCATTTACCAATACAGCATTACTTTTTAGTATGTTGGGCAATTCGTCTCTACGTTGATCACCACAAAAAAAATTGATTTCATTTGATTTTTTTTCTGCTATGATCAACTTTGCAAGGTCTTCTGAATTGGTAGCTGTGCCTATAACTGCATGTTCTCCAAAATATTGCTTGATCAATTGATTGCTTGTAACCCCCATGCAATAAATACGCCAATCAGGTTTTGTTGTTGACAGATGGGTTGCTACTACATCAATTGCATTCATACTCGTGAACACAACTGTTGCTTTACTTTCCAATAACCCTTTGATTTTTTTTGTTAACTCGTTATTTTCAATTGCTGTAGTTTCTATAAATGAGATGCAGTCTATATCAATGCCAAGTTCTTTAGAGGCATTGATCTGATCAGGATCAATTGGTCTTGTTGATAATATTTGAATTCTATTTTGCAGTGCTCCTAATTTTTTCGGCGATTGTATATCCTCCATTTGCTAATAATTGTTTGGCTGCTTGGTTACCAAAGTCTGGTAAAATTAAATCGATTGATTCATCAAGAGCGATCTCCACTTTTTCTTTTCCATCTATCGAAAGCATATTGCCCTGAAAAAACAAACGCTCATTTTTAATTTCTGCAAAAGCGCTGATGGGTGTAGAACAACCACCCAATAAGGTTTTGAGAAAATCTCTTTCAATTTTTGTGCAAATTGCTGTAATGCTATTATTAATTGTTGTACACGCTTCTATTACGTTATGTTCGTTCATTCTAGCAATGACTATGATGGCACCTTGTGCAGGCGCCGGTAACATCCAGTCTAAATCGATCGATTTTTCAGGTCTTAATCCAATTCTTTCTAAACCCGCCGCAGCAAAGATGGCAGCATCCCATTTTTGCTCTTGCAATTTTTGTAATCGTGTATTTACATTGCCACGAATATTTTCAATGGTATGATTTGGATATCGATTCAACCATTGGGCTTTTCTGCGAATACTACTCGTGGCGATGATGGCATGTGCGTTGCGATCTTCTAAAAAGCCAAGATCGGTTTTAAACACTAAAATATCTTTTTGTGATGCCCTTTCTAAAACCGCAGCCTGAACCAGCCCAACTGGTAAAACAATCGGTACATCCTTCATGCTATGAACTGCTAGATCAATTCTGTTATTTAATAAAGCGCTGTCTAAACTTCTTGTAAAAATTCCCTCAACTCCCATTTCATACAAAGGTGTATGCAGATCAATATCCCCCTCAGTTTTTATGTAAACCAGTTCTGATGCATAACCGTTTATTGCGAGCAGTCTTTTAACTTCGTTTGCCTGCCATACAGCCAGCTGACTATCTCTGGTTCCAATTCTAATTACTTGCATCTTTTACAATTTCAAATCATAAAAATGTGGTTGATAGGGTTCTTTTCTTAAAATCTTTAAAAGATCCTTTTCGAAAGTTTCAACTGGTGAGTCGATGATCCTACCCATTTCTTTTTGACCATTATAAATAATATAAGTGGGGGTACGAACAATATTTTTTCCTGCTTCCTCGTGCTGCGGACTTTGTTTGTACTGTGCTGCTGTATTGTTTAAAAAGATCAGTTGTATTTGTGTGCTATCAACGTTTGCAGCCTTTAAGATCTTCAACATTTTCGGCAGGTCAGCTTTACTTTCACCACACCAGGTTCCAGCAAAAATTTCTATTCTTTTATTTTTAAATGCTTTTGCAATGGCAGCGCTGTAGCTGCTATCTATTTGAGCATTGTTATAGTTGGGAATATACCATTTGCTGAATGGCTCGATCTGCAACATTTGCGGAGCGCAATTTCCTAACAAAACAGTTTGTTGATTATCATTCACCACAATGCTGTTTGAATAAGCAGGCGCACCTGTTTGATGCAGTGAGTTACTGCATGAAACAAGGATGCTGAGCGTTATCAGTATTATTACAGATTTCATCTTGTAAGGCGTGAATGCTATGACAAGTTATATTGTTTTTTTAACTCAGAACAAATGCGTTCAATGGATTCCTGCATAGGGCGATAATGAAAATCGGGAACCGCGTTTAGTAGTTTATTATTATCGAATGTTACGGAAGTCCTTGCTGTACGTGAGGTTTCTTTGGTTAAGAGCGGACTTTTCCCTGTAATGCTTCCTTTGATTCCCTCCAATCTCCAAACTATTTCAGCCAACAATGCTGTTACTTTTTTGTACGGCGGTTTTTTGTGGAAGGCGTTTGCGATCATCGTAAAAATATCGCGATAAGGCAGGTTGGCGCCACTCAAAATAAATCGTTGATCGCTGATATTGCTTTCCATTAAAAGGATCATGGCATCCACAACATCTAAGACATCTACAAAACCACTGCTTCCTTCGGTGTACCATGGAAATTCATCGTAAGCCGACTTGAAAATTGCGGTGCTGCCTTTTAACCAATCACTCGCACCTAATATAATTACAGGATTCACCACCACCACATTCAAGCCCTCACCCATTCCGCGCCAAACTTCCAATTCAGCGAGGTACTTAGATTTTCCATATTCGCTATTGCTGGTTTCTTCAGACCAGTTCATGCTTTCGTTAATGGCCTGGTCTTCTCGAATTCTACCCAGTGCAGCAACAGAGCTTACAAACAATAATTTTTCAACACCGGCATTTAAGCAAGCGTTCACAATATTTGCAGTGCCTTCAATATTGGTATGATGGAGTGCTTTTTTATTTTTTGCTGTAAAAGATACGATAGCAGCGCAGTGATACACTTGTTGTATGCCTACCATTGCTTCTTCTAAAGACACAATATCTAAAATGTCTGCCTTGAACCAATCAATAGAAGCTACTTCGGGAATTGCAGGAATTTCGGATCGATACAATGCCCTCACAGATTTACCCTGCGCAACCAGTGCTTTGATAAGGTGTGATCCAACTAAACCAGTTGCTCCGGTTACTAAAATCATGAAGGGTTATTTATAAATGGAATGTTCAGTCCGCTAAGATAATGAGAAACACTATTGACACTTCATGCATGTTCCACTGGCAACTACGTCAACCTGAGTTACTTTAAATCCAGTGGGCAAAACCACAGCCGGAACCGTAACATGATCTAGGCAATAAGTGGTTCCGCAATGATCGCACATAAAATGAACGTGATTGTCGTGATGATGCCCTTCGCTACAATCGTCTTTGCATAGGGCATAACGTACAGAATTATCGGCCGAAGGAATTGTGTGAATGATCCCTTTTTCCACAAAGGTTTGAAGTGTTCGGTAAATGGTTACCCGATCAAACTCTTCTCCGCTTTGTTGTTCAATATCTGCATGTGCCAACGCGCCTTTACGCTGTAGAAACATTTCCAGAATTTTTTTCCGGCTATCAGTAATGCTTAACTGATTTCTTTTAAGTGTATCTACGATCCTTGGATGCATCTGCTATGCGATTAGGGATTATTACCAAAAATACTATTTACAAAATTGCTGGTGCCTGCTTTTTCTTTCAAAAGCTTACGGATATCCACTTTCAGCTTTTCTAATTCGTCTGCTTTTAGTCCGTCGTACACCTGCCCCCTCACTTTTCCGTCTTTATCAACCAACGCAAAAAATTGTGTGTGTATGAATTGGTCCTCAATTTTTTCAACATTATTTTTTGGATCGTCCAACAAATAGGAACTACGGGCCTGGCTATACAGACTGTCTTTGCGACCTGTTAGGAAGATCCATTTTTTGGTATCTGCTTTTATTGAATCGGAATAAACTTTCATACGGGCAACCGTATCACGGTCTGGGTCGCAGGTATGTGAAATGATCAGAAAATCGGGCTCATCCTTAAATGTCTCAGCGATCATTTTCATATTGCTATTCATTTTCGGACAAATACCCTTGCAATTGGTAAAGAAATATTCCACCACACATACTTTTCCTAGCATATCCCGATCGGTGAAGATCTGGTTATCCTGGGTCTTAAAGTGGAAGGGTTTTACATAGCTGATCGTTGATAATTTGGTTCTCCACTCATCGTTTCCACGAAACAAAAAGAAGTAGAAGCCAATCAAAAGCACAAAGAAGAACAAAATATAGCCGATAAATTTCTTTCCCATAATTGAAGAATTGCTGCAAAGTTAGGGTGCGGGGGCTTTTCTTGAGCCGCTTTATTATTTTGCAACATTGTTGCATTTGAACTACTTTTGCCACTCTTTTAGTGGAATATGAAGGTAAACTTAGACTTTGTAGGTATTGCAACATCCTTGGCCTGTGCCATACATTGTGCTTTATTGCCCTTGTTTCTGAGTAGTTTACCCATCTTCGGCATCAATATTATCGACAATCTTTACTTTGAGTACGGGATGGTGGGGATCGCCTTTGTGGTGGGTACTTTAGCCTTACGCCATGGAAAACACAAACACCACCACAGCTTCGTGCCCATGATGGTGTTTACTTTTGGAATCCTTTTATTATTAGCCAAAGTGATCTGGCATCAATGGCAGAATTGGTTACTTTGGCCAGCAGTTATTTGTATCGTTTCAGCCCATTTACTCAATTTCAGTTATTGCAGGGTGCACGATCATGCGCATGCCGATGATTGCGATCATTAATTAATTGATCGAATAACTGGTTCCGCCCTCTTTTTCATCTTTCAATTGAACGCCCAAAGCTGCGAGTTCATTTCTGATCTTGTCGCTGGTCATAAAATCCTTCCTGCTCTTCGCATCTTTACGGATGTTGATGAGTAATTGGAGTACACCATCCAGCTGACCATTATCGGCCGCCCTTTCGCCAACCAATCCAAAAACATCTTCTAAATAAGCTTTCAATTGTTTTTGTAAAAGCGATGCCGTATGGCCGCTCAAAGCATCTGCGGCGATATGTCTGTCTTTGATAGAATTGATAACAGATGATAGCTCAAACATGTTTGCCAAAACCTTCGCAGTACTGAAATCATCATCCATGAACTCATCAAATTCTGCTACTAGTTTTTTTACTTTTTCGTCCAACGCATTATCTGATGCAGTAGTTGTTGCATCAATGCTTTGCTTACTGTACCATTCGTATGATTCCCACAAACGTTTCAGTGCTTTTTCAGAAGCTTGAAGTGCTTCGTTACTGAAATCGAGGGTGCCTCTATAATGACTTTGCAGGATAAAGAAGCGAATGGTCATAGGTGAATAAGGCTGCTCAAGAATCGGACTATTTCCACTGAATAGCTCAGTTAGCTTGATCACATTATTATAACTCTTACCCATTTTCTTACCCTGAATGGTGATCATATTATTGTGCAACCAATAACGCGCTGGGGTCTTATGATTACAAACAGTGCTCTGTGCAATTTCACATTCGTGGTGCGGAAACTGAAGATCCATCCCACCCCCGTGAATATCAAATTCATCCCCCAAATATTTAGAACTCATTGCAGAACACTCGATATGCCATCCCGGGAAACCCTCTCCCCATGGGCTTTGCCAGCGCATGATGTGTTCAGGAGGTGCAGACTTCCAAAGCGCAAAATCGTTTTTGTCTCTCTTCTCATCTTGATTATCTAACTCGCGTGTGGTATCTTGTTGATCCTCTAAATTTCTTCCACTGAGCATTCCATAAGGCTTACCCACTTTAGAAAAATCGGTATTGTATTTCTCCACATCAAAATATACCGAACCATTTGCTTCATAAGCATAACCATCTTCAATGATCTTTTTGATCATTTCAATTTGTTCTACAATATGACCTGTTGCTGTTGGTTCGATGCTGGGTGGTAAATTATTGAACCTGCTCATTGCCCAATGATAGAGGTTGGTATATTTCTGTACCAACTCCATGGGTTCGAGTTTTTCTAAAATGGCTTTAGTGCTGATCTTGTCTTCTGCTTCTCTGCCTTCTTCTTCGAAGTGACCTGCATCTGTAATATTCCGAACATAGCGTACTTTATATCCCAGGTACATAAGATAGCGATAGATCACATCGAATGTAATGAATGGACGGGCATGACCAAGATGGCTTTCGCCGCTCACTGTTGGTCCGCATACATACATCCCCACATATGGCGCATTGATCGGC
Organism: uncultured Bacteroidota bacterium; assembly: GCA_903924075.1. Lineage (GTDB taxonomy): Bacteria > Bacteroidota > Bacteroidia > Chitinophagales > Chitinophagaceae > Sediminibacterium. Next base: position 16,842 of record CAIYAG010000045.1, on the reverse strand, counting down.
GTAAATATTTCCTTTTGTCTGCTTAGCGAATTATAAACTTTCAAAGACATGTTTTCGGATTGGTAAGATGGTGAATTGATTTGGATGCCACATAAAGGGCCAATTGGCCGAATTAACAGCAGCTACAACAACAATAGGTATGTTTATTGCTCAAATACATGACCTGCAAGATAAGAAAATAAAGCCGTTTAGGCTAAGGCGGGGTTTTGAATTATTTATTGAGTCGAAGATCTGTAACCAACATCATATGATCACTTAGGTCTTCATCTACCATATCAAACTGCTTCACTGTGAAAAGCTTTTCTGCTAGGATATAATCGATGCGTAAGGTTGGAGCCAATGACAAATAAGTACGGCCAATGCCAAAGTCTTTTTTCAAAAAGCAATCCTGCCAGTTCCCTTTGATATTAAAATAGGTAAATGAATTGGGTACATCATTAAAGTCTCCTGCAATAATTCCTGGATGCGGACTCAGATCGCGTTGATTTCTTACAATATCAGATTGTACGCCCCTTCTTGTGAACGCCATCTTCATTTTATTAAAGATATTCTTCGACGCATTTCCTGTGGCATCATCTTGGTCTTTGATCTTTTCAATGTCAGCGTAATCTTCTTTTTTAAATTTAAAAGATTGTAGATGGGTATTAAATATTCGAATGGTATCATCGCCTTTTAGAATGTCTGCATAAATGAGACTCTCGGCAACTGGAAATTTGGTTTTACCAGAATCGATGATCGGATATTTTGAAAATATGATACTACCAGATTGATAGCTCCCATTATTACGGAGGTAGTCTTTTGAAAAATAGTAATAAGGAAATGATTTTGAGAATAGCGAAATATTATCCGCATTTTCTCTTTCAGTACTATTGTTGAACTCCTGCATACAAACAATATCTGCCTGTATTTTCAAAATGATCTCTGCAATTTCGTTCCTTACCAATCTCTTTGATTCTACATTATTGCTGATCCCGTTAAAGCTTCTCACATTCCAATCTACGATCCGAACATTTTGTGCGTTTTTCTTTTTATTAAAACCAGATCCGGCATGCCAGGCAAATACCACTTCAATTTGCTGCCATCCAAATGCTAAACTGATAAGAGGGATCCAAACATAAACTGGCCGTGCTATTAACCAGAAAATAGCAGCAAAAAATAGCAGCACAATTAAATAAGGAACAATTAAACCTGTAAAAGCAAATGGCCACCAATTAGCTGGATTGATATACGGAGAAAGGCAGGCAATCAGAAACAGTATGCACAAAAAAATAGTGATACTTAAACTGAACGATTTGAATGCGCGTCGCAAAAAACTTTTTGCCATGCGCTAAATTTAATTAAAATCAGGGTTTAAAACGAATATCTGTGATAATTGGAAGATGGTCTGATAAATGCAGGCGAGGAGAATTATATTGAACTGTTTGAATAGAAGGACTTGTTAACAATACATCGATCCTTAAAGTGGGAGAAAGACTATCATATGTTCTGCCAAATCCCCATCCTTTTTCTATGAATGCATCCTTTAAGTTGGAAGTAATGTCGTGGTATACAAAACTAGATGGTACTGCATTCATGTCGGCAGTAAAAACAAGTGGTAATGTGCAACTATCTAATGATCGTTTAACCAATTCGGCTTGCCAGGAGTGGATCTTATCGAAATAAGCCATTCTTCCTAATTTATCTCTACGCATTAAAATAGCAGTGTCATAGTTAATGAATTTCATGTGACTGATATTGTCTTTATCCATCACATCTACGTGCACATTCATGGAACATAAGTGGGTATTATATACACGCAATACTTTTGATGGTGTTTGAATTTCTACCCACTGCAAAGATTCTTCAGAATTAATATTCTTGTATGGTATAGTAGTTTGTTTCAGAAATGGCCACCTTGAAAAAATGATCACTCCATAGTTTTCATCTGCCTGACTGAAATAACTATAAGGTAAGCCTGTGATTTTTTTTATGGTTTCAGTACTTGCATCTACTTGTTTATTGGGGAAAGAAGAATAATCCTGAAAACAAAGAATGTCTGCATTTGAGTTTTGAATGAAGTCGAGCATCTGCTTCACTTTCGAAAAATCAACGTTATCGTCTCCGGATAAAAAATTATTGACATTCCAAGAAAGGATCCGGACATCATTTTTAGATTTTGTTTGATTGAATTGACTACCCGGATGAAAAGCCAAAACCGAAAAAATATTTTTATATCCAGCGAATAGTAAAAGAAAAAAGATCCAGGAATATTTTCTATAGAAGAAGAAGCTGATCAAACACCAGCAAAACATAATGAACAACCCTATAGGAAAAAACAAACCGGCAAAAGTATAAAAGTAACCATGTGAAGGATTCACATATGGTGTTAGGCAAGTAAAAAAATAGAGTACACTTCCCAGTATGCCAAGTGCAAAAACTATTTTTTTGAAAACTGTCATAATAGATCTTCTTTACTAGCTCTTTTTAAAAAAGATTTTTCTTCATCGCTTAAAAACTGATAGCCTTGTTGATTGATCTTATCCAGAATAGCATCAATTTTTTGTTGTGTAATATCGGAATTCTTCTTTTTTTTATCACCCAAAGATGCTGAAAATAAAGAGTCTTTGGTGTCGCGAGCTGCTTGTTTTTTGTCGGGGCTAAACAAGTTGTTCAGCCAATCAATAAATCGATTCATCCAAGCCCCCCAATCATTTCCTCTGCGAATTTGACGAATATAAAAGAAGCCCATAGCACCGCCAGATAAATGAGAGGCGGCAATTCCGGCGCTAGCTCCAGCCATCGATGCAAAATCAATTGCAACAAAGATGACGAGCAATACCCAAAGCGGAATTCCTCCATTGATCAGAGGAAATATTCTGTAATCTGGTGCCAATGTAGTAGTTGCAACAGCAACCGCCATGACAGCAGCTCCAGCTCCTGTTAAGGGTTCAATTGTATTTAGATGATTTGCAAGAACAGGAAACAGATTTACTGTAAGCATAAAAACAAGGCCACCCACAAAACCGCCATATAAATAAATTGGGATCAACTTATTGTTTCCGGTTAGGTCCTGTAAAATATATCCAAACGCCCATAACCAGAGTAAACTGCTGATCACACCCCAGATAGTAGGATGTGTAAACATATAAGTAAAGATTACCCAGGGCTTGGTTAAGAAAGTTTCAGCATTTGCAGGAAGCGTGAACCAATCAAACACCTGTTTATAAAAAAACTCGATCGGGATTTCAGATAGATAGTAAATGATCTTTATGAAGGTAAGCATCACAAACATCAATAAATTAATGGCAACAAGATATACCAGTGCATTATTATCCTGCCCTAGTAAAATGACGCGACTTGATTTTGTGGTCTTTTCAAACATAGTGTTGATGTATCAGAAATCGATGCTATTAATAAAAATTTGTCTTGTTCTTTTTGTTCCAGGTCATTACGATCAGTAATCCAACAATGGCACCACCCACATGCGCCCATCTTGCAATATTGTCGCCAGCAGAATTACGGATCGCAAAAAACAATTCCCAGGTAAAATAGCCAATCCCTAACCATTTGGCTTTGATCGGCACCAAGAAATATAAATAGATATAGGTATTTGGAAATAGGTATACAAATGCAGCAAGGATCCCAAAAACGGCACCACTCGCTCCCAAAGTAGCGGTGTTTAAATTAGCCTCATAGTAACTACTGATATATTGGTATAAAGCATTGGTTGCTTCCACATTGTTTGGATTATTTGCTACGATGCTTACTAAGTCTGCATTTCCTTCAAAAGCATGGGGATGCTTCATGCCGAAATTAAAAAGGGCTGAGGTTTGACCGCTATTAGAAGAACGCTCTACCAAGATCGCCGAATAGTCTTTCATCATCGGCACCAATTCGTAGCTTAAAAAAAGCAGGTGCATAAGCGCAGCCCCCAATCCGCAAATGATGAAAAAAGTAAGAAAGCGTTTCGGTCCCCATAAGTTTTCAAGTACCGCTCCAAACATATACAGCGCCAACATATTTCCGAAAATATGCCCGAAATCGCCATGCAAAAACATATGGGTAATTAGTTGCCATGGTTTGAACAACGGACTTTGCCATGCATGCAGGGCGAATACATTTTCAAATGAAAATTCAGAACCGTGTCCGCCGATGGTATTCTGGGCAAGAAAAAAAAGTCCGTTGATGATCAACAAATTTTTTACAACGGTTGGTAAAATTTCAAATCTACTGGGTCTAAATTCAGTCATTTCTAAGTTTTAATTGAACCACATTCTCAATATGTAAGGTATGTGGAAACATATCAACAGGTTGTATTTTCTCCACGGTGTATTTGGCATCCAGCAGTCCAAGGTCTCTCGCTTGTGTTGCAGGATTACAACTTACATAAACTATGGTAGGTGCTGCGATCTCCAATAATTTATTGATCAGTTTTTCGTGCATCCCCGCCCTCGGTGGATCGGTAATGATCACGTCGGGTTTACCATGTTCTTCAAAGAACGCATCATCGCATATATCTATTACATCGCCAGCAAAAAAATGGCTCTGTTTCAAATTATTTAACGCTGCATTTTCTTTTGCGTCTTCGATTGCTTCGGCTACTACTTCCACTCCGATCAGTTTTTTTGCCAGCTTACTCACAAAAATTCCAATGCTTCCGGTTCCGCAATACAAGTCATAAACAACTTGGGAGCCATTTAGTTCTGCAAAGTTGCGCGTTACCTGATACAATTTTTCGGCCTGACGGGTATTGGTTTGGAAGAAAGACTTCGGACTGATCTTGAAAGAGAAATCCTCTAATTTTTCAATGATATAACCATTACCACTATATACTTGCGGGAACAAATCGTATAAACTATCGTTGTGCTTGGTATTGATGGTATATAATAAAGTAGTGATCTGTGGGAACTGCTGCAAGAGCTGATTTAACAAGGCTTTGCGGTTGTTTTCGTCTTCGTATCCAAAAACCACATTGACCATCAGTTCACCGATAGTACTGTTACGAATGAACATATTGCGCAACCAACCCTGGTGTTTGCGTACATCATAAAAAGGCAGATTACGTTCCAGTGCATAAGCAGCCACTGCTTTTCTGATTAGGTTGGTGGGTTCTTCTTGCAGGTAGCAAGTATCGATCTCAACCACTTTATCAAAGAATCCGCGCACATGAAAACCGGCTCCACCAGGTACATCGTCCATCGATACTCCCTCTTCCTTCATTTTTCTAAAAACGTTGGAGGGGATAAATATTTTAGATCCAAAAGTGTATTCAATTTTATTACGATAGCCTTCGGTCTGATCGGCTCCGATAATGGTTTGAATCGGGGGAAGCGTCACTTTGCCGATTCTAGTTAGGTTATCGGTAACCTGTTTTTGTTTGTAAAACAGCTGATGCTCGTAAGGAAGCATTTGCCACTGGCAACCACCGCAAACACCGAAATGACTGCAAAAGGGAGTGACCCTTTTCTCTGAATAGGTATGGATCTTTACCACATGACCCTCGGCCCAGTCTTTTTTACTTTTTGATAATTGCACGTCAACCACGTCGCCGGGTACTGCGCCTTCAATAAAAACCACTTTCCCATCAATGCGGGCAAGCGATTTTCCTTCGGCGGCATAATCTTCCACCAATAATTGTTCTAAAACGATGCGTTGCTTTTGCTTTCTCACGGGTGCAAATGTAAACTACAGTTCGGTATATGCCTATACTGTGGTCAATTTTCCTATTTTTATAGCCAATTCAAGATCGTATGAAGCGCATCATCACATTATTTGTATTTATCCTATTGATCCAAAACGCAAGGGCGCAAAGCAAATCTGGTGCAAACAGCAAGTCTGTAACTGTTTCTGGAAAGCAGATTGCCATTACACTTACACCGCTCAAAAACTGTTGGGTATATATCGGTAGTTATTACGGAAAAGGAAAGGCCTTGGTAGATTCTGCCTATTTGAATGATAAAAGTACAGGCCTATTCAAAGGCAATAAACTGGTAGGTGGTGTATACTTTATAGTATCTCCTAAAATGACCATCCAGTTTGAGTTTTTGATCGATAGCAAGCAACAGTTTAGCATTGTGGGAGATACTTTGCAAAAAGAAAAAGTATTGATCACGGGCTCGCAAGACAATGACTTATTTAAAAACTACTTGATTTTTTCTTCTGAGCGAGGCAAGGTGATGCAGGAACAAGAAGCTGCCTATCATCAATCAAAGACCAATGCTGATAGTACAAAATACAAGAACCTGATTATGCAGGGGGATAAAGATTTACAAGCTTATCGGGAAGACCTTGTTAAAAAACATCCGAACTCTTTGTTGGCGATGTTGTTCAATACCATGAAAAGACCAACTGCTCCTGCAGTGCTAATTGTAAAAGGGAAACCAGATTCTTTATATCCCTATCGATTTGTAAAAGATCATTTCTGGGATGACGTGGTATTCAATGATGATCGTTTATTGCGCACCCCATTTTTTGAAGCCAAGCTCGATGATTATTTTAAATATTATGTGTCGCCCGAACCAGATTCTTTGATTGATGAAGTGAAATATATTTTATTGTCTGCCAGAACAGGAAAAGAAATCTTTCCTTATTTACTCACGAAGTTTACCAATAAATATATTAGTCCAGAGTTCATGGGACAAGACAAAGTATTTCTCTATCTCTTCGAAAATTTTTATGCAAAAGGAGATACCGTTTTATTGAATGCAGCATCAAAAAAAACAATTACTGAAAGGGCATATAGTTTGATGGCGAATCAACTTGGCCTACCTTCTGCACCATTAGATCTTACTGATACATTAGGAAAAAACATTTCCTTGTACGGCATCAAAGCACCTTTTACAGTTGTTGCTTTTTGGGATCCGAATTGCGGGCATTGCAAAGAAGAAATTCCTCGTTTAGATTCAATGTATCGAGCAAAATGGAAAGCCCTGGGTGTTGCGGTTTATGCTGTGAATATTTATGAAAACGAATTGGTTGCTTGGAAGAAATTTATCTCAGAAAAAAATCTGCAGAACTGGTACCATGTCTATCAAACCAAGGCAGCAAGAGCCGCAGAGGAAAAAGCCGGGCAGCCTAGTTATAAGCAGTTGTACGATGTTTTTAAAACACCTACTCTTTACTTATTAGATAAAGACAAACGTATCATTGCCAAACAACTGAGTATACAGCAGTTTGATGATCTGATTGCTACAAAATTGAAGCCTAAATCTTAGAATAATTTTTCTACAACGCTTCTGATCACTTTTGGTTTTCCAAGGGTATAGTAATGTAATACCGGAACGCCAAATTGTTTCAGTTCTTTACTTTGTTGAACCAACCATTCTGCACCAACTTGTTCGCATTCTGCGTCGGTCTTGCATTTGTTAATGGCGTTCGACAAATCGGTAGGAATGTCTACGTGAAAAATTCTCGGAAGGACCGATAATTGTTTTTTATTAGTGATCGGTTTCAATCCAGGTATGATCGGTACATTGATGCCGATTGCTTTGCAAGCATTTACGAATTCAAAAAATTTTTGATTGTCGAAAAACATTTGTGTCATAATATAATCAGCACCGGCATCCACTTTTTCTTTCAACTTCAACAGATCAATTTCTAAGTTCGGTGCTTCGAAATGTTTTTCTGGATATCCAGCAACACCCATGCAGAAATTTGTTTTTCCGCCGCTCTTGATGTCTTCATCAATATAGACACCGTTATTCATACTGCTTACCTGTTTGAGCAAGTCGATCGCAAAATTATTTCCGCCTGGTTCTGATTCAAAAGAAGCTTCGTTCTTTGCAGCATCACCTCTTAATACTAATACATTATCAATTCCTAAAAAGTCAAGATCGATCAGTGCATCTTCGGTTTCTCTTTTGGTAAAACCGCCACAGATAATATGTGGAACCGCATCAATTTTATAATGGTTCATAATGGCCGCACAGATCCCAACGGTGCCCGGACGTTTACGAACTTCCACTTTTTCGAAAGTTCCGTCAACCTTTTTCTTAAACATGGTTTCACTGCGGTGATAAGTAACATTGATCCATGAAGGTTTAAACTCCATCAACGGATCCAAATGATCATATAATGTTACGATAGTCTTACCTTTTAAGGGTGGTAATACTTCATAAGACAGTAAGGTGTCAGTAGCTTTAGAGATATGGTCAATTACTTTCATACGTATAAATGGTTACAAACATACAATCAAAAATAACAAAATATAAAGCTGCTGAGGTTTAATCTTCGTTTCAACTATCTTATTTTTACAAGTACAATGACGAATTTAACCATCCATACCAAGGATCTGATCAAGAGTTACAAGGGTAGAACCGTTGTGAATCACGTGAGTGTGAATGTAGAGCAGGGTGAGATCGTGGGCTTACTAGGGCCAAATGGTGCCGGCAAAACCACTACTTTCTACATGGTGGTAGGACTTATCAAACCAGATGAAGGAGATGTTTATTTGAACGATTTGAATATTACCAAACTGCCCATGTACAAACGCGCGCAGATGGGAATTGGTTACCTGCCTCAGGAAGCATCCGTATTTAGAAAGCTTACGGTAGCGGATAATATAATGGCGGTTTTGGAAATGACGAAGCTGAGTAAACAAGAACGTCAGTACAAATTAGAATCGCTTTTAGATGAGTTTCATTTGCACCATGTGCGAGATAATAATGGTGATAGTTTGAGTGGCGGTGAGCGCAGAAGAACAGAGATCGCAAGAGCTTTGGCGGTTGATCCGAAATTTATTTTATTAGACGAACCCTTTGCTGGTGTGGATCCGATCGCTGTGGAAGATATTCAAAGTGTGGTAGCAAGATTAAAATATAAGAATATCGGGATCCTCATTACAGATCACAATGTAAACGAAACCTTATCGATCTGTGATCGTGCCTATTTATTGATCGAGGGCAAGATCTTCCGACATGGAACTGCAGAAGAATTGGCGGATGATGAAAAAGTAAGGCGACTATATCTAGGAACTAATTTCGAACTGAAAAGAAAAGATTGGATCATTGATATGGGTAAAGACAACGGTGCAAATATCCCCGATGCGGCACTTGAAACCGATAACGGTGTACAGTCAGATGAATAATAGTCAGGTTATTTCAATTCCATTGCTTATTTTTCAGGAACTAACTGTATGAAAATTCTTAGTCCCGCAATATCAAGACTGGCACGCATGCGTCATGGCCGAATAGAGGAATGGATGAACGAGCCCATTGCTGTACAGCGGGAAGTGCTACAAGATTTAATTACACACGGACAATACACAGAATTTGGTAGAAAATACGGACTCAAAGAAATTTTCACCATCCGAAATTTTAAACAAGCTGTTCCTATTCACGAATATGATGACCTCAAACCCTATATCAATCGACTGATGGATGGGGAAGATCAGTTACTTTGGAATACACCTGTAACCTGGTTTGCAAAAAGTAGCGGCACAACCAGTGATAAAAGTAAGTTCATTCCAATAACACAAGAGAGCTTAGACGATTGCCATTTTCAAGCTGCTAAAGATGTACTAACCCTTTACTATAATATCAATAACGATAGTGATTTACTTATTGGAAAGAGTTTGGTAATTGGAGGAAGTCACCAGATCAGCAAAGTCAATGATGAAATTCAATATGGCGATCTCAGTGCCGTATTATTACAGAATACACCATTCTGGGGCCAGTGGATTCGCACTCCGGAATTGTCTATTGCACTGATGGACGAATGGGAAGGCAAAATCGAGCAGTTGGCTTTGTCTACCATTGAAGAGAATGTGACTTCTATTGCTGGGGTTCCTACCTGGACCATGGTATTAATCAAAAGAATTTTAGAGATCACTGGTAAGTCAACCTTGAAAGAAGTATGGCCCAACCTGGAATTATATGGGCACGGTGGTGTTTCGTTTACGCCTTATCGCGAGCAATTTAAAAAACTGATCGGACCAGGCGTTACCTACTTAGATATTTATAATGCAAGCGAAGGATTTTTTGCAGCACAGAATGATCCGGATGAAGAAGGCATGATCTTGTTTTTGAATCATGGAATTTTCTATGAGTTCATGCCTGTGGAAGAATATGGAAAAGAAAATCCAAAAACGATCGGATTGAACGAAGTAGAAATTGGGAAAAACTATGCGTTGGTGATCAGTACCAATGGTGGTTTGTGGCGTTATTTGGTTGGCGACACGGTTCAGTTTGTTTCTCTATTTCCATTTAAAATAAAAGTAAGTGGTAGATTAAAACAATACATCAATGCATTTGGAGAGGAAGTGATTGCAGACAATGCCGATAAAGCAATTGCGATTGCTTGTGAAAAAACGGGCTTGGTGGTGAACGACTATACTGCTGCTCCAGTTTATTTTGGTGATGATACCAAGGGTGCACATGAATGGTTGATCGAGTTTGAAAAAGGACCTGAAAATATTGAAGCATTTACTTACGAATTAGATTGCGCGCTTAAATCGTTGAATAGCGATTACGAAGCAAAACGATATAAAGACATTGCACTAGTAATGCCCCTGGTACATTCGTTAGATAAGCATGTATTTCATGAATGGCTCCGCAGCAAAGGCAAGCTGGGTGGGCAACACAAAGTGCCAAGGTTGAGCAATGATCGGGTATATGTAGAAGAGATCCTTCAAATTATCAACCAATTAAAAAAGACTAATTAGTTTTTTTGATCGTCCAGATTGGTTTCTCCGCTACTAGAATATGTGTTACTAAAAACAAACTCAAAAAAGATCCTGTGTAAAAAAGGTATAGGTAGGGCACGTCTACCAAGGTATAAAAGATCACCAAAGTAAACTTAAGGGTAGCAATGGGAAGATGGTCTTTTTGAATATGCCATTTTTTTACCAATGCCAAACAGATCACCATAAATGCTGAGGGTAAAATTAGCGCTGCATAAATGAGCAAGTGGTGTTGTAAGGCAATGTTTTTTGGTCCGAAGAATTTTGCAAAGCCTAAGCTTTCACGAAAAACCACAGGCGCATCTCTCCAAACCCTTTCGCTAAAACTAATATATTCAGAAGGAATTGCAGTGAGGGTTAAAAAAGTACTCCAACCAAATGGGATGAGTACAAGCGCTAAGAAAAAAACGATTCCCATGATGGCGATACGATACAGATTTTTAAAATCTTTCGTATACACATAAAAAATCAACATCGCGGGGATCCATCCTACTAATGAATACCTACTAAGTACGCAAAGCGATGTAGCCATTCCAATCAGCCATCCATTATTACCCATCAATGCCAGTGCCAGAAAACTATAAAATAAGATCACCACTCCTTCTTCTGTATAAATCAGCAAACCGGAATTGTGTGCATTTAAAAGCCACCAGATCAATAAAAAGGCAGCAAAAAAGATCGGCCCAGATTTTCTGTGTAAGGGTTGAATGCGCCAGATAAATAAAGCAGCGAGAATAATGAGTGCCACAACGGTGGTCCATCTAGGGTCAGCGTCAAAAAAAACGGGAATACTAAATGGTAACCACATGGCAGGAAGGTAGATGGGGTGCATGCCTCCCCAGATTTCTGGGATCACATCGTATACATGACTCCAAGCGCCATGAATAAAACGCTGGCTCATGATCTTGATAATGGGTAACATGTCGGCATCATGATAATCTAAAGGAGCGTCTTCCATCCAATGCAATGCAGAACCCATGATGCAGATCAGTGTCATCGCCAGGATCCACCAGCGATATTTATTAACAGTTTTGGAAAGGTCTAGCGGATGGTTGGGTTTGGGCTCTGGGTAAGGCAAAACCAATACGAACCAGCAAATAAAAAGCCCCGAAAGGGTAAATACCACACTGGTAACCCCCGTAAGAAATTTAAGTTTAAGTGCATAGGTAACACAAATGGTTTCAACCAGAAAGGCGTACAGTAATATTTTTCTCCGGGTCAGGATGCTATTCATCTTGTCTAAAATATCTAATTAAAAGAGAAAGGCTGCTTTAATTTTTCAACTGCAACTTTATTCGCGGTTAATAAAATTATAAAAAAAACCTATTTAGCTTGATGCAAAGATATTTAAGCTTACTTAGCAGATGCTTCAATTTGAGCAAACAGAAAAATATTATGGCAACCACCTGGCATTGCGGATCTCAACAATGAAGCTCAGTGATGGACTTTATTGGTTAAAAGGCGAAAATGGTTCAGGCAAGACCACGATGATGAAAATGGTTGCAGGTTTGCATCCATTTAAAGGAGATATTTTGTTAGATGGGCGCTCGATTAAAAAAGAGCGCAATGATTTTCTCCTTTATGTGAATTATGGAGAAGCAGAACCGGTCTATCCTTCTTTTCTCACAGCAAAAGACCTGGTTGAATTGTATTGTACCACAAAAAACGCAGCGATAGCAGATAGTATTCAGCGCTTGAAGGATTTGCATATTTATGATGCCTATAATTACGCGATCGGTTCTTATTCAAGCGGGATGCTGAAAAAGTTAAGTATTGTATTGGCATTTATTGGAGACCCTAAATGGATCTTGTTAGACGAACCGTTGATCACGATTGATGTAGCTGCGGTTGTATTGGTATGTGAGTGGATCAATAAAATGCGAACAGAAAAGGGAATCTCCTTTATCATTTCATCACATCAATCTTTTCAGGAAAGCCTACCTTTTTCTTCGATCATTGAAGTTCAGAATCAAACCGCAAGCATACAAAGCCTATGAAGATCATAGCTAAAATATTGCAGTCGGTTTTGGTAAACCATTTCTATAAACTGAATGCAGGATTTTTCATTTTTTTATTCTTTGCATTGTTTGGTGTAGTAAGGGGTGGGCAATTGATTGAGTTTCATTTAGGTTTGATACAAGCCATTTTAAGTGGCCCACTATTTTTATTGATCATCATTTGTATTTGGGGATTATATACCATCAAGTGTATTAATTATATCACCAAACGCATGATGGAACCGGGTTTGAGCTTTCTAACCTGTTTAAACAGGCTACCCAAAAAACAGGTATGGGCCTGGATGAGCTTTGTTCATTTTGAAGTGTATCTTCCTGTTCTGGCTTATGTAGCGGTTATAATTTCAGTAGCAATTAAAGCGCATCAATACCAACAAGCGGTGCTGATCATTGTTTCAAATCTTTTGTTTTTTATAGGTGCTGTATCCATTTATTTTAAAACACTTCAAGCGCATAGTACTGCAACCTTTTTATCAAATATCAGAATTCCATCGTTGCCCTTTAAGAAGCAATATTTCTTATTTCCATTCTATTTTATTTGGGCTGAGCGAAAATGGATGTTCTTATTAACCAAATTATTTACGTTGGTGTATCTATATGGCTTTATACAATTTTATGAACCATACCGATATGATATTCGTCCGGTCTTACTCAGCTTTTTATTGATCATTACCGCACATAGTACACTCATTTATCAGATCCGTGATTTCGAAAACGAAAACCTGTTGTTTAGCAGAAATCTCCCAATTGGTATTTTAAAAAGATTTTTTCAATGCATTGGGTTATACCTTGTTTTGCTGACTCCTGAATTGCTTTTTATATGGAAGGGTTATCCTTTACATTTTAACCTGCTTGATTTTTCGCAAATCTTTTTAATGGTTTTGTCGATCCCAGCGTTCTTACATGCCATACTATATACCAGTATCATGAATGGGGATGAATACATGAAAATGGTATTTGCTTTTATAGCTGTTTTATTCTTTTTGATCTTATATGATCTGGGAATCCTACTTTTTGTATTTGTACTGATATTCGCCTTTGTATTTTTCTACTTTCACATCTATGAATTTGAAAGGGCGAACACCGTGAATACCAGCGAGGGCTAAAAACTTCAGCGAATGCCTTGTTGCCAAGCGCAATTATTTTACATTTGTTGCCGATCAAACGAGTAATCATGCAATTATTACAGAATAAAGTAGCAATAGTAACAGGAGCGGCCCGAGGAATTGGTGCTGCAATAGCTTTGAAATTAGCAGAACAGGGTGCACATATCGCATTTACCTATGTTAGTGATAGCAGTGCAGAAAAAGCAGCTGCTTTAGAAGTGCAGATCCAGGCTTTGGGCGTAAAAGCAAAAGCCTATAAAAGCAATGCAGCTGTGTTTGCAGAGTGTGAATCATTTGTAGCAGACGTGGTAAAAGAGTTTGGAACTGTAGATATCTGTGTTAATAATGCAGGGATCTCGAAGGATAATTTATTGTTACGCATGACACCTGAACAATGGGATGATGTGATGGATATTAACCTGAAGAGCGTTTTCAATATGACAAAGCAGGTGATTCGCCCAATGATGAAGGCTAAATCTGGATCGATCATTAATATGAGTTCGATCATTGGGATCAGAGGCAATGCTGGTCAGAGTAGCTATGCTGCTTCAAAAGCGGGTATCATCGGTTTTACCAAATCGGTAGCGCTTGAATTGGGAAGTAGGAATATCCGTTGCAATGCCATTGCTCCTGGATTTATTGAAACCGACATGACACATTATTTACAAGAGGGAGACGCAGCTAATGAGTTTTTGAAAAAAATTCCATTGGGTCGTTTTGGTAAAGCAGAAGAAATTGCCAATACCACCTTGTTTTTAGCATCTGATTGGAGTAATTATATCACTGGGCAGGTGATTAGTGCTTGTGGTGGTTTAAATATCTAAACCATTTATAAAAAATTCCCGAAAGCGTTATTCATTTTATGGATAGCGCTTTTTCTTTGCACGATAGCGTAATTTCACTAGTGGAATTATACCAATTTCATCTTCCATCTAAAAACCTATTATGTATTCATATCAAAAATTGCTGGAGGAAAATAAGACCTGGGCAGCAGCACAGGTTGAGAGAGACCCCGAATATTTTTCAAGATTGGTTGACATTCAACAACCAGAATTTATGTGGATCGGTTGCAGCGATAGCAGGGTGCCTGCGAATGAATTAACTGGTTCACAGCCCGGAGAAATATTCGTACATCGTAATGTTGCGAATATGGTAGTGCATACCGATCTAAATATGTTGAGCGTATTGCAATACGCGGTTGAAGTATTGAAAGTGAAACATATTATAGTTTGCGGACACTACGGATGTGGTGGTGTGCGAGCAGCAATGACACAGCATAGCCTTGGATTGATCAATAAATGGTTAAGAAATATCAAAGACGTCTACCGTTTACACAGAACGGAAGTTGATGCAATTGAAGATGAAGAGAAAAGGTCCAACAGATTGGTTGAGTTGAATGTTCGTGAACAGGTCATGAACCTTGCCAAAACATCCATTGTACAATCTGCCTGGAAAACTGAAAACAGACCTGATCTACACGGGTGGGTATATGATTTGCACGATGGGGTGATCAACCCGGTATTTGAAATTCTTGCAGGGGATCATATCGATCCATTATATGAATACGATAATTTATAATTGATCATGGCAGAAAATCACCAACCCACACCAGCAGGGGCAGCAAAGAAATTTTTCACCCTGCTCAGATTGGAAAAAAAAGATATCAGCACTATTTATGTTTATGCAATTCTTGCAGGATTGGTAAACTTTGCAACACCACTAGGCATTCAAACCATTATAAGTTTTGTATTGGCCGGTTCTTTATCAACAAGCATTATTGTTTTAATTGTAATGGTAGTGGTTGCCGTTTTTATTGGTGGTTTACTGCAAGTGCGTCAGATGCAGGTAATTGAAAAAATTCAGCAAAAGATCTTTGTGCGTTATTCTTTGGAGTTCGCCAATCGTTTGCCAAAAATAGATATCGAAAAAATGAGCAGTTATTATTTACCTGAATTGGTAAATCGTTTTTTTGATACTGCGTCTTTACAAAAAGGAATAGAGAAACTTTTATTAGACATTCCATCTGCTGTAATACAGATCTTATTTGGTGTGGTATTGCTTTCGTTATACCATCCTGTATTTATTGGATTCGGCGCAGTGCTTTTATTATTATTGTATATGATCCTTCGAAGCACACTGCCAACTGGGTTTGCAGCCAACGTGGAGTCGAGTGATTATAAATACAAAACTGCAGCATGGCTCGAAGAAATGGCACGTGTGGTAAAAACATTTAAATATTCAAAAGGAACTTCATTAAATATTGAGAAAGCTGACAGCTATGTTTCCAATTATTTAGATGCACATACCAGATATTTTAAAATACTGGTTACACAATTCTGGAGTCTCATAGGGTTTAAAGTGATCATCACCGCAAGTATGTTGATCGTTGGATCGATCTTATTGATTGATCAACAAATTAATATCGGTCAGTTCATTGCCGCTGATATCGTGATCATTATGGTAATTGGTTCTGTTGAAAAACTGATCACTAATTTGGATAAGATCTATGATGTATTAACTGCAGTTGAAAAACTATCAAAAATTACGGATAGCGAAATAGAAAAAGAAGGAACACAAATAATCGCTGATGTGCAAAAGGGAATAGCTCTTGAATTTAGAAATTTAGAGTACAGTTACGATCATGGCAATCCTGTATTAAAAGACATCAGCTTCACAATTGAGCCGGGGAAAACAATTTGTATCTATGGAAATTCAGGATCTGGAAAAACAACCATCTTGCGTTTGTTAACTGGTGCCTATAAAAACTATAAGGGTTCTCTTTTGGTTGATGGGGTATCACTTAAAAATTATAACCTAGAATCTTTAAGATCTGTAACGGGTATCTTGTTGAGTCAACAAGATATTTTTCAAGGAACGCTTCTTGAAAATTTTACCATGGGGAATAAAGCATACGACCAGGTTGAGTTGAAAAAATTAGTGGAATTATGCGGACTAACAAGTTTTGTTCAGTTGCTTCCACAGGGATTTGAAACAACACTTGATATTGCTGGTAATCGATTGCCAGCTAAAATAAAACAGAGCATTTTGTTGATCAGGTCTTTAT